>JBKPHO010000584.1:0-5181 GCA_046729915.1 Actinomycetota bacterium | reverse complement strand
GCGCGGGTCGTCGTCGATCAGGCCGATCGGCGTGTAGCCGAGCTGGCGGTTGCGCTGCATCTCGCGGATCACGAGCTGGCCCGCGTCGCCCGCGCCGACGACCAGCACCTCCTTGCCGCGCGCGACGAGGCCGATCCCGGGCCGCTCGATCACGCTGCGGGCGAGCAGCCGCGTGCCGGCCACGAACGCGAGCAGCAGCAGCCAGTCCATGATCGCGACCGACCGCGGGAGCCGCACCTGCGCGACCGGCGAGAAGAAGTAGACCGTCAGGCTCGCCGCAAGCGCAGCCGCCGTCACCCCGCGTGCGGCCGACCACATGTCGCGGATGGAGACGTAGCGCCACCAGCGGTCGTAGAAACGGAAGAGGACGAAGACGACGAGCTGGATCGCGACGACGATCAGGATCGTGCGCCGGAAGAGCGTCTCGTAGTAGCGCGGCACGCCGTGGTCGAAGCGCAGCTCGAAGGCGAGCCACCACGCGAGGGCGATCAGGACTGCGTCGGCCCCCATCTGCCACAGCCGGTGCCTGTTCACGGGAATCACGCGCGCACCGCCGCGGCCTCGCGGATCACGGCGACGACACGCTCCTGCGCCTCGGCCGAGATCCCGGCCCACATCGGCAGCGCCAGGTTCTCGGCCGCAGCGCGCTTGGTCTCGGGCAGCGAGCCCTCCTTCCAGCCGAGGTAGCGCAGTGCAGGCTGGAGATGGGTCGGCGTGACGTAGTACGAGGCGTGGCCGATCCCGGCGGCGGCCAGCGCCTCGCGGAGCCGGTCCCGCTCGGCGGAGCGGACGACGTACATGTGGTAGACGTGCCCGGGCTCGTCGGCGGGCGGCTCGCACAGCTCACCCAGGCCCAGCTCCTCGTAGCGCGCGGCGGCTTCTCGCCGGGCGCGGTTCCAGCCCTCCAGCTCGCCGAGGAACAACCGCAGCACCGCGGCCTGCAGCTCGTCGAGCCGCGAGTTGTAGCCGACCGCCTCGAAGTTCTTCTTCTCGCGCGAGCCGTGGAAGCGCAGCAGCGCGACCCGATCGGCGAGCTCCTCGTCGGTGGCCGCGACGAGGCCGCCGTCGCCGATCGCAAAGAGGTTCTTCGTCGGGAAGAAGCTGAAGGTCGAGAGCGCCCCGACCCTGGCGACCCCCTCGGCTCCGAACGCCTGGGCCGCATCCTCGACGATCGGAATGCCGAGCTCGGCAAGGCCGCCGAGCGGCATCACGCGCCCGAAGAGGTGGACCGGCATGAGCGCACGGGTGCGGTCGGTGACGCGGGCGGCGACGTCCTCCGGGTCGAGGTTGAGCGTGACGGGGTCGATGTCGGCAAAGACCGGCGTCGCACCCCGGCGCGCGATCGACTCGGCGGTCGCGTAGAACGTGAAGGAGGGGCAGATCACCTCGTCGCCGGGCCCGATCCCCATCGCGTCGAGCGCGAGCACAAGCGCGTCCGTGCCGTTTGCGACGCCGACCGTGCGCGGCACCCCGAGGAGCTCCGCCGCTTCCGCCTCGAACGCCTTCACGTTCGGGCCGAGGATGAAGGTGCCGGAGTCGAGCACCTTCGCGATCCGCTCCTGGATCTGCGGGATCAGGCGCTCGTACTGGGCCTTGACGTCTACGAGAGGGATCTGCGAGGCGCTAGGCACGCTGGCGGAGTCTAGAGGCACGGCGAGCGACCAGGTACAGCACCAGCAGCGCCGCTCCTGCCGCGATCGCGATGTCGAAGGCGTTGTGGAAGCGCTCGTAATTGCTGCCGAATGCCCAGCCGATCGCGGCGAACGCAAAGGCCCAGGCCACCGAGCCGGGAATCGTGAGCAGCGTGTAGGGGCCGAGCGGCATGCGGAACACGCCGGCCGGAATCGAGACGAACGAGCGCACGACCGGCGTAACGCGGCCGAGCAGGACCGCCCAGCGGTCGTGGCGCTCGAACCAGCGCTCCGCGCGCTCGAACCGGTCTCCGCCGAGGTGGAAGTAGCGCCCGTGCCGCTCCACGAAGGGCCTCCCGCCGTAGCGGCCGATGCACCAGCCGACGATCGAGCCGAGCAGGTATCCCAGCGCGCCCGCGAGCGCCATCGTCACGAAGGCCCACCCGTCGGAGGCGACCTCGTGCCCGAAGAGCACGACCTGCTGCGAGGCGAACGCGCCGGAAGCCAGCGCTCCTGCGTAGACCATCACCAGCTCGCTCGCGGCCGGGAAGACGGCGTCGATCGCCATCAACAGGAAGACCGCGTAGACCCCGTGGTTGCCGACGAAGTTGGTGACGGAGCCCGAGATCGACGCGAGCACCCGCGCGAGTCTAGTTACGGGGTCAGCGGATCCTGGACTTAGAGCGTCAGCGGACCCTGAACTTCTGCGTCAGGTCCGCGGGGCCGTACGAGTTTCGCGTGGAGACCTTGAAGGCGTAGGTGCCGCGGTAGACGGGCCGGCCGCTGGCGAAGCGGCCGTTCCAGGCGATCGCCCGGGTTCCGGCGCCGAGCTGGCGCGGCGGGAGGCGGCGGACGAGCACGCCCGAGCTCGTCCAGATCGACGGCGTCACGCGCGCGGCGTACGCGAGCTTGAAGCGGGCGACGACCGCGGCCTTGCGGCTCCGCTTGCGCAGCTTCACCGCCTTGGGCGCGACACGCATGAAGCCCAGCGTGTCGTTGAGCCAGAACCCGCGCTCGACCGACGACTGGCGCCCGCTCTCGTCCTTGGCCGAGACGACCCAGCGCCAGCGGCCGAGCGGGTCGGCCTGCTTGCGTCGCGCGCGGAGGGTCGCCCCGGTCGGCCAGTTGATCGCGTAGGTCCCGGCCTCGCGCGAGACGGTCTGCGTGAACGCGGTTGTGCCCCCGGGCCCGACCAGGCTCGCCGTGACCGCCGAGGGCGCGACCACCTTGTAGGCAAGCTGCTGGCGCTCCGCGATCCCGTCGCCGTTCGGCGAGACCACCGGCAGCAGCGGCGGCGGCGCGTACACGCCCGTGTAGAGGATCGCGAGCGTCTCGGCAACGGACCGCTCCCCGCCCGGGTCGGACGGCCGGTTGAGCAGCTTGCCGTCGAACGCCATCGTGGTCGAGCCGCCGGCGTCGAGGGCCGACGCGGTGACGGCGTCGAGGCGGACCATCGCCTGCGCGAGCTCGAAGTTCGTCACGCCGACGCTGTAGCCGCGCCGGCGCCCGTCGATCGCGACGAGAACGATCTTCCCGTCGCGGCGCTGGCCGACCGCGGTGCGTGGATTGCGCGGTCCGAGCTGCGTGGGCAGGAAGTCCTCGCCGGCCGCCCAGAGCGGCCTGCCGTTGCGGACGATCATCGGCCCGCCGCCGATCGCGTCGGTGACCCCCGCTGCGAGCCAGTCGGGCGAGAGGATCAGCCGGGTCAGGACCTGCGTCCCCGGCGTCGCCTCCAGCTGGAGCTTCGCCACCTGCGAGCCGCGCGCGAGCAGGACGGCGCCGTTGCGCGGGATGGGTGTGCCGCCGCCGGTGTCCTGGAAGGAGACGACACCGCTCAGCTCCCCGCCCGGAACGGCCGGCGGGAAGGACTGCAGGACAGCCTCGGCCACGCCCGGGATCCTCGGCGTGCTCGCGCCCCAGGTGGGCGTGAAGAGCGAGGTGCCGTCAGCGCGCGGCGGCTGGTTCAGCCCCGTCAGCGGCCGGCGCTGGCCGAGGCCCTGCCAGTAGCCGTAGAAGGAGACGCGCGCCACGTTCAACCGGCCGTCGGCGCCGATGCCCACGCTCGACCGGAACCGATACGGCTGGCTCTGGAGGACGCGGTTCTGCATCACCATCCCGGTCGGGTGCCCGTCGTTGAAGTTGAAGAGGTCGCCGTTCACGCCGGCGACGGTCGCGGCGCCGGAGACGTCCTTCTCCATCGAGGTCACGCGCTCCTTGCCGAGGATCGTCCCGTTCGAGAGCAGCGGCTTTAGCTGGTACAGGCCGCCGGGGCGCGGGGCGGTGAGGACGTGCATGACGACGGGCCCGTGCGCGGTGAACTGCACCGTACGCGCGTAGCTCACGTTCGGCATCAGCACCTGCGTCGCGGCGCGCGCCGGCCCGGTGACAGCGGCGGCGAGGCTTGTCAGCAGGGCTCCGATGAGTACTCGGCGGAGCACGACCCCGGCTCACGGTAGCGGAACCCCCGCGAAGTTTGCTAATTCCAAACTTTTACGTCGCGGTACAGCGTGTCGCGCTGCACGGGGGTCTTGCCGAGCGCCTTGATCGCGCGCACGAACTCCTCCGTGCTACTGCGGTGGGTCGTTCCCGCAGCCGAGACGACGTTCTCCTCGATCATCACGGAGCCGAGGTCGTCGGCGCCGAACCCGAGGGCGACCTGGCCGACCTTCATCCCCTGCGTCACCCACGAGGACTGGATGTGGTCGACGTTGTCGAGGTAGATGCGGGAGACCGCCTGCGTGAGGAGGTAGTCGAACGAGGTCGGCATCGCCTCGCGCGGGACCTTCGCGGCGAGGCGGTTCCCGTCCGACTGGAACGTCCACGAGATGAAGGCGCGGAAGCCGTGCGTCTCGTCCTGCAGCTCGCGGATGCGACCCATGTGCTCGACGCGGTCGGCGAGCGTCTCGACGTGGCCGTACATCATCGTGGCCGTCGTCGACATGCCGAGCCGGTGGGCGTGGCGCATCACGCCGAGCCACTCCGCCGTCTTCGTCTTCTTGGGCGCGATCTCGTCGCGGACGCGGTCGACGAGGATCTCGCCGCCGCCGCCCGGGATCGAGTCGAGGCCCGCGTCGCGGAGGCGCGAGAGCGTCTGCCAGACCGTCAGCTTCGAGCGGCGCGCGATGTGCTGGATCTCCGGGGGCGAGAGCGCGTGCAGGTGGATCGGGTAGCGCGCCTTGATCGAGTGGAAGAGGTCCTCGTAGTACTCGATCCCGAGATCGGGATGGTGGCCTCCCTGCATCAGCACGCCGGTGCCGCCGATCGCGAGCGTCTCCTCGATCTTCTTGAAGATGACCGGCTTCGGCAGCAGGTAGCCCTCGCGCGCGTCGCCGGGGCGGCGGTAGAAGGCGCAGAAGTCGCAGTCCGTGACGCAGATGTTCGTGTAATTGAGGTTGCGGTCGACGATGAACGTGATCCGCGTCGGGTCGGTCTTGCGGGCCCGGAGCTCGTCGGCGGTACGGCCGACCGCGACGAGGTCCCGCGACTCCAGCAGTGTCAGCGCCTCGGTGTCGTCGATGCGCTCACCGGCGAGGGCCTTGTCGAGGATCTC
>JBKPHO010000583.1:0-3367 GCA_046729915.1 Actinomycetota bacterium | reverse complement strand
GGCGCAGGCGCGCCTCGCCTACCGCCGGCTGCTGCTCCCGGACGCGAGCGTGACCTGGGCCCCGACCGCGGTCCCGGCCGCCGTCCGCATCGTGCGGCAGGAAGGGATCGAGGCCGTGATCACGACGAGCCCCCCGCTCTCGCTGAACCTGATCGGCTCTGCGGTCAAGCGGCTGGCGGGAATCCCGTGGGTGGCCGACCAGCGCGACTCGGTGGTCTCGAACGCCGACCGCCGCTTCGAGCGCGCCTCCGTGCGGATGAAGGAGAAGGCGCTCGAGGGCGTCGTGCGGCTCGTGGCGAAGAACGCCGACGCAGTCGTCACCGTCTCGGAGGCGATCGCGGACGAGGTGCGGGCGTTCGATCCCGTCGGCCCCGTGCGCGTGATCCCCAACGGGTGCGACTTCGACGACTTCGCGGGGCTCGAGTACCGGCCCGACGGACGCTTCCGCATCACGCACACCGGCAGCTTCTTCGGCAAGCGGAACCCTCGCGCCTTCCTGACCGCCCTCGCCGAGTCGGGCCTCGACGACGCCGTCGCCCGGTTCGTCGGCGACTTTCGCGCGGCTGACCGCGAGTGGGTGGAGCAGCTCGGCCTTGGCGACCGGCTGGAGCTGATCCCGTACGCGCCGCGCCGCAGGGCGCTCGAGCTGCAGCGCGACTCCGAGGCGAACCTGCTGCTGCTGCCCGACGCGGCCGGCCGCGGGCGCGTCGTGCCGAGCGGGAAGATCTTCGAGTACCTCGCGGCGGAGCGGCCGATCCTCGCGGCCGTGCCACCGGACGGCGCCGCCGCGCAGCTCGTGCGCGAGACCGGCGCGGGCGTCGTGGTCGCTCCCGAGGACGAGCAGGGGCTCCGTGAGGCGATCGTCGGCCTCCACGCCCGCTGGCGAGCGGGCAAGCTTGTGGACGGCTACCTGAGCGACGAGCAGCGCCGCAGGCTCTCGAGAAGGACGCGCGTCGAGGAGCTCGCGAACCTGCTCTGGAGCCTCGAGTGACCGCAGTAGCCGTGGAGCCTCGAGTCACCGCGGTCGCGCGCGAGGAGAGCCGGCTCGTCCCGTTCTTCTTCTTCGCGACCGCGTTTTGCTGCACCTTCGAGAAGGTCCAGTGGAACGTTGCTGGAACGGTCTTCCTTGCCGACCTGACGCTGATCGGCTTCCTCCTCTTCTTCACGCTAGACCGGCTAGGGCGCCGGCTAGGCCCGGTGCCGCGCACCGTCGCGGTGCTGCTCGTCTTCCTGGCCGCGTTCCTGCTCGTCTACCTGGCGGGCTTCTTCAACCTCGAGACGGGGCAGGCGCTCGACCAGTACGGCAAGGGGATCGTCAAGTGGCTGCTCCACTTCGCGTTCCTGGTCGCCGGGGTGCTCTACCTGGCTCAGAAGCCGCTCGGCTTCTACTGGCGCACGCTCGCGTGGTTCATCGGCGGGATCGCGTTCAACGGCGCCTACGGGATCCTGCAGCTCCTGGCCGCGCAGTCCGGGCACAACCTCGACTCGCTCTTCGTCCGGCCCCTGACCCGCGGCGCGAGCCAGATCAACGTCTTCGGCTCGGTCAACGGCGCAAGCGTGTACCGGGCGAACGCGCTCACGGGCGACCCCAACCACCTCGGGATCATGCTCGTGCTGGCAATCCTGATCGTCGCGCCGCTCTACCTCCGCCTCGAGCGCAACCATCGCCTGAAGGTGCCGCTCGGACTGCTGCTCGCCTTCCTCCTGATCTCGGAGCTGACCACGCTGTCGCGAAGCGGCGCGCTGGGGCTGATCGTCGGAGCGCTGGTACTGCTGATCCCGTACCGGCACCTGGCCCTCTCGCGCGCGCTCGCGTTCCCGCTCGTGGTGGTGGCGATCCCGGTCGCCTGGGAGGTCTACCGCCGGCGGCACTTCTTCGACGTCGTGATCAGCTCGCGGCTGCAGACGAGCAACCGCCTGTCGTCCGGGCACTTCACCGTTTACGACTTCGTGCCGCAGGTGCTGCACCAGCACCCGCTCTTCGGGCTCGGCTTCAACAACTTCTCCGTCTACTACGAGTTCGTCACCGGCAAGACGAACTGGGGCCCGCACTCCTTCTACGTGGCGCTGCTCGTCGAGGGCGGGCTCGTCGGGACGGCGCTGTTCGCGATCTTCCTCTGGTACCTGTTCGTTCGCCTGAACGTCACGCGGCGGCTCGGGCGGGCGCTCGCGGCGGCCGGCGACCCGTTGGCCGCCCGGGTGCGACCGCTCGGCTGGGGGATGACGGCCGCCCTGGTGGGGACGATGGCCGCGAACGTCTTCTACCTGACGATGTCGTTC
Organism: Actinomycetota bacterium; assembly: GCA_046729915.1. Lineage (GTDB taxonomy): Bacteria > Actinomycetota > Thermoleophilia > Gaiellales > Gaiellaceae > AC-32. The sequence goes on along the minus strand of JBKPHO010000583.1, from coordinate 1,087 downwards.
CCGTACTTCTACGTGTTCGTGCTGCTCGTGCTGGTGACGCCGATCGTCTTCTCGCGGGCGGCGACTGCCGAGAGCCGTGCCCCTTCAGGTAATGCTGTCTAGCTTCTGGGTCGCGAGCACCAAGCCAGGGGCCACACTCGCCCGCGGCCAAGGCTGGTTGCCTTGGCAAGGGCGAGGGTGGTTCCTGGCGCCGCGTGATCGCGGGCCAGAGGCGGGCGTGTATTGCCTGGAGGGGCACAGGTGAAGGTCGTCGTTCTGACGACCTCGTACCCGCGGTACGAGGGCGATGCGGCGGGGACCTTCGTCGCCGACGCGGTGGAGCGGCTCCGGGAGCGGGGGATCGAGCTCGAGGTGGTCTCGCCGGCGTCTTTCCGGCACTACGGCATCGCCTACGGCTCGGGCGTGGTCGGCAACCTGAGGCGGGAGCCCTGGCGGGCGGCGCTCGTGCCGGCGATGCTGGCGAGCTTCGCGCGGGCGGCGCGCAGGGCCGCCCGGGACGCCGACCTCGTGCACGCGCACTGGCTCCCGGCCGGAGCGGTGGCGCTCACCTGCGGGAGGCCGTTCGTGGTGCAGCTCTGGGGAACCGACGTCGAGGTGGCGCGGAAGGCGCGGCCGCTCGCCCGGACCGTCCTGCGCCGGGCGCGCGTGGTCGTCTGCGCCTCGAACGCGCTGGCGGATGCCGCACGGGGGCTCGGCGCAGGGGAGGTGCGGGTGATCCCGAGCGGGGTCGACGTGCCGGAGCACGTGGGCGAGGAGGCCGCCCCGCCGGAGGTGCTGTTCGTCGGGCGGCTCTCGCGCGAGAAGGGAATTCTCGAGCTCGTCCGGGCCGCGGACGGGCTGCCGCTCGTCGTGGCCGGCGACGGGCCGCTGCGCGACCAGGTTCCGGGAGCCCGCGGCTTCGTCCCTCACCACGCGCTGGCGCCGCTGTACGAGCGCGCCGCCGTCGTGGCCGTCCCCTCGCACCGCGAGGGCTTCGGTGTGGCGTGCGCGGAGGCGATGGCGAACGGGCGGCCGGTGGTGGCGAGCGCGGTCGGTGGCTTGCTCGATCTCGTCGTCGACGGCGAAACCGGGCTGCTCGTGCCGCCTC
>JBKPHO010000582.1:0-1065 GCA_046729915.1 Actinomycetota bacterium | reverse complement strand
AGCCCGCGCGCGAGCGCGGAGGCGTGCGCGACCTCGACCATGCCCGCGGCCAGGTCGACCCCGACGACCTCGCCACGCGGGACGAGCGCGGCGACGCGCCGCAGCTCGCGACCGGGCCCGCAACCTGCGTCCATCACCCGTGAGTCGGGAGCCAGGTACCGGCGGATGACGGCGAGCGCCTCGTCGAAGATCGGCGTCGAGAAGGGTCGAACCAAGACCTCGTAGAGCTCGGCGAGCTCGTCGAAGTCCTCGACCAGGTGGTGATTCGCGGTCGTCTCCTCGAGGAGGACTGGCTCGGGCCTGCCCTTTGAGAAGTGGCGCCCGAGCCCCGGGCGCGGCAGCCCGGCGGGCTCCTCGCCGACCGGTGGCCCCACGACATTGATACCGCCGCGTCTCAGCGCCTTCGCGGGGTACAGCACGCTTGCCGCGTACCACCAGAGTGTGCCGACAAGCGACGCCTGCACGACGTGCCTGGGCCCCAGCCTGCGAAGCATCCGCACGCCGCGCGGACCCACACTCTCGCGTCTGCTTGCCGACCCACCTCGAGTGCCTTGCACCCCCGAGGACACTAGCGGTAGAGCACCACACCGGGAATCCGAGAAGCGTTCCTGCGTTGAACCGACGGGGATGGCGAAACGGTGGTCCGCCGAGCTCGAGCTCAAGGGCGCGGGCGGCGAGCCCGTCGACTTGTGGCGGACGCTCGCCTCGCACGGTCTGGCCGACCTGCCGCCGAACGTGATCGACGAGGAGGCGCGGACGCTGGAGACGACGCTGGCGCTGCCGCGCAACCGGGCGCCCACGATCAGGATCCGGGCCGGGCGGACGGGCCACGCGCTGGTCGAGGGCGAGCGCATCGCCGCCTCGGACGCGCCGGTCGTCACGGACGCGGCCAGGCACATCCTCCGGCTCGACGCCGACCTCTCCCGGTTCTACGAGGCCGCCCGCGAGGACCCCGCCCTCGCCTGGGTCAGCGTCGGTGCGGGCCGCATGCTCCGCAGCCCGACGGTCTTCGAGGACGTCGTCAACACGATCTGAACGCTGACAACAACCTAGCCGAGGCTGGGC
>JBKPHO010000581.1:0-5754 GCA_046729915.1 Actinomycetota bacterium | reverse complement strand
GCGTACCTCACCGCGCTACCTCAAGCCCCGGCGTTCTCGGACAGCGGGGCAGACGGACGAGCGGGCAAGCCCGCACGTCCTGACGTCGGCACCGCAAGCGGCGCCTCACGCGGCGGCCTTTCCGAGGATCTCGTCGACGCGCTCGCCGAGCCAGTCGAAGCCCCGTGCGTCCACCGCCTCGGCGAGCCCCGGCCTGGCCACGAGCACATAGTCCTGGTTTAGCGGCAGCTCGGCCAGGCGCATCCGGAAGGCCTCCCGCAGGCGGCGCTTCAACTTGTTTCGCACGACCGCCGTGCCGGCCGCCTTGGGCACCGCGAGCCCGACCCGCGGGCCCTCCCTGTCCTCTTCACGCGCGAACCAGTACAGGACGAGGAAGCGCGTCGAGACCGAGCGGCCGTGCCGGTAGACCGCATCGAAGTCGCGCGAGCGCGAGAGGCGGTGGCGGCGTTGCACGCGCGCGTCCAGCGAGCTCAGGCCGAGAGACGCTTGCGACCCCGCGCCCGCCGCCGCTTCAGGATCGCGCGGCCGGCACGCGTAGACATCCGGGCGCGGAAGCCGTGCCTCCGCTTCCGCCTGCGCACGTTGGGCTGGTAGGTCCGTTTCACGAGTCGAGGAGGTGAAGAAGAACCGCCCGTTTCGGGCGGCCGCAAGCCAGTATAGCGAGGCCTTCGCGGGTGGTTCTCCACAGACTTCCGGGCGCACAAGCGAGGGCCGAAACGTGGAGCGAATAGCGCTCTCGGCGATGCAAGCGTCGCCTCTTCGGGCAGGACCCTCCACAGTTGTGGACGCCGGTGTGGAGGGTGCGCTTTTCCCTGCAAATTGGGCACTTTTCGTCCACTCGGAACCGTCCGTCCGGGGCGTTGTGAGGCCGCCGCCTCGCTGCTATGCTCGCCCTCGCCCCCTTCCTCGACAAGGAGCACGGACCGGCGGCGTGGAGCCCTCAATCGAGCTGACAGCGGAAGGCCTGTGGAGCGAGGTATCTGGTCGGCTCAGGGGCGCCCTCAACGAGACGACGTACCGCACGTGGTTCGACCACGTGGAGGGGCTCGAGCTGAGTCACGACGAGTTCGTGCTCGCGGTTCCGAACGACTTCACGCGCGACTGGATCGAGGGTCACTTCATCGGCCTGATCAACGCCGCGGTCGGTGACGCAACCGGCCAGGAGCGACGGATTCAACTCGCCGTTACCGAGGGCGAAGGCGACCCTGCAGATGCGGTCGAGGTGCACCGCCGCGAGACCGTCGGCGTCGGCCTCAACCCGAAGTACACCTTCGATTCCTTCGTCATCGGCTCCTCGAACCGCTTCGCCCATGCGGCAGCGCTCGCGGTGGCGGAGGCACCGGCGCAGGCTTACAACCCGCTCTTCATCTACGGCGGCACCGGGCTCGGGAAGACGCACCTCCTGCAGGCGATCGCGCAGTACGTCGGCGAGCATCAGGGCGTCGAGCTCTCGGTGCGCTACGTGACGAGCGAGACCTTCATGAACGACTTCATCAACGCGCTTCGCGACAAGCGCATCGAGGGCTTCAAGCAGCGCTATCGCGCGTACGACCTGCTCTTGGTCGACGACATTCAGTTCTTCGAGCACAAGGAGCGGATCCAGGAGGAGTTCTTCCACACCTTCAACTCGATCTACGAGGCCGGCGGGCAGATCGTGATCTCGTCCGACCGCCCTCCGCGGGAGATCTCGACCCTCGAGGAACGGCTGCGCTCCCGGTTCGAGTGGGGGCTGATCACCGACATCCAGCCGCCCGACCTGGAGACGCGCATCGCAATCCTGCGCAAGAAGGTCAAGACCGACCACATCCACGTGTCCGACCCGAAGGTGCTCGAGTTCATCGCCGGCCGGATCTCGTCCAACATTCGGGAGCTCGAAGGCGCGCTCACCCGCGTTGTCGCCTTCTCCTCCCTCACCGGCCGGCCGATGACCGAGGACCTCGCGCAGGACGTGCTCAAGGACGTCTTCCCCCAGGGCGAGGTGCAGCAGGTCTCGATCGAGCGGATCCAGGAGCTCGTCTCTGACCGCTTCGGGCTCTCGCTCGACGAGCTCTGCGGCGACAAGCGCTCGCAGAACATCGTCTACCCGCGGCAGGTGGCGATGTACCTCTCGCGCGAGCTGACGGACTCGTCGCTGCCGAAGATCGGCAAGCAGTTCGGCGGCCGCGACCACACGACGGTCATCCACGCGACCTCGAAGATTGCCCGCATGATCCGCGAGGACCGGGATGTGTACAACCTGGTGCAAGAGTTGACCGCGCGCATCAAGCAGGCGCGGTGAAGCTGTGGATGGAACGGCCTTCGGCCACGGCCCCTGTAGACGAGGCCGGTTCCTCCCCAACCCCCGCCCACAGCGCAATGCGGCTACGGGAGCGGGAACAAGGCATCATCCCCGTGCTCCACACTCCCTATGACTACGACAAAGGAATTTCATAAATGATGGAAGCTGAAGCTGTGGTTGCACAGGGAGCTCTCAGGGTCGCTTGCCCTCGTGACGAGCTCGCGCGTGCACTCGGGGTCGTCTCGCGCGGCGTCTCGACCCGAACGACCGTTCAGATCCTCGCGGGGATCTTGCTGCGTGCCTCCGAGGGGAGGCTCGAGCTTGCGGCGACCGACATGGAGCTTTCCTTGCGCACGTCGCTCGAGGCGCAGGTCGAGATGGAGGGATCGGTCGTTGTGCCCGGGCGCTTGCTGCTCGAGCTCGCGCGGCTGCTGCCCGACGCGGAGGTAACGCTTGAGCACAAGCTCGAGGAAGCCGCGGTCGAGATCCGTTCCGGCTCGGCCAGCTACCGGCTCCACACCTACAACGCAGAGGACTTCCCACGGCTCCCCGACGCCGGGGCGGCAGAGCGGCACGACGTCGATCGCGAAACGCTGCTCGAGACCGTGGCACGTGTCAGCCGCTCGGCCTCGCGTGACGAGTCGCGGCCGGTGCTGACCGGAGTCCTGATGCGGTTCGAGCCCGGGAAGCTCGTGATGGCGGCCACCGATTCCTACCGGCTCTCGGTGAAGGAGACTCCGGTTGACGGCACCGTTCCGGAGCTGGAGGCGATTGTGCCGGCGCGGGCCCTCGGTGAGCTTGCGCGCATCGCGCAGGCGGGCGAGCAGATCGAGCTCGGCGTGCACGAGAACCAAGTCGTCTTCTCCACTGGCGACGCGCTGTTGACGACGCGGCGAATCGACGGACAGTTCCCGAACTACAAGCAGCTCGTGCCCGAGGCCTTCGACCACGAGCTCTCGCTGCCGCGTGATGAGCTGCTCGACGTGGTCCGCCGCGTGGCCGTGATGGCGCAGCGCAACTCACCGCTGCGGCTGCGCTTTGCCGACGGCGAGCTGACGGTTTCCGCGCAGACGCAGGATGTCGGTGAGGCCCGCGAGTCGCTTCCGGTCGCGTTCACCGGCGAGCCGCTGGAGATCGGCTTCAACGCCGAGTTCCTCCGTGACGGGATCGAGTCGGTCGCCGGCGAGCAGCTGCGGCTGAAGCTGATCAGCCCGCTGCGGCCTGCCGTCTTGCAGGGGGAAGCAGACGACTTTCTGTACCTGATCATGCCCATACGTTTGGCGGGGTAGGCAAGATCCAACGGGTCGACCGGTCATTTCAGACGGGCGCCCGGGCAAAGCCCGACCGCCCTGAGAGCGGCACCGCGAGCGGTGCCGCAGTGGCCGGCTGATCGTCGCTTCTGCCGCGCTCCGGGACTTCCGTTCCTATGCCAAGCTCGACGTGGAGCTCGAGCCGGGGCTCGTGCTCGTGACCGGACCCAACGGCGCCGGGAAGACAAACCTGCTCGAGTCGCTTCACGTCGGGACGCAAGGCTTCTCGCCGCGAACGCGGGCCGAGGCCCAGCTCGTTCGCTTCGGCCGCGAGGCTGCCCGCATTGCCCTGCGCGGTGAACGGGCGGGCGTGGGGCTCGACCTCGAAGTGACGTTCGAGCTCGGGAGCGGGAAGCGGGCGACGCTCAACGGCGCGCGGCTGCGCGGCGCCGAGCAGCTGCGCGGGGAAGTGTCGACGCTGGTCTTCACGCCCGACCGGCTTGTGGTCGTCAAGGGCGGCCCGGCCGCGCGGCGCGCCTACTTCGATCGCGTTCTCGGGCGGCTCGCTCCGGCCCGAGCGGGGCTTTCTGCCGAGTACGGCGCGGCTGTTGGACAACGGAACGCGGCGCTGCGGCGGGTGGCGCAGGGCCTCTCGTCCCGGGAGGCGCTCGGCCCCTGGAACGAGCAGGTCAGCCGTCTCGGCGCCGAGCTCGTCGCGGGGCGCCACGAGACGGTCACGGCTCTCGAGCCGCGCTTCGCGGAGCGTGCCGGCGAGCTGGGGCTGCCGCAGGCCGAGCTCCGCTATGAGGGCTTGGCTCCGAGCGCGCAGGAGCTCGACGAGCGGGTCGACCGCGATCTCGAGCGCGGCACGACCGGCGTGGGCCCGCACCTGGAGGACCTGGGTGTACTGTCCGCCGCCCGCGACCTGCGTGTGTTCGGCTCGCAGGGAGAGCAGCGCCTGGCTGTGCTGGCGCTCCTGCTCGGAGAGGCGGACTTACTGGAGGAACGGCGCGGCACGCGGCCACTGCTCCTGCTCGACGATGTGCTCTCCGAGCTCGACCCCGAGCGGCGCCGCATCCTCGCCGATCGCCTGCGCGTGTCCGGCCAGGCGCTCGTGACGAGCGCGAGCCGCAGCGCCCTTCCAGGCGAGCCGGCGCAGACGCTCGAGATCGAGCAGCGAAGTGACGGGACGAGTGAGGTGCGCGCCGCCTGATGGACCGACTCGGGAAAGAGTTCCTGCGAGAGCTCGGTCGTTTCGGCAGCGTCGGGCAGATGGTCGACCTCGTCGCGATCTGGCCCGAGACCGTCGGCGAGACCGTAGCGGCGAACGCGTGGCCGGCCAGGCTGGCGCGCGACGGCACGCTGCACGTCGCTACCGCGTCCTCGACCTGGGCCTTCGAGCTCCAGCAGCTCGAGCGGGAGATGGCGCAGCGGCTCCAGAAGGCGCTCGGCCCGGCCGCTCCGGCGCGCCTTCGGTTCGCCCCGGGACCCTTGCCGGAGCGTTCTCCCGCGCCCTCGTCCGAGCTCCGGAAACGCCCTCCGGAGCCCTCCCTGGAGCAGGCGCGGGAAGCACGAGCGCTCGCCGCCGCGATCGACGCCGAAGAACTCCGCAAATCGGTAGAAAAAGCTGCGCGGATGAGCCTCGCGCGGGCCGCTGCCGACCGCCCGTTCTGATAAACTGCGTCTTGCCCGGAAATGCGTAACTTCCAGGGCTTTTTTCATGGCTAAGGCTTCGTATACCGCCAAAGACATCACCGTTCTCGAGGGCCTCGAGCCGGTCCGTCTGCGACCGGGCATGTACATCGGCTCGACCGGCTCTCGCGGGCTCCATCAGCTCGTTTACGAGGTGATCGACAACGCCGTCGACGAGGCCCTCGCAGGCCGCGCCGACACGATCGAAGTGACGATCCACCCGGACGACTCGGTGACGGTCTCGGACAACGGCTCGGGCATCCCCGTCGACGTGATGGCCGACCAGGGCCTGCCGGCAGTGACGGTGGTGCTGACGAAGCTCCACGCCGGCGGCAAGTTCGGCGGCGAGGGCTACAAGGTCTCCGGCGGCCTCCACGGCGTCGGCGTCTCGGTCGTGAACGCGCTCTCCGAGTGGCTGACCGTCGAGGTCAAGCGCGACGGCAAGATCTGGCGCCAGGAGTTCGCGCGCGGCGAGGCGACGACCGACCTCAAGAAGGCCGGTGTCGCGAAGGACAGCGGCACGACTATCAGCTT
>JBKPHO010000580.1:0-1278 GCA_046729915.1 Actinomycetota bacterium | reverse complement strand
AAGGAGGGCGATCTTCCCGCCGCGATCGAGCTGTTCTCACGCGCGGCCGAGATGGCCGCGGACATCGGCTTCACGTGGTGGGAGGTCGCCATGCTGCAAGGGCTCGCCGTGTGCCTGATCCACGTCGATCGGATCGACGAGGCCGAAACCCCCGCGCGGAAATCGCTGGCGCTCGCCCATCGCATCGGCGACCGCCAATCGACTCTCTACGGGCTCGTGCACCTCGCCTGGATCGCGGCGCTGCACGGAGACAAGGAGCGGGCCGGGCGGCTGTGGGGAGCAGTCGAGGCCGAGGAGGCGCGGCGCCCGTGGGGCAGTGGGAGACCAAGCGCGAGGATTACCTCGAGCGGGTTACGGCGGGCGGTGGGGAAGAGCTCGAGCGCGGACGGCTTACGGGCCGCCTTCTGCCGTTCGAGGCCGCCGTCGAAGAGGCGCTCGGCTAGTCGCCGGGCGGAGCGGCGCCCGCGCGGTGGGCGCGGATGCGCCTTGCGGTCACGAGGCCGCCGGCGCTCAGGAGCAGGGCGGTGCCGAGGCCGGCGAGGACGAGCAGCGGGATCGGGAGGGAGTCGGCGCTCGTCGTGCCGAGCTTGTCGATCGCGCGGCGGTAAGCGGAGCGCGGCGGGGTCGCCTGGAGCGTGCGGTCCTTGCCTTCGGGGTTACCGGAGCCGTCGCCTGTTCCCGAGCCGGGATTCGTCCCGCTCCCAGCGCCGCCGTTGCCTCCGCGGATCGAGTCCTGCAGAGCGGCGGCGATCGCATCGGGGAGGTTCGAGTAGTCGCGCAGGTCCTCCGGCACGTTCTTCAGCGCCTGCTGGAGGCAGGCCGTCTTGTAGTGGCGGTCGATCGTGCCGTTGTCGAGCCAGTCGTCGATCACGCGCTCCCAGCACGGCTTGTCCTTCGCGGCGGCCTGCGAGGGGAGCGAGATCGCCAGGAGGCAGCCGGCGACGACGGCGACGAGCAGGGCGGCGGTGGCGGCTGGACGGATGCGCATGCCGATCATGGCGGGGGGCCGGTCAGCAGTCTCACGCCTTACCTTGAGCCGACGGTGATCCCCGAGTTAACTCTTTGTAAACGACGGCCGTTCGGGGGCGAATGTTAGCCTCCGGTGCTGATGCGCTGGGGCCTCGATCGCTGGGCGGCGCTATTGCTGCTCGGCGCCGGTGGGGCTCTCGCGGCGGTTTCGGCGCTGTTTTCGGCGGGTTCTTCGAACGGCCGGCTCACGTGGCTCGGGCTCGCGGCACTGTCCCTAGCCGCCGCCGTAGGCGTGGCCGCACTGGCCGG
>JBKPHO010000579.1:0-39253 GCA_046729915.1 Actinomycetota bacterium | reverse complement strand
GGTCGTGGCGATGCTGTCCGTGCTGAGCGGCGTGATCGAGGCGCGTGACCCCTACATCCGCGGACACTCGGCGCGCGTGACGGCACTCGCCGAGGCCGCCGCCCGGCGGATGGGCTGGCCCGACGAGCGACTGGCGTCGCTGCGTGTCGGCGGGCCGCTCCACGACATCGGGAAGCTCGGCGTCGCGGACGAGGTGCTTCGCAAGGTGGGGCGCCTCGACCCGCAAGAGCTCGCCGAGATCCGCGAGCATCCGAAGCTCGGCGCGCGAATCCTGCTGCGCGTGTCGGCGCTGCGCGAGGCGCTGCCGTACGTCCTCTACCACCACGAGCGCTGGGACGGAGGCGGCTATCCCTCGGGCAAAGCCGGCGAGGAGATCCCGCTCGAGGCAAGGCTGCTGGCGATCTCCGACGCCTTTGACGCGATGACCAGCGACCGGCCCTACCGACGCGCCCTGTCGCAGGAACACGCGCTGGCCGAGGTCGAGCGCTGCGCCGGAACGCAGTTCGATCCGGAGCTCGCCCGCGTGTTCCTTGAGCTGTTCGGGAAGGCCCAGCTCACCGCCGTGGCCGCATCGTGATCCGTCACGGTGTCCTGACACCGGGCTTGGCATTGAGTGGCCGCGGCCGCCGTGCGATCCTGCCGTCCCGTGAGCGTCGAGGACTGGGACTGGTCGCTGAGGCTTTTCGACCACGTCGACCTCCATGCGAGCGACTACCGGGAGAGCGTCCGCTTCTACGAGACCGTGCTGGCTCCCCTCGGCGTGCCGAAACTCCTCGAGCGCGGCGATTGGACGTGCTTCGCCAACCTCAACGTGGCCGACAGGAGGCCGGCCACGCAGAACCTGCATCTGTGCTTCTACGCACGTGCGAAGGAAGAGGTCGACGAGTTTCACCGAGCCGGTACCGCGGCCGGTTTCCGCTCGAACGGCCCTCCAGGCTACCGTGACTACGGGCTCGGCTACTACGCGGCCTATCTCTTGGATCCGGACGGCAACAACGTCGAGGCGCTCTACCGGGATGTCGGCAACGTCGGCCACGGAGTGGGCCCGCGGCTGCGTTGAACGTCGGGGCTAGAGCGTCGCCCAGACCTCGAGCTTCGTACGTGTCCGACGGATCACCTCGTCCGTGAACTCGCTCGTCCCTGCGTGCCCGCCGAGGTCGGCGGTGCGCACGCCGTCGGCTACCGCTTCGAGGCAGGCCTCCCGGATCGCGCGAGCCGCTGGCGCCGCCTCCTCCCCGGCATACGAGAGCACAGCTGCCCCGGCCAGGATCATCGCCATCGGGTTCGCGACGTTTTTCCCCTGCAGCGACGGGGCCGTCCCGTGCGCGGCCTCAGCCAGCACCACCGTGGGCACGTAATTGTCGCCGAAGGCCACGAGCAGCGACTCGGAGCCCGCGATCGAGCCGAAGAGCGGCAGCACGAGGTCGGAGAGGATGTCACCGTCGCGATTCAGCGCAGGGATAACCAGCGGATCGCCGCTCGAGGCGATCAGCAGCGCGAAGGTGGCGTCGATCAGCTGCGGCTCGTATGGCACCCCCGGATGCCGAGCCGCGGCAGCGTCCATCTCCTCCTTCAGCATCCCCTCGTAAACAGGGCTGACGGTGAACTTCGGCCCGCCGAAGACCTTCGCGCCCGTCTCCTCTGCGAGCCGGAATGCGAACTCGGCGACCGCGTGGCAGATGCGCCGCTCGATTCGCTCGGTCCTGAACGCCGCCTCGTCCTCATCCTCGCCCTCGCGCCATTCCTTCGCGCCGTAGGCATCGCCGACGGCCATCCGCACGACCGAGATCGGCGCGTGCACCCCGCCGAACGGCACGACTCCGGGAATCCGGCGGCCGGTGCGGACGATGACCCGCCCGCCGATCTCCTCGCGCAGGATCCGGTTCGGCGAGCCCACGTCGCCGGAGCCCTCGGGGGTGATCGTGGCCGCCTTCAGGCCGAGGCCCGCCTCGCGAACCGCCGCGGCCGCCTCGTGCACCACGCGGTTCTCGGTCGCGCGACGGGACTCCAGCGACAAGTCGTAGCGCGGGAGCTCGACCGCCACGCCCGTGACCTCCGGCGCGAGCACGCGGAGCGCCTCCTCGAGCAGCTCCTGCCCGGTCTCGTCGCCTTCGAGGACCACAATCGTTGTGCCCGCGATCGACCTCCTTGGATTAGTTCCGCGCGACTATGGCTACACCGCAACTCTATGACTCGACGGGGAGGGTGGAGGCGGCTCGGCTCGAGGCGGCAGTTCCGCTACGAGGACTCGCGCGGCCGGCAGATCACGGACGAGGCCGCGCTCGCGCGGATAGACGCGCTGCGCATTCCGCCGGCCTGGAAGGACGTCTGGATCTCGCCGCGCGCCAACGCGAAGCTGCAGGCGACCGGAGTCGACAAGGCCGGCCGGCGCCAGTACCTCTACCACCCCGAATACCGGGCGCGTCAGGAGCAAGCGAAATTCGACAGGCTGGTGCTGTTTGCGGAGCGGCTTCCGGCGCTGCGGGCGGCGATGGCGGGGCACATGGAACAGGAGCCGCTCAGCTGCGACTGGACGGCTGCGGTCGCGGTCCGGCTGATCAACGAGGGCTGGTTCCGTGTCGGCGGCGAGCGGTACGCGAAGAATCACCGGACGTTCGGCATCACGACTTTGCGCAAGAGCCACGTGCGGGTGCGCGGAAGCCGGGTCTCGTTCCGCTTCCGAGCGAAGCACCGCATCATGTGCCGCACGGTGCTCGTCGACGACGAGCTCGCCGCGGGGCTGAAGGAGCTGCTCGCCGCGCCGGGCGGCCGTCGGCTCTTTCGCTACCGCCTCAACGGCGACCTCGTCAACCTCGGCGCGCGCCGGCTCAACGAGTACATCCGAGAGCACATGGGCGAGGAGTTCACCGCGAAGGACTTCCGGACCTGGGGAGGGACGCTGCTGGCAGCTGTCGCCCTGGCCGAGCGAGGACCGGTCGAAACGGCGACGGAGCAGAAGCGAACGGTCGCGGCGGTGATGCGCGTGGTCGGCGACCGGCTCGGAAACACGCCCGCGGTTGCGCGTGCTTCCTACGTCAGCCCGGCGGTCGTCGAGCAGTATCTCGACGGGCGAACGATCGAAGATTTTCGGCCTCGCCATTTGCGCGTCGTTGGCGCTCGCGATTCCGGCCTCGACGCGGAGGAGCAGGCGCTCGTCAGCCTGCTGCGCTCGTGGCGCATTCGACGCGCACGAGAAGCGGCCTGAGATTTGCGCAGCGTTTTTGCGTTAGGCTGGCGTTAATCCACCCTCGGGAGGAGGACGAATTGGCGCGCAAGACTGTGCTTGTCTGCGACAACTGCGGGAAGGAAATCGGCGAGGGAAAGGGTGCGACGCTGCGCCTGAACTTCTCCGACGCACGGCGCGGCGCAAAGCAGGCCGATCTCTGCGACGACTGCGCCGGACAGATGCCCGGCCGGGCCGCGGCACGGCGAGGTCGTAGGCCGAAGTCCGCAGTCGCTTAGCCGCTCAGGGCGGGCTCGACCGCCCCCACGGAGCCGCGGTCGACGCGTTCCGACGCCGTCACCTACCGCACCGTCTGAAATGACCGGTCGACGCGTTCCGAGGCAGTCACCTACCGCACTGAGGCACCGCTTGCGGTGCCGAACTCAGGACGCGCAGGCCTTGCCCGTGCGTCCGTCTGAAATGCCCGGTCGACGCGTTCCGAGGCAGTCACCTACCGCACTCAGGCACCGCTTGCGGTGCCGATCTCAGGACGCGCGGGCCTTGCCCGTGCGTCCGTCTGAAATGACCGGTCGACGCGTTCCGAGGCCGTCACCTACCGCAACTAGGATGGGTCAGTGCCGCTGAGCCTGCTCGCAGGGCCTGCCAACGCGGGCAAGGTCGCGCTCCTGCTCGAGCGCTACCTGGCCACGTTGGAGGACGATCCGATCCTGATCGTGCCGAACCGGCCGGACGTCGATCGTGCCGAGCGCGAGCTGCTGTCCCGCACCGGAGCCCTCCTCGGCGGCTCGATCGGAACCTTCGACGACGTCTTCTCGCGCATCGCCCGCGGGAACGGCGCGCACAAGCCGGTGATCTCGGCCGCACAGCGGACGCTGCTCCTGCGTCGCGTCGTGGCGCGCCGCGCCGGCGGGCGATCGGCGCGCTTCTCCGGGTTCTCCGACTCCCTCGGTGCGACCGTCGCAGAGCTCGAGTCGGCGCTGCTGGAGCCCACCGAGCTCGACGGCGAGCTCGCCGATCTCTACGGCGCGTACCGCGAAGAGCTCGACCGGCTCGGCCTCTGGGACCGGGAGCTCGAGCGCCGTCACGCTGCCGAGCGCGCGGCCGGCGATCTCGGCGCATGGGAGCCGAGGCCCGTCTTCGCGTACGGCTTCGAGGACCTGACCGGAGCTGAATGGGCGCTGCTGGAGGCGCTCGCCGCACGGGCCGAGGTGACGGTCTCGCTCCCGTACGAGCCCGGCCGTGACGCGTTCGCCTCGCTTACCCGTACCGCCGAGGACCTGACCCGCATCGCCCACGGGCGCATCGAGGAGCTGCCGCCGAGCCGGGAGGCGCGTTCGCCCGTTCTCGCACACCTCGAACGAGCGCTGTTCGCGCGTGATTCAGGAACCGGCAGCGTCGAGCTGGACGGTTCGGTGCGCTTCCTCGAAGGCGCGGGCCTGCGCGGCACGCTCGAGCTCGTCGGGGACGAGATCCTCGCGCTCCTCCGCGACGGGACGCCCGCAGGAGAGATCGCGGTCGTGTGCCCCACGCTCGAGCGGTGGCGCGCGCCGCTGGACACGGCGTTCAGGACCCTCGGCGTCCCGTACGGTCTCGAGGGGAGGCTGCGGCTCGGCCAGACGCCGTTCGGGCAGGCGCTGCTCTCGCTGCTGCGCTACGCGTGGCTCGATTGCGGGCGGCGCGACCTGTTCGCGTTCCTGCGCTCGCCGTACTCGGGGCTGGCGCGCGCCCATGCCGACTTCCTCGAGGGCCGGCTGCGCGGCCGCGGCGTCACCGAGCCGCCCCGGGTCGAGGAGGAGATCGGCAAGCTCCGCGGCCAGCCCTTGCCACACCTGGACGCCGTGCGGAGCGCCGAGGATCCACTCGCCGCCGCGAAGACCCTCGCCCGCGCGATGGCCCGCGCGGCGCACGGGCTCGAGGCGCCCCCGACCCACGAGGCAGCCCGGCTCGACCTCCGTACGCACGAGGCGGCGGCGAAGCTGATCGCGGAGCTCGAGGGCTGGCGCGACCTCGGCGGCGAGGCGACCCGCGAGGAGATCGTGGCGCTGCTCGGCGACGCGCCGATGCGGCTCGGCGCCGCCGGCGAGGCCGGCCGCGTGGCCGTGCTCGACCTGCTGCGGGCCCGCACGCGCCGCTTCGAGGTGGTCTTCGTCGTCGGGCTCGAGGAGGGCCGTCTGCCGCGCCGCTCGCAGAGCTCGCCCTTCCTGGACGAGGAGCGGAAGGCAGAGCTCGAGCGCTCCTCCCGCTCGGGCCGACTGCTGCGCACCGACCCCGTCTCGCGCGACCGCTACCTCTTCTACACGGCCTGCACACGGCCGACCCGGCGCCTGTACCTCGTGCGCGAGGCCGCGAGCGACGAGGGCTCGCCGCGCGAGCCGAGCCCCTTCTGGGACGAGACCCGCGGGTTCTTCGCGGCCGACGAGGTTGAGCGCTGGACGCGCCGCCGGCCACTCGCCGCCTTGACCTGGCCGCTCGAGACCGCGCCGAGCGAGCGGGAGCGGCTGCGTGCGCTGGCCGCGCTCGCACCCACCGACCGCTCCGCGGCCACCTCGCTGGCGCGCGCGAACGGCTGGGAGCGGCGCCTCGAGCGGGCGCTCGCAGCCTTCGAGCGGTCGACGCGCCTCACGCACCCCGGGGTGCTCGAGGAGCTGCGACAGAAGGCGTGCTTTTCCGTCACGGACCTCGAGCGCTTCGCGGACTGCTCCTCGATGTGGTTCGTCGACCGCCTGGTTGCGCCGAAGAAGATCGACGCGGAGATCGACGCGCGGCTGCGCGGAACGGTCGCGCACCAGGCGCTGTTCTCGTTCTTCAAGGGCCTGCCCAAGCGCACCGGCGAGGAGCGCCCGACGCAGGAGAGCCTCGATGAGGCCCTCACCTTCCTGCGCGAGTGCCTGCGCGATGCCCTGCAGGCTCATCTCAGGATCGACGTGCCCGAGCTCGAGCGCCGGGAGCTGGAGCAGAGCCTCGCCCGCGACCTCGAGAAGCTCGTTCGTCGCGAGGCCGAGTCGCCTTTGCCGCTCGTCCCGAGCCGCTTCGAGGTCTCGTTCGGCTCCGAGCGCTCGGCGCCGGAGCTGCAGCGCGGGCTCGATCTCGGCGGCTTCACGGTCTCCGGGAAGATCGACCGGATCGACCGCGACCCGTTCGGGGCGCGCGGGATCGTCGTGGACTACAAGTCGGGCCGCCGGGCCCACACTGCCGCGGAGATCGAGCGCGAGCTCCATCTGCAGATCCCGCTCTACATGCTCGTCCTGCGCGACCTCGTCGGGATGGAGCCGCTCGGCGGGATCTACCGGGCGCTCGGCGGCGAGGGCCGCGCGCGGGGGCTGCTGCGGGCCGAGGCGCGGGAAGACGGTGTTCCCGGCTTCCAGCGCAACGACTACGTCGACGAGGAGGCGTTCTGGGGCCAGATCGAGCGGGCCCAGGAGCAGGCGCGGACGACGGTGGGGCGTATCCGCGAGGGTGACGTGCGACACGACCCGAAGCGCGGCTCGTGCCCGCAGTGGTGCGACCTCTGGCCGATGTGCCGGGTGAGGCGGTCCTGAGCACGTCGCTCGCGATGTGCGTCCTCAGGCCGAGGCGGCTTTGCCGGCTCGGCCGTCTGCGCCGCCTGCCAGGTGCGCCTAGGTCGAGGGTTGCGCTGTGAGCGCAGTCGAGACCCCCAATCTCGAGCAGCTGCGGGCGATCGAGGAGCCCGGGGTCGTGTTCGTCTCGGCGGGCGCGGGAACAGGCAAGACCACCGTCATCGTCGAGCGCTTCTGCCGCGCCGTGTGCGAGCGGGGGTTCGACGTCGACTCGATCCTCGTCATCACGTACACGGAGCGCGCCGCCGGTGAGCTGCGCGGCCGGATCAGGCGGCGCCTGCAGGAGCTCAGCCGCCACGATCTGGCCCGCGACCTCGATGCTGCCTGGATCTCGACGATCCACGGGTTCTGCCACCGGCTGCTGAAGGCGCACCCGTTCGCGGCCGGGATCGACCCGCGCTTCCGCGTCCTGGACGACAACCAGGGCCGCGTGCTGCGCGGCGAAGCCTTCCGCGCGGCGCTCGAGGAGTTCTGCGGGCAGGACGAGGAACGGCTACGGCTGCTCGCCTCGTACGGCGGCCGCCGGCTGCGGCGGATGCTGACCGGCGTGCACGAGACCCTCCGCTCCTCCGGCCTCGAGCTGCAGATCGGCGCGCCCGGAGATCCGGGTCTCGCCGAGCGGGTCGACGAGCTCCGCGCCGCCGCCGTGGACGCGGGCGACCAGGAGCTGCTCCGCTTCCTCGAGGCGCCGCCCGGGCCGGAGGGCCTGCTCGATCTCGGCGACCTCTCCTCCGCCGAGCTGGAGGAGCCCAGGCGTGCGGTCGAGCAGGCCGCGCTCGAGGCCCTCGCGGCGCGCGACCGGGAGCAGCTGCAGGAGCTCCTGCTCGCCTACGACGCCGCCTACCGCGAGGCGAAGGACCGCGAGTCGGCGCTCGACTTCGAGGACTTGCAGCTCCTCGCACGCACTCTCCTGCGGACGAACGACGAGATCCGCGAGCGCGAGAGCTGGCGCTTCCGCTCGATCATGGTCGACGAGTTCCAGGACACGAACCGCCTTCAGTGCGAGCTGGTGGACCTGCTCGCGCGCGACGACGGCGAGCTCTTTTTCGTCGGGGACGAGTTCCAGTCGATCTACCGCTTCCGCCACGCTGACGTCGAGGTCTTCCGCGAACGGCGCGAACAGATTGGCGGGGTGCTCGCGCTGACGCAGAACTACCGCTCGCGGCCCGAGGTGCTGGACGTGATCAACCACCTCTTCGCGGCCGACTTCGGCGAGACGTTCCAGCCGCTCGCGGCGGCCGGGCGCTTCCCCGACCCCGCCTTCGGGCCTGCAGTCGAGCTGCTCGTCACCGACAAGGAGAGCTACTCCGAGACTGATGTGCACTGGCGCGTCGCCGAGGCGCGGCACATCGCGCAGCGGCTCCTCGCGTTGGTCGACGCGGGCGAGGCGGCGCCGGGTGAGATCGTGCTGCTCTTCGCGGCGGGCACCGACGCGCGGCTCTACGAGGAGGAGCTGCGTGCCGCGGGGCTGCCGACCTTCCGCGCGACCGGCCGTGACTACTACCACCAGCAGCAGGTGGTCGACCTCCTCTCGTACCTGCGGCTGCTGCACAACCGCTACGACGACGAGGCGCTCGTGGCCGTGCTCGCCTCGCCCTTCGTCGGCGTCTCGAACGACGCTCTGGTGCTGCTTCGCCGGGCCGCGCCCAAGCGGCCGCTCTTCGCGGGGTTGGAGAAGGAGCTGCCACCTAGCGGTCTGTCTTCACGGGACGAGCGCCTCTTCCAGGCGTTCAAGCAGCGCTTCGACCGGCTTGCGGCGCAGGCGGCGACGCTGAGCCTCGAGCGGCTCTGCGAGCAGATCGCGGCCGAGCACGACTACGACCTCGCCGTGCTCGCGCAGTGGGACGGGCGGCGCCGGTACGCGAACCTGCGCAAGCTCGCGCGACTGGCGCGCTCGTACGAGGAGCTGCGCGGGCCCGACGTGCAGGGGTTCGTCCGCTTCGTGGCAGAGCAGGACGCGGTCGGCGCGTCGGAGCTCGAGGCCGTCGCAGAGGAGGAGGGCACCGACGTGATCCGGCTGCTCACGATCCACTCGGCCAAAGGGCTCGAGTTCAAGGTTGTGGTCGTCGCCGACGCGGGCCGCGACCGCGCGCGCCCTGACGCGGACGAGATCCTCTGCCTCCCCGACGGGCGCCTTGGCTTCCGCGTCGCCGATCCCGAAACCGGCAAGCGGCTAACGACACCGGAGTACGAGACCGTGCGGGCGGCCGAGCAGGACGCGGAGGAGGCCGAGCGGCGCCGGCTCTACTACGTCGCGATGACGCGCGCGATCGACCGGCTGATCGTCTCCGGCGCGATCGGCGAGCGCGGGGCGGACGCCGGCACGCCGATCGGCTGGGTGCTCGATCGGCTCGAGGCCGACGAGCTGACCGGCGACGAGCCCGTTGATGCGCCGCTCGAGATCGAGCGTGGCGGGGCTCGCGTGCTCGTCCGGCTCGACCGCTACGCGCCCCTGCCGGAGCCGGCGGCGGCCCCCGTCTCGGTTGCCGAGCAGCTCGAGCTGTTCGAGGTTTCCGAGAACGGCGGCGGTGCCCTCGAGGCGCCGGAGCTCGCGCCGCTCGCCGAGGTGCCCGCGCCGCCGTTGCACCGCGTGCGCCGGCTCTCGTACAGCGCGCTGTCGCTCTTCTCGCGCTGCTCGTACCGCTACTTTGCGGAGCGCGTCGTGGGCCTTCGGCCTGCGGATGCGTCGGGATGGGTTCCCGGCCACGAAGGCCTGGCGGCCACGGAGATCGGCGATGCGGTGCACGCGCTGCTCGAGCGGGTCGACCTTCGCGCGCCGGCGGTGCCGGAGGACCTCGCCGAGCTCGTGCGGGCCCGCTACCCGGCCGCGACCGACGAGGAGCTCGAGCGCATCCGCGCCTTCGTCGCGTCGTATTGCGAGTCGGCGCTGGGTGCTCGCATCGCCGGGCTCGAGGGCGCCGAGGCTGAGCTGCCGTTCGCGTTCGAGCACGACGGCGTCTTGCTCCACGGCCGCATCGACGTGCTGGCGCGTGATCCTGGAGGCCGTACGGCCATGGTGCTCGACTACAAGACGAACTCGCTGGAGGAGGGCCCGCCCGGGGAGATCGTCGCCCGCGACTACCACCTACAGCGACTTGTCTACGCGCTGGCGTGCTTCCGGGCAGGCGCCGAGGAGGTCGAGGTCGTCTACCACTTCCTCGAGCGACCGGACGCGGTAGTAACAGACTGTTACAAGCTCGAGGACGTCCCGGCGCTCGAGGCCGAGCTCTCCGAGGCGATCGCGCGCATCCAGGCGAACGATTTCCGCCCGACGCCCGACGAGTTCGTGTGCGCCGATTGCCCCGCGCTCGATCTCGTCTGCGCGGGCCCGCGCCTCCGCAGCGCCTGATGGCGCGCAGCTACCTCGCCGAGGCGCGGCGCCGGGTGGGGCCCAAGCGCGAGCGGATCGGGCCGATCATCGAGCGCCTGCTCGCCGACCATCCGGATGCGACGATCGCGCTGCGGTTCCGGAGCGACCTCGAGCTGCTCGTCTCGGTGATGCTCTCCGCGCAAACGACCGACGTGAACGTGAACCGCGTCACCGAGCGGCTGTTCGAGAAGTACCAGCGGCCCGAGGACTACCTTGCCGTGCCGCTCGAGGAGCTCGAGAACGACATCAGGCCGACCGGCTTCTTCCGGCAGAAGGCAAAGGCGCTCCGCGGGACGATGGCGATGCTGCTGACGGAGTTCGACGGCGAGGTGCCGCGCCGCCTGGACGACCTGCTGCGCCTCCCGGGGGTCGCGCGCAAGACCGCGAACGTCGTCGTCGGGGAGCGCGGCGAGGCCGAGGGCATCGTCGTCGACACGCACGTCCGCCGGCTTTCTCAGCGGCTCGGGCTGACGCGGCAGGAGGACCCGGTGAAGATCGAGCGCGACCTGATGCGCGTCGTGCCGCGGCGCTACTGGAACGTCTTCCCACACCTGCTGATCTGGCACGGCCGCCGCGTCTGTCTCGCGCGGACGCCACGCTGCCAAGCCTGCGTGCTCAACGACCTCTGTCCTGCAAGTAGGGTCCAAGTCGGCACGGTCCGGTTACACGCGCGCGCGTAGGCTCGAGGTGTGCGCGGCGTCGACCTCGCGATCTACGCGGACGCGCTCGCGGGCGAGGCCGCGAGCCTCTCCGCCCGGGCGGAACGAGCGCGTTCCCGTCTGCGGCAGGCGGCGATCGAGAAGCGGGCGAGGAGCGAGCTGACGCAGATCGCGGTCGAGCGCCTCGAGGCGCTCGGCCTGCTCGGAGCGATCGACGAACCCGCCGCGCGGGCCGAGCTGCGGGAGCTCGAGGCCGCCCTCGACGCGCTCGAGGAGCTCCAGTCGTGGGTAGAAAATCAGCTTGTGGAACTCAGTCCTCGATCAACTTCTACGAGCGAAGCGACGTCCTAACCCGACCCGTGGAAAGTGCGCAGCACTTTCCACGGTGACTAACGCGGCGTGATGCCGACCAAGAGCCCGCCGTCCTCGTCGTAGGCGGGAAAGAAGTCGGCCGTCACCGGTTTCAGGTGCCCGACGCGGGAGCGCAGCTCGAGCTTCTGGCCCATGCGCCGCACGCCCCATTCGAGCGCGATCTTCGCCGGGTTCTCGCCGTCGAAGCCGGAGAGCCCGAGCGCCTCGATCACGTCTCGTCCCATCAGCTCCTGCTCGCGGTAACCCGACAGCTCGAACACGTCGCGTCCGCAGGCGAGCACGCGCCCCTCCCGGTCGCAGACGACGAACCCGGTGTTCGGCGCGGGGTAGTAGTCCTCGAGCAACTCGAAGAGGAAGCCGAAGCCGCAGCGGTGGCAGGAGACCGCTTGGAGGGTCAGCCCCTCGCGCCGGTCGTGGTCGATCGAGCGGTTCTTGCAGTTCGGGCAGATGAAATACGCCACCGTGCGATCGTAGCTAGCGGCTGTCGGCAGGCCGCTGCCTCCTACCGGCCAGCGAGCGCGGATCGAGCCGATTCAGCGGGGGAAGCCCGGGCCTGCGCAACGGGGCGCCCCCGATCCAGCCGACCCAGCGGAAGAAGGCGATCTGGAGCACGGTCGTGAACAGGATCAAGCCCCAGCTCCACCAGTAGCCGAAGCTCCAGCCGAGCTCGGGGATGTGGTCGAAGTTCTGGCCGTAGAGACCGACGATGAAGGTCGGCACCAGCAGCAACGCCGCGATCACGCCCAGCCGCTTCGTGACCTCGTTCTGGTCGTTCGCGATCTTGGCCTGCTGGTAGTCGCGCGCGCTGGTCAGGAGGTCGCGCGAGAACTCCAGCCCGTCGGCCGCGCGCAGCAACTTGTCGTACGCGTCAGCGAAGTCGAGCTCGATGTCGCGCGGCAGGACTTCGCCGCCCTTGTCGGCGTCGACGCGCCGGTCGACCACGCGCCTGAGGGCGTCGCGCGTGGGCGCGACGGTCCTCCGCACGTGGAGCAGGTCGTGGCGCAGTTGCGAAATGCGCACCCTGACCTGGTTTGCGGGCCACTGTTCGATCCCGTCCTCGAGCTCGTCGATCTCGTCGTTGAGCGCGTCGACGTGGTCGAGGAAGTACTCGGCGATCAGGTCGACCAGGCGGTAGACCATCAGCCCGGCGCGCCGGTCGTCTCCGCCGCGCACCGACTCCTGGGCGGGACGCGGGTCAAATGGGTGGCCGAGCTCGGGCGTCTTGCGCACGGTGACGAGCCGCTCTTGAGTCGCGATGAGATCGAGCTCCTGGTAGAAGACCCGATCCTCTTCGCGGATGGCGATGGGGACGAGGAAGACGCCGAAGACGTAGCCGTCCTGGCCCTCGATCCGCGGCCGAGGCTCGTCGTCCTGGCGAGCCGGGCGCAGCAGCTGCTCCAGCGTCCGCTCGTGGACGTCCCGCTTCAGCGCAGCGCGGAGCTCGTCCTCGGTCGGGTCGAGTAGGTCGATCCACTCGGCCACGTGCCGAGGCTAGCTAGGGCGTCGGCTAGCCCTCGCGCGACTGGGCGCGTCGGCTAGCCCTCGCGCGGCGCGGCGAGCGCCGTCGCCGCGTGCCCCTCGCGCGCGGCCAGCCAACGCTCTGCGTCGAGCGCGGCCATCGCGCCGGTGCCGGCCGCGGTCACGGCCTGGCGGTAGGTGTGGTCGACGACGTCGCCGGCGGCAAAGACGCCTTCGACATTCGTCTCGGTCGAGCCCGGCTTGGTCACGAGATAGCCGGCCTCGTCGTGCTCGAGCTGGTCGAGGAAGAGCTTCGTGTTCGGGTCGTGGCCGATGGCGACGAAGAGCCCGTGCGCCTCCAGCACGCGCGTGTCGCCGGTCTCGAGGTCACGGATCCGAACGCCGCTCGTCTGACCACCCTCGCTGAGGACTTCCTCGACGATCGTCGGCGTGACGAACTCGATCTTCTCGTTTGCGCGGGCGCGGTCAAGCATGATCTGCGACGCGCGGAACTCGTTCCGACGGTGGATGAGGCTCACCTTTGTCGCAAACTTCGTCAGGAAGATCGCTTCCTCCATCGCTGAGTCTCCTCCGCCGACGACGACGACCTCCTTGTCGCGGAAGAATGCCGCGTCGCAGACGGCGCAGTACGAGACGCCTCGCCCCTGCAGCGTGCGCTCGGTCTCCAGCCCCAGCTGGCGCGCCGTGGCGCCTGTGGCGACGATCACGCTCTCGGCGCTGAACTCCCGATCGCCGACCCAGACGCGAAACGGGTGCTCGCCGAGCTCGATGCTCGTCACGTCGTCGGTGAGGAACTCCGCCCCGAAGCGCTCGGCCTGACGCCGGAAGTCCTGCATCATCGCCGGGCCCATGATCCCGTCGGGGTAGCCCGGGTAATTCTCGACATCGCTGGTGATCATCAGCTGGCCGCCCCAGGCGAAGCCCTCGATCACGAGCGGCTTCAGGTTCGCCCGCGCGGCGTACAGCGCGGCCGTGTACCCGGCCGGACCGCCGCCGATGATGATCAGTTCCCTCACGTCTTCGTTCATTTTCCCTCCGATGTATTAAACGCTCTGGACCGGTCGAACCTTCCTGGGGAGGGCTCTCAGGCCACGAGCGCGCCGCAGAGGTACAGCTTGCCTTCCCGGATCTCCGCCTCGTCGAACAGGCGGTGCTGCTCCCGCTCGCGAGGGCGGATGAGGTGCACGACCTCGTGTCCACGCGCCACGAGGAGGTCGGAGATCAGGCGCCGGTGGCAGCGCTGCCACGCGGTCTCGGCGCACATCAAGCAAGGTTCGGGCTCGGCGAGCGCGCTTGCGAGAGCGTCCTGCCACTCCGCGGTTCCCATGCGCGCCGCGTAGCTGCGGAACGCGCCGACCCGGATGCAGCCGAAGCTCTCCTCGCCCGGCTCGCCTCTCAGCCTGCCGCCGAGCGCGACCGCGTGCCGGTACTCGATCCCGGCGGCACGCAGGGTCTCGCTCAGGGCGCTCTGGCCGAACTGCGGGTTCCGGCGCGAGCCCGGGAAGCGGCGGACGTCGACGAGCGTCTGTGCCCCGGCCTCGCGCAGGCAGGCGACGAGCTCTTCGGCAGGCCGCGTCCCGTGGCCGATCGTGAGCACCCTCACGGGCGCTCACGAGGCGCGCCGCCAAAGGCGCCGGCGGGGGAGAGGCGCCCCGCTCTCGCCGAGGATGCGCGCGGCGGCGGCGAAGTCCACCTCGTCCAGGTTCATCAGCTCCTCGACCTCGACGTGCTCCAGCAGCGTCTCGGAGGCCGCGGCCAGTCGCAGGGCCTGCGTGTTCAGCGCCTGCTCGAAGATCGTGCGCGCGTAGCGTGCGTTGCCGAAGCCCTCGCCGCGCTCGGCGCGCTCGTAGATCCGGCGCAGCTCGTCGAGCCCGGGCTCGGTGACGCGATAGCCGTTCTGCTCCGCGAACAGCTCGGTGATCGCGATCAGCTCCTCGTTCGAGTAGTCCGGGAAGGTCAACTCCCGGGCGAAGCGAGAGCGCAGGCCCGGGTTAGAGTCGAGGAACTCGTTCATCAGCCGTGGGTAACCCGCGACGATGACGACGAGGCGGTGGCGGTAGTCCTCCATCCGCTTCAGGAGTGTCTCGATCGCCTCCTGCCCGAAGTCGACGCCTCGCTGGCCCGGCCGCGCGAGGGCGTAGGCCTCGTCGATGAAGAGCACGCCGTCGAGTGCCCTCCTGATCGCGCGCTCGGTCTTCACCGCGGTCATGCCGACGTACTCGCCGACGAGCCCGGCCCGGTCGACCTCGACGAGATGGCCCCTCTCGAGCAGTCCCATCGAGCGGTACATCTGGGCGAGCAGGCGCGCGATCGTCGTCTTGCCGGTGCCGGGGTTGCCCACGAAGACGAGGTGCTGCGACGTCGCGACCTCCGGCAGGCCGTGCTCGAGCCTGCGGCCCTGAACCTCGAGGAACGCGACGAGCGCCCTGACCTGCTCCTTGACGGAGGTGAGCCCGACGAGCGAGTCGAGCTCGGCTCGCAGCTCCTCGAGGCTGCGCGCGTCAGGCGGCGGCCGTCGCGAGCCGAGCCGCTCGAGCCAGTCGGCTTCGCCGCCTACGGTCTGCCGCACCTGCTCGCGCAGGACGCTCAGCCCCACGAGGAGATCGTCGAGCGGATTTGCCATTGGCGGAGTTCTACCCGCAGGCACGAATGGGAACGCGCCGTGATTACAATCGCCGCCTTCAGGCGAAGGGACTCTCGTGGCCACGACGGTGACGTGGGACGGCCTGCGCGACCTCGCAGGCTTCAGGGCAGAAGACGGCTGTGCGATCAGCCTCTACCTCGATCTCGACCCGAAGGTGACGCCGACTGCGGCCGAGGCCTCGACGCGTGTGAACGCGCTGATCGACGAGATCGAGCGCTCGGAGGCGGGGCGCCGGACCGACCTCACGCACGAGCAGAAGGAGGGGCTGCGCAGGGACGTCAAGCGGCTGCGGGAGTTCTTCGTGCGGGACTTCGACCGCGACGGCACGCATGGCTTCGCGCTCTTCTGCGCGTGGCTCGACAACCTATGGCAGCCGCTCCCGCTGAGCGCCCGGGTACCGGACGTGGTCAAGATCGGCCGCAGCCTCTACCTCGCTCCGCTCGTCCCGCTGGTCGGGCGCGGCGAGGGCGCGCTCGTCGTGTTCGTCGGCCGCGAGCGCGGCGATCTCTACCGACTCCGCGCCGGCCGGCTCGAGGAGCTCGTCGAGCAGTTCGACGAGACTCCCGGCCGCCACGACCAGGGTGGTTGGTCACAGGCGCGCTACCAGCGTCACATCGAGAAGCTGGCCCGTGACCACCTCAAGGAGGTGGCGGAGCTCGTCGACCGCCAGGTGCGCCGGCTGCGCAGGCCGCGGGTGATCGTGGTCACGTCCGAGGAGACGCACCCGGAGTTCGAGGGCGAGCTCTCCAGCGAAGTGCGGAAGGCGATCATCGGCTGGACCAGCGCCGACGCCCACGCGACCCCGGGCGAGCTGCTCGGGGTCGTCGAGCCGCTGCTCGAGTCGTGGCGCGGGAAGCAGGAGACCGAAGCGGTCGAGCGCTGGCGCGAGGAGGCGGGGCGCAACGGCCGCGCGGCCGCCGGCTGGAGGCAGACGCTCGAGGCGGCGTCCGACGGGCGCGTCGAGCTGCTGCTCTTTCAGGACGGCGTCGAGCGGCCGGCTTGGGAGTGCCCGGCGTGCGGCCGCGTCGCGAGCGAAGGCGGCGCGTGTCCCCTCGACGGGACGCAGATGGAGCCGCGGAGCGAAGGCCTCGACCTCGCCGTCCACCAGACGCTCGCCCATGGCGGCACGGTCTGGGCGCTCCGCCAGCGCCACGACCTCGAGCCCGTCGAGGGCATCGGCGCCCTGCTGCGGTACTAGCGGCTAGGCGGCGTCCACTACTCGGGGCAGCTCGTGCGCCTCACCCGAGGCCTCGACGGTCGAGTCGGAGGCCTGCTCGAGCTTGGTCTCGAACCGGCCGAGCCGCTTCTCGGCCTCGCCGAACTTGTTCTGCGCCCGCCCGAGATGCGTTCCGACGAGCTCGAAGTCTTCCTTGAACCGCCCGAAGTCCTTCTGGAGCTGCGCGCAGTAGGCCATCACCTCTTGCGCATGCTGCTCGATCTGGAGGCCCTTTAGCCCGAGCACGATCACCTGCAGGTACGCGGTGAGGGTCGTCGGCGAGACGGGGAGGACGCGTTTGTCGTGCGCGTACGCGAGCAGCGCGCCTGTCCGCCCGCACGCGAGCTCGTAGTAGATCGCCTCCGAGGGCAGGTACATGAACGCGAAGTCGTACGTGCCCTCGTCCGGCCGGATGTACTTGCCCGCAATCGCGTCGACGTGCGACTTGACGTCGCGGGCAAAGAGCTTCTCGAACTGCTGCCGCTCGATGTCGTTCTCGGCGCTCAGCATCCGCTCGAAGTTGTCGAGCGGGAACTTCGAGTCGATCGGAACCACCCGGTCGACCTTGATCGCGGCGTCGACGCGCTCACCGCCGGCGAATCCGTACTGAAGCTCGAACGCCGTCGGCGGCAGCCTGTCGCGCAGGAGGTTCTCGAGCAGCAGCTCGCCGAACCCGCCGCGCGCCTTGGGCGGCCGGAGGATCTGCTGGAGCTGGCTCAGCTCCTTCGCCTGCTCCGCCATCTGCACGGTCGCCTGGCCGACCTCTCCGAGCTGCTTGTGGATCGCGTTGGTCTGCGTGACGGCGTGCTCGAGTCGGCGGTCGACCTTCGAGTCGAGCTCGCCGAGGCGGCGATCCATCGTCGCGGTGATCGCTTCGAGACGTGAGTCGACCGCGGTGTTCCGCACCGTGAGCAGTTGGTCGAGCGCGCGCGCCGTCTCGGCGCCCTGCGCCCCGAGCCGTCGGCTCAGCCACAACGCAAGCGCCGCGCCGCCGGCGAGCAGAACGAGCAGTGTTGCCACGAGAGTCATGAGCCGACGAACCCTAGAGGGGCCGTCGGACGGCAACGAACGAGGGCGGCTCGCGCCGCCCTCGAAGCACGGATCAGCCGGGACTTACGGCGAGTCGGACGGCGAGTCCGAGCGCTCGGCTCGGTGCTCGGCCGCGCGCTCGCGCTCCTGCTGCGCCATCTCTTCGGCGCTCTCGGCGCGTTCGGACGCCGTCGCTTCTTGCTCCTGGTGCATGCCCTCGCGCGCCATCGAGCTATCGCCCGTGAGATCGCCGGTGGCCTTCTTGCCACGCCCTAGGAGCTTGTCCCAGAAACTCATTCGGAGCCTCCTTGCGGGTTGCACGGTGAAGTATCCGCAATGGGCACAAAAAACGCCAGATCCGGAAAACCTTGCGGCCTTCCGGATCTGACAGGGCGACCCTAACGCGCCGGAGGGCGCGAGTCAAGCGCCTTGCTAGCATCGCCCGCCGGTGGCGAAAAAGACCCGCACTCCGGCGCCTCCGCGGAAGGTCCAGGCGCCGCAGCGCCGCAGCGATCCAAAGCGGCCAAGCAGGTTCGCCGGACGGCGCGGGCTTGTGCTCGCGGTGGGTCTGGCCGCGGTGGGAGTGATAGCGGCGATCGTGGCGGCAGTCGTCGTCGTCTCCGGCGGCGGGAGCGACGCCTCGACGCCGAAGGTCCCGCAGAACAACCAGCTAGTGGGGCTTCAGGTCGGGGCAGCACCATGGAACCCCGCCCTCGACACGCTGCCCGACCGGCTCGAGCCGCTCGGCCTCAACGACCTGACGAACGAGGGCCAGGTGATCCACATCCATCAGCACCTCGACATCTTCGTGAACGGGAAGCACGAGCCGGTGCCCGCGAACATCGGGATCTACGACGGGCAGTTCCTGACCGAGCTGCACACTCACGATGCGAGCGGGATCATGCACGTCGAGTCGCCGACCAAGCGGGAGTTCGATCTGGGCCAGTTCTTCGGAGTCTGGGGCGTGCGCCTGAACTCGGAGTGCGTCGGCGGCTACTGCCGCCAGGTGACGCCGTGGACGGTGTACGTGAACGGCCGGCCATACTCGGGCGATCCCGCCGCGCTCGTGTTGAAGCCGCACCAGGAGATCGCATTCGTGATCGGGACGCCGCCGAAGAAGATCCCCTCGAGCTACAAGTTCCCGCCCGGGGTCTAGCGGCGGGGCTGCGCGTAGGAGCGCCGGGCTCCCGCCCCGAAGGTCGGCACCCTTTCGGCACGGTCCCGTGACAGACACGTGAGCGCTTCCCCGGTAGGCTGACGCCGTGGCAGGGGGCGGGTCGGGACCCGTAGGTCCACGCGCGTGAACCTCGTAGCGGTCGGCGAACTCGGCTCGTGTCGAGGCTATCCTTCGCCGCGCCGGGGTGGCGAAACTGGTCATACGCGCCTGACTTAAAATCAGGTGTCCCCGCTGGGGGCGTAAGGGTTCGAGTCCCTTCCCCGGCACTTATGTCAGGATCGTGTCAGATTCGGTCTGCGGCTTTACCTGACTTGTCCTGTACGACCTGTACCCTGACTGAGCCGCACCACAGGAGTCCGGCAGCACCGCCCCGCCTACAAGCAGGCGAGTAGCGCACCTAGCGGCAGCCCACCAAGCAAGGTCAATCGAGTGGTGGAAGGTGCTGCATGGCGGAAGTCTCAATCGAACTGCCGATCCCTCCGGGGGTTCTCGATGCGCTGGCCCGGACGATTGCCGAGCACGTAGCCGCTCAGTCGGCCCTTGAACCTTCCCGATGGCTGAACGTCGAGAGCGCGGCTGACTACCTCGATACGACCACGCAGGCTCTCCGAGGGCTTGTGAAGCGCGAGCACGAAAACGGTTTCCCCGTCCACAGACGCGGGGGCAGGCTCCTGTTCGACCGCCGCGAGTTAGACGCCTGGGTCAGGGGGCACCTGACTTGACGCTGACATGGATCGGTCCTATCGTGGGTGCTTCCAGACAATCGGGCGGGCACCGCGCCAACGGCCCCGCCCCGAGCCACAGGAGGCTAGTCCCGTGACTGATTCATCCTCGCAGAAGCGCCGCGTTCGGGTCGCGCCGAATCTCTACCAGCGGCCCAAGGACGGCAAGTACGAAGCCGGCTTCACGGCCGAGGGCAAGTGGCACATCGTCACCCTTCAGGCCCGGACGCTGACCGAGGCGAAGAAGGCCCAGCGCGAGCTACCGAGCAAGGCCGACAAAGGCCAGGCGGTCGCACCCTCTCGTCTCACGGTCTCGGCAGCCTGGACGCAACTGGAAGCCCATCTGGAAGGCCTGGTTGCCGCGCAGCACAGCGTCCGCAAGGTGAAGCCAGAGAACCCCATCACGGGACTGACAAGGGCGAGCGCCCGAGAATCAGGCAGGCTGAGGTAGAGGTACTCGACAAGCAGGCCGTAGATGTTTTGCTCTCCAAGGCTCCTGACGCTCTCTACAAGACGCTGTTTGCAACTGTCGAGCAGGCGGGCCTTCGTCAGTCGGAGGCTCTTGGTTTGCGCTGGGAGTCGGTGGACTTCGACGGAGGCTTCCTGCGGGTGCGCTCGCAGCTCTCACGCGGGGCGAAGGGGACACAAAGACTGGTCGAGCTAAAGGGTGGCGACAAGCGCAGGCGGGACGTGGTGCTCTCCGATGAGCTAGCCGCAGTCCTGAAGGAACACCGCAAGGCTCAGTTGGCTAGCGGCAGGTATCGGCCTGACGCCTACGTCTTCTGCGATCCCTTCGGCTACCCGCTCTTGCAGCGGCAGGCATCCGAAAAGATCAAAGATGCCGGCTGCAACGGTTATCACGTCCTGCGGCACACCTACGCCTCTCGGTTGATTGCTCGCGGTCTGGACGTTGTCTCGGTGCAGACCCAGCTAGGGCACGCCTCCCCGGCAATCACCCTCAATGTCTATGCGCATCAGTTCCGCAACGCGGAGCACTCGGAGCGTATCCGGGCTGCGGTAAATCAATAGCCCCGGAGCCTGTCTAAGCCCGTCTAAGGCACTGAAATGATTTCGGAGGGGAAACCCTGTCCCAACACAAAGGAATGCCAGAATGCCAGAGAACAAGTTTCCAGATTCCTCCGATCCTTCGCCTGGCATCGAGGGAGAGGACGGAAGCGGGTGTGGCCAGCCCGACTTTGACGGGGGTCGTAGCCTTGGAAAAGCTGCGGCCCTCGACTATCTACCCTCGGTGTGGAATTACCTCGATGTTTGCGTGCCGGCCCAACACGCCGTCCTATGGGCCAAGCTCCGTAGTCAGACCGTCCCGATAATCGAGGACGAATCTCCCCGCCGGAAACTGCGCTGGAAACCGCTGTGGCTGCCCGCTGAGAAGCACGGCAGTAGTTGGGCCGCAGAGTTGATGGTGGAGAACAGACCGCCTCTCGCGGTCAACCCAGGCGGGGGATACCGGAAGCCCAAGTTTGTGTGGCTAACCCCGGTGGAAGCCCTGCGGATGCCGTCCTATCGAATCCAGGCTTGACGTTTGAGACTCCCCAGCTCGGTTTGTACCGCGCTGACGACACGGAGGTCTACTGCGAATCGACTTCCTGCGCAGAGACGGCTGGGTGCCCGAGGATGACGGCAAGGTGATTGTGCTTAGGCCGAGGGGTGCGCCACGAAAACCAACCTCACGCTGCGGGTGCAAGGAAAAGGGCGCTCCCCGGCTCTTACTCCTGTCCGGGCTGGGATGACGGGCCTCTGGGTTTACTCCTGCCTGGGGGCCAGCGCCCACAAAGAAGCGGTCAGGGTGGAAAGGGCGGGCGACCTTCTGGGGGCCGTCAAGTGACCGCGCACAGGGCAAGTTCGTTTCGGTGGCGGTATCTATATTTGACGGGCCGGGTGGCTTTCTCTGCGGAATTGGGCAGCTCTGGAGGCCACCCAGGGGAGAGTAGAGAGCCACCCGGCTTACCTCTTCGGTACCCGTTTGACTGACGAGTCAATCGGGAAGTGCCGACCCGAGGTGGTGATAGCACCGCTTCATGGCGGCCCCCCTATGCTGCCCTTGCCGTTGCCGCAGACGGCCTGGGCGGGGGGCCGCCCCTCGTCTCCTTCCCGGACGCGCTAAGACATAACAGCCCTCGGCTTTCGTCCACGCCGGCTCGGTTTGATCTGACCAGTCAATCGTGGTACCACTCAGCCTGAGGCGGAGTTGGGGGAGAGGCCCCGCCTCAAGCGCGGCCCATCTGTGGCCGCCCGAGACGCTGGGCCTTGGGTGGGGCCGCGTCCTCTCTCTAGCCGCTAAGACGGAGCTTTGGGCCTACGCCCACGCCGCGCAACAGCTCGCCCGCCGAGCCTCTCGGCCTC
The DNA here is from genome assembly GCA_046729915.1 of Actinomycetota bacterium. Lineage (GTDB taxonomy): Bacteria > Actinomycetota > Thermoleophilia > Gaiellales > Gaiellaceae > AC-32. The sequence continues at coordinate 17,459 of JBKPHO010000579.1, read as the reverse complement.
GGCGTCTGTCAGGTCAAGCTCGCGCACACCCTTCCTTGCATCCGCGAACGTAATTCGGACTGTCGCGCCCTTTCCGTCCGGTATTTCGTCTCCTGACTGGTCGCTCACGCGAATGGTCTTCTTCGCCATTCCATTCTTCCTTTCCTACGGGTAGATGAACGCAGGGCAAAAGCCTTCCACAAATTGCTGTTCCGGTCTATGCATCTCCGACTCCGCCCCTCTCTAGTCGGCCGGGCGGGTGAGCTTTCAGTGGCCGGGGGCCGTACGAATGCCGTCGGCTAGCGCCCTGGGCCGCGGATGGCGGGAAGCAGTTGAGTCGGTGGTACCCGCTGGAACGCATCGGTAGCCATTCATCGGAACAGTCCTTTACTGCCTTCCTTTCGTTGGTATTGGTAGCCGCAAAGCACTGACGAAGGGAGCCGGCATGTTCGCCAAGTACCGTTGTCCCCACTGCGAGCGGGAATGGGTCGAGAAAGCTTCCCGCCTTCTGGGACAAGCCGCCTACTTGCTGCGCGGTGCTCGCGCGCCTCGTTACGCCGGTGGAGCTTCAAGAGCTTCTGGGTTAGAGGGCCAGGCTTGGCGAGCCGATGCCCTAGCGCAAGTCCTAGGTCCCGGCCGCATCCGACCGTTGGGAGCCGTGGCCCTCCCAGGCTTGCCCCCAGGGGCGGGGGCCAAGTCGGAGCACGGCTCCCCCCGTTTAGGGGGCCGGGCGGCGAAGTGAACGCCCTTGCCGCTACCCCACGATCCGGCCCCTACTTGAACCTACGAAAACGTCAGGCCACGTCGCTAGTTCGCCTAAGCGCAAGTCTGAGCGCCTCGCGGCGTCCGCTAGTTGGAACCGGGGGCGGATTGGGCGCCTTCCCCAGTCCCTCTCCATAGGTGCCCTGCGGCCGTCCGCCCTCCCCGGTTTAGAGGCCGGCGATGGTCAAGCCCCGCACGGTTCGCACCCGCGCAAGCTGCACTCCCGGCCCCGCGAACCTACGCAATGTCAGGCCACTTCGCTAGTGGCTCATTCGGCCACGGCCTCCACGACCAGTACAGGCGGTTGGCCTGCATCGTCGTCCCGAACGCCAACCACACGCAGCGTCCGGTGCGGCCTCCCTCCTGGGGCCGGACGGCCTGGTGAGCGTACCTGGGTAGGACCCTTCAGCATGACGGCGGGCAGGATGACCGGTTGCGGTTTCGAAAACCGGATCTCTCGCTTCCTGGTGTTAACGTCGGTCACTGTGCGGCAAACGCACACCCTTGGAACGGATGACTGCGAATGATGAGGCTCCTTGCTTGCCAACCTCGGACGATGAGCAAGGTCGCCCCCTCCCAGACGAAGCTGTTGTCATCCGCTTCGGCGTAATCTGCGCCTAGCACCCTGCAAAAGACGGCTCTGGCACATCACGACGAGCCTGGACGAGGCGACTTTGCGATCTCAGTCTCGTGCCGGCCTGGGACGAGCGCCGATGCTCTCGCGAAGCTCGCAGGGCTCCGGCACCCTAAGATTCGGCAGACGACCGTGGGGAAGATCCGAGAAGCCGGGTACGACGTCGTCCAGGATGAGCCACCCGAGGGTCACGCGCTCATCATGCTCCCCAAGGTCCCGACCGATCTCGACTACCAGCGGATCTCCGACATCTTCGGTCCACCAAGACCTAACCCAGCATTGGAGGAAGATGGATGACTAACCCCGTTCGCCGAGAGCTCTCGCTCTGGGCTGATTTCAACTCGATGGATGCCGGGCGACGGATCAAAGCATCGCTCCGTTTTGCGCCGAGCGCCGAGTTGCCAACGATAGGCGAGTGGATCAGGCTTCACGACGACGAGGGCAACGCCGTTATGGGTCAGGTGGAAGAGATCGAAGGCCTCGTCGTCCACGCTCGTCCGGAGATGGCCACATGGTCGTTTTCCGAGCTTTCTCTCGACCAGCCGTTTGTGGGCCCTCTCGCCTTCCGGGTCGACAAGCAACAGGACGTGGTACGGACTCAGTGAATGCGGCAACCGATATCGAGGCGACGATGCTTCTCTGCGACGATGCGCAGGCCGTTGGAGGCAAGCTGTACATGCTTGGTGGAGGGTGGTCGATGCTCACCAAGGTTCAACCGACCGCCAACATGGCTCTCGCGGTGAAGCTGTCGGTGCCTTGGAGCCGGGCAAACGAGCGGGTTCACATAGAAGCGACGCTCATCACTGACCAGGGAGAAACGGTCACTCAGCAGAACGATCAGCCGGTTCGGACTGAAGGTGATCTAGAAGTTGGCCGCCCGCCGGGTCTTCGCCATGGCACGCCACTTGACGCGACGTTCGTGCTGAATTTTCAGGGACTGGATCTCGAAGCGGGCGGATACGTCTGGGAGTTAAAGGTCGGCGGCGCGCTGGCCGCACGAGTCCCGTTCCAGGTCATAACTCCAGGAGTGCAGACATGAAGCAACAACCGAGGCTAAGCGGCTCTACCCAGGTAGCGACATCGAATCCATTCGGCAATGCCACCCTTCACCCGACTCGACAGGGACGCAAATAGGATCTGGTAGTGGCGCTATTTCGGCGGGTCCACGCAGCCGTCACTCGTAGGGCGCGGCGGGTCCACGCTTAGGCGATCTGCCTCGCGCTACCAATCACGTTCCCGCGCCGAGCCTCGCGCAGCTAACCCGCTAACCTACGCGCTGCTAAGGGCGTGTAGCTCAGCCGGGACAGCCCGCCTCACACGTGTCAGGATTCATGTCAGAACCGGCTGACACAGACCGCCCATCGAGGCCGCATCGGCTGAGAAAGAGCGTGGAGGAATGCGGCTCTAGCCGACTAGTGACCCGGCCTGACCAAGCCTCTAGCCTCTCTTAAAATCAGGTGTCCCCGCTGGGGGCGTAAGGGTTCGAGTCCTTTCCCCGGCACCTCCTCTCGCATTGCCGGCCGGCGGCAGGTGCTGTCCGGCGAGTCCGCCGTCCGCGTCCGCCTCGGGCCACGCCGAGCCCGCGAAGCTCCGGCAAACCGATGAGGCGCGGGCGCCTGCTCGGGGCCGCGCCTAGACTCCGAACCGTGGCCGAGGTGCAGGAGGTCTCGCCCGAGCACGGGCAGCTGGAGTGGGAGACGCCGCTCTACCGGACAGCGCTTGCCCAGTACGAGCAGGCTCTGCCGTACGCCGACGTCGAGGAGTTCGTGGCGGAGCGGCTGCGGTACCCGGAGCGCTCGCTCGTCGTCAGCGTGCCGGTCAAGCTCGACTCGGGCCGCTGGGTGGTCTTCCCCGGCTATCGCGTGCAGCACTCGACGGTGCTCGGCCCGACAAAGGGCGGCGTCCGCTACGACGCCGAAGTCACGCTCGGCGAGTGCGCCGCGCTCGCGATGTGGATGACCTGGAAGTGCGCGCTTCTGCGGCTTCCGTACGGCGGCGCGAAGGGAGGCGTCCGCTGCAGCCCGCGGGACCTCTCGGCGAACGAGCTGCAGAAGATCACGCGCCGCTTCACCTCCGAGCTGCTGCCGATCATCGGGCCGCAAGAGGACATCCCGGCACCCGACATGGCGACGAACGAGCAGACGATGGCATGGATGATGGACACGTACTCGATGCAGGTCGGCCACGCCGTGCCGGAGATCGTGACCGGAAAGCCGGTCTCCCTGGGCGGCTCGCTCTTCCGGCACGAGGCGACGGGCGCCGGCGTCGTAATGGTGATCGATCGCGCTTGTCGCCGGCTGGGTTGGCAGCTCAGTGAGCAGCGGTGCGTCGTCCAGGGCTTCGGGAACGTCGGCGGGATCGCGGCGGCCGAGCTCGACGCGCTCGGCGCAACGGTGATCGCCGTCTCCGACCTGTCCGGCGGCGTCCACGACGAGGGCGGGCTCGACGTCGAGGCGCTGCGGCGCCACGCCGAACAGCACGGCTCGCTCGAGGGCTGGACCGAGGGAGACCGAATTACGAACGAGGAGCTGCTCGAGCTGCCCTGCGACGTGCTCGCGCTCGCGGCCCGCGAGGACCAGGTGACCGCCGAGAACGCACCGCGGATCCAGGCACGCATGGTCGCGGAAGGTGCGAACGGGCCGACCTCGCTCGAGGCCGACGCGATCCTCGGTGAGCGCGGAATCCTGGTGCTCCCCGACGTGCTCACCAACGCCGGCGGGGTCACTGTCTCCTACTTCGAGTGGGTGCAGGACCTGGGCCGGCTCTTCTGGGACCGGCGCGAGATCCGAGCGAAGCTCGCCGACCAGCTCGGAGACGCGTTCGACCGCGTTTGGGCGCTCGCGGAAGAGCGGGGGCTCACGCTGCGCAGCGCGGCGCTCGTGGCCGGGATCCGCGAGGTGGCCGGCGCGCTGGGCTCGCGCGGGATCTATCCATGAGCCAACCATGAACCGCGTCCGCGACGCGATGATTCCCGAGCCGCAGACGCTCGAGGCCTCGGCGTCGGCGCAGGAGGCCGGCGAGCATTTGGTCCAGCCGGACGTGCGGGCGGTCTACATCTCCGAGAGAGGACGCTTCGCCGGCGTCGTCACGCGCAAGACCCTTGTTGCGGAAGTCGTCGCCGCCGGTCGCGACCCGCGCGAGACGACCGTGGGCGAGATCGCCGAGCCGCCGAACTGGACGATCGACCCGGAGGTGCCGCTCGACGAGGCCTTTCGCAAGCTCGAGGAATGGGACGCGGAGCGGGTGCCCGTCGTCGACGACGGCTCGCTCGTCGGCGTGCTCTCGCGCAGCGTGCTGCGCCGCCGCCTGGCCGAGGACGAGCCGCCGGCGGAGCTCGACGTGCTGGAGCTCTAAGCGCCTACGAGTGCGCGGGACTGAGCTTCCGCCAGCGCCTCGAAGTTCTCCCAGAGCTGTGGCGTGTTGCGACGCATTGCGACGAGGATCGGCTTCAGCCGTTCCCACATTCCCGGTACGTAGAGCCAGTCGAACAGCAGCCGCTCGTTGAGCAGCTCGTGTTTCCAGAGCGTCGCGATCGTCTCGTACCACCCGGCCATGCCGCTGACGTAATCGAACTCGACGCTTCCCGGCGGATGCTTCTCCCAGAACTCATCCGGATCCGAGACGAAGGCCTCGCTCCAAATCCAGCCGCGCGCCTGCGGGTGCACCATCTGAGTCCCGAGCTGGGCAAGCTGGACAAGCAGCTGGGCGTCTTCCTTGGTCGGGTCTGCCATCTCGCCTCCATTCAGCAGCAGGTGTATGCGCCGGGCGGTGCGTTGCCCTCCGTTTCCGGCGGCAGCGCCGCAGCCTCGAGCGCCGCGCCGTGCAGGATGTCACGCTCGCTCACGTCGAGTCCAGGGAGGCCGTAGCGGTCGAGCAGCTCGCGGACGATCACGGCGCCGCCGACGATCACCGGTGCCCGCTCAGGCTCGAGGCCGGGTAGCTCGCGGCGCTGCGCGAGGGGAAGCGCGGCGAGGCGCTCGAGCTGTGCCGCGACGGACTCGCGCGACAGCCGGTGCCCGTGAACGCGCTCAGGGTCGTAGCCACCGAGCTCGAGCGTCGCGAGGGTCGTGATCGTGCCGGCAACGCCGACGGCTTCACGAGGCTGCAGGTCTGGAAGCGCTTCGCGGACCGCCCGCGCCGCCGCGTCAAGCTCCTCACGCGTCGGCGGGTCCCCGTGCAGGTACCGCTCGGTAAGGCGCACGCTGCCGATGTCGACGCTGATCAGCTGGTGCGCCGTGGTCAGCTCGGTCGAGCCGCCTCCGACATCGAGCACGAGCACCTCGTCGCCGAGCTCGCGCCCGTCGGCGACGCCGCGGCGTGTCAGCTCGGCTTCCTCTTTCCCGGAGAGCAGGCGGGTCGCAAAGCCGTAGCTCCACTCGATCTCGCCCAAGAACGCTTCGCCGTTCTCCGCGTCCCGGACCGCGCTTGTGCCGATCGCGAGCACACGCTCGGGGTCGAGCTCGTCCAGCTCGCGACGGTACTCTGAGAGTGCGTTCCGCACGCGCGAGATCGGCAGCGGCAGCAGCTTCTGGCGCTCGTCCACACCCTCGCCGAGCCGGGTGATGATCGTGCGGCGCGCAACCTCGTCGACGCGCCCGTCGTCGACGTCAGCGACGAGCAACCGGGTCGAGTTGGTGCCGAGATCGATGACGCCGACGCGCATCCAGGAAGCCTAGCCCCGCGCTATACTGCGGGCCGCGACGCGGGGTGGAGCAGTCAGGTAGCTCGCCGGGCTCATAACCCGGAGGTCGCAGGTTCAAATCCTGCCCCCGCTACTTCGAAAAGGCCCTGGTAACAGGGCCTTTCTCTGCCGAGTCACGGACGCGGCGAGATCAGGAGTGTTAGTCCGCGGCGTCAAGCGACGGAGCGAGCTCGCTGGCACCTGGCCTCAGTGAGCCTCTGATCTCCCCGGAGCAGGGCGCACTTCTCCTTATCCGGCCACGGTGCGGAAGGTCCCCTCGCTGTGTCGCCTTGACGTCTTGCATTTCATGGGTCAACCTCGGTGCCATCTTCGCCGTCGTCTATCCGGTCGCGACCACGTCTGTCGCTGCATGGAGCGCGGCGCGAGGCCGCCCGGCTGAAGTCCTCCGGTTCCAGTGAGCGCCGGTCGCGTCATCCTCATAATCCTCGGCAGCATCGGGGTCCTGTTCGGGCTCGCCCTGCTGGTGGGGGGAGGCTTCCTGCTCTGGGCCGACCGCACCCAGCGCGAGGACGGGTACCTGACGACGCCGACCGAGCGGTTTGCGACGCCGACCTACGCCCTGACGCGCACGCGTCTCGACGTCGATACCGACGGAGCGGGGTGGGTCTTGAATGACAGCTGGTTCGGCAAGATTCGGATCCGCGGCGAGAGCCCCGGCGAGAAGACGCTCTTCATCGGCATCGGGCCGGAGGCGGCTGTCGCCAAGTACCTGGGAAGCGTCGCCCACGCGAGTGTCGAGGACGTCGACTTCGATCCCTTCCGCGTCAAGTACCAGCCAATCACGGGAGGCGCGCCGGAAGGGCCGCCCACAGAGCAGCGCTTCTGGGCGGCCTCCGCCTCCGGAGTGGGAACGCAGACGCTGACGTGGAAGGTCCGCGAGGGCGACTGGTCGGTTGTGCTCATGAACGGCGACGGCTCGCGTGGCGTCGCTGCCGACCTCGACCTCGGCGCCAAGCTGTCCTTCCTGCTCTGGGTGGCGATCGGGTTGCTCCTCGGCGGCGTGCTTGTCGCTGCGGGGAGCACCGCGTTGATCGTCCTTGCCGCGCGGACGCGCCAGCCACCGCCTGCGCCGCGCGCGGTGCCTCCTCCTGGCCGCGGATCAGGAACGCCGGAACCCGAGCCTCCCGACCGGTCAACAGGAGAGCCCCCACCCGCCTAGTCACGCCCGACCGCCGCTGCGGAGGGCGCGGCCCGAACAGGTGGCGCGCTAGCGTGGGTCGGCGGCGCTCCTTATGGCAGGCGCAGCGGGTAGCCGACGTCTCGCGCCGCGCCGTCGAGCTTGCCGGACATCGGCCAAAATGGCCCGGGCCGCGTTTCTCCCGGGGGCGCCGGTGACTCCGCCGCCGGGATGTGCGCCCGCCCCGCACAGGTAGAGACCGCTGAGCCCGGCAAGCCTGTAGCGGGCGTGGCCGAGGAGAGGCCGCCAGGCGAAGAACTGGTCGAGGGCGTGCTCGCCGTGCATCGGGTGCCCACCGCTGAGGCCGTACTCACGCTCGATGTCCGCAGGCGTGACGACGTGGCGAGCGACGATTCTCTCCACGATGCCCGGTGCGTAGGCCTCGAGCGTCCGCACCGTTTCGTCCGCCACCCGATCGCGTGCCGCCTCGTCCCAGTCCGCATCCCGGAGGTGCCGTGGCGCGTACTGGAACAGCGCGGTGATGACGTGCGTGCCCTCGGGCGCGAGCGCAGGGTCCGAGAGCGTAGGGATCGTCGCCTCGAGATACGGGTGCTCGGAGATACGGCCGTACTTCGAGTCGTCGAATGCCCGCTCGAGGTCGTCGAGGCTCGGCGCGACGACGATTCGCCCACGCAGGCGCTCGTCGTCGACGCCGCCGATCGCCGGCAGGCCGTCCAGGACGAGCGTCACCTTCGCCACCACGCCGGGCACGCGGATGCGCTCCGCGCGCCAGCCCAAGGTCGGACCGACCTCGGCCGGGTCGAGGAGGCGCAGGAAGGTCTGCTTGGGGTCGGCGCTCGAGGCGACGATCCGCGCGTCGATCTCCTCCCCATCCGCCAGGGCGACTCCCTCAACGGAGCCTCGCCGGGTGCGGATGGCCGAGACCTCGACGCCGCATCGAAGTGTCGCGCCGTGGCTTCGTGCGGCGGCGAGGAGCGCCTCCGTCAGCGCGTCCGGTCCGCCGCGCGCGAAGACGGTCCGCCCCGACGCGCCTCCACCGGACGCCGAGTCCCAGAGGAAGTTGAGCGCCGTTCCCGCGGACCGGGGCCCCATTGCCGCGTAGCGGACGCCCCGTGCGCCGAGGACGCCGCGTAGCGCGTCGTCGTCGACTGCCTCGCTCACGAGGTCCGCGACCGACATCGGCAGGACCCGAAGCGTCTCGCGGATCTGCCGCCTGCCGAGGTGCCGCAGGGCGTTCAGCAGCGTGAGGCCTGTGCCAGCGTCTGCGAGAGACGGAGACGCCAGATCCGGAGGCTCGGTCGCCTGGAGGCGAGCTACGAAGCCCGCCAAGGAGCGGATCCTGCCGTCGAACGCGATGAACGCATCGGCGTCACGCGGCCGCGGGCGCGTCCGCAGCTCCGTCGCCGTCCGCACCGGGTCGCGCCACAATGTCAGGGCCGCCCCGTTGGCGGACGGGGCGAAGGCCACGACGTCCGGCTCGATGGGACGGAAGCCGTGCGCACCGAGTTGGAGATCCCGGACGACGCCGGCACGCAGGCCCCCCACGCCATCGGCGGCAACCGGTGCGCGCACGCCGGGGACAACCTCCGCGGTCGCCAAAGGACCGCCCGCACGACTGCGGCGTTCGAGAACGAGCGTCCGCAGTCCCGCCTTCGCCAGGTACCCCGCCGCAACGAGGCCGTTGTGGCCGGCCCCGACGATGACCGCGTCGTACCGCTCGCTGGGCATGGCCTGTCTCAGGCCGCCCTTCCGGCACGGACCGAGCGCACGACCTGGAGGGCGGCGAGACGCCCCGACGCCCCCATGATCCCTCCACCGGGATGCGTGGCCGAGCCGCACATCCAGAGGTTCCGCAGCGGCGTCCGGTACCGCGCCCACCCGGGTACGGGCCGGTTGAAGAAGAGCTGCTCGAGGGAGAGCTCGCCCTGGAAGATGTTGCCCTCGGACAGCCCGAACCGCTCTTCGATGTCCTTCGGAGTGAGGACCTGCGCGTGCAGGATCAGCTCGCGGATGTTCGGCGCGCGTTCCGCAATCGTGTCGACGACGGTCTCCCCGAACGCCTCCCGCCGAGCGTCGTCCCACTCGTCCCCGTCGGCCAGGTGGTAGGGCGCGTACTGGACGAAACAGCTCATGACGTGCTTGCCCGGAGGCGCCATCGACGGATCGACCAGGGTCGGGATGACCATGTCGATGTAGGGGCGCCGGCTGAAGCGCCCGGACTTCGCGTCGTCGTAGGCCAGCTCCATGTAGTCGATGCTGGGGCTGAAGCTGATGGCGCCCCGCAGATGGTCACCTTCGCCGGGCAGGCACGTGAATTCGGGAAGCCCGTCCAGCGCCAGGTTCACCTTCCCGCTGGAGCCGCGGTATCGGTAGCGCCCGATCTCCTCGAGGAACGACGTGTCGAGGACGCCGGGCTGGACGAGCCGGACGAACGTCTGGTGCGGGTCCAGGCTCGACAAGGTCACTCGCCCCGTCACCTCGTCGCCCGAGCTGGTGACAGCGCCGGTCACTTCGTCGCCCCGGGTCAGGATGCGCTCGACGGGAGTCTCGGTCCGGATCTCGACGCCCAGCGACCGAGCTGCGTCTGCGATCGCCTCGCTGACCGCGCCTGTTCCTCCCCTCGGTATTCCCCAGGCTCGCAGGACGCCGTCGATCTCGCCCATGTAGTGGTGCAGGAGGACGTAGGCGGTTCCCGGGGAGCGGATCCCCTGGAACGTCCCGATGATCCCCGAGGCGCTCATCGTCGCCTTGAGCGGGTCGGTCTCGAACCACTGGTCGAGGAAGTCGGCGGCGCTCATGGTCATGAGCTGGATGAGTACCGAGCGCTGCTCCAGGGAAAGGCCGTTGAAGTCGCGGGCGAGACGCGCGACGGGAAGCCATGCGCGGGGATCGGGCCGGCCGGGGTCCGGCGGCGCCATGGACAAGATTGGCTTGACGAACCTCGCCATCTCGAACATCAAGCGGCTGTACTCGTCGTAGGCCTCGGCGTCGCTTGGCGACCAACGCCGAAGCTCGCGCAACGTGCGGCCGTGGTCGTTCACCCGCCACACGTAGTCCTCCTCGAGCGGCGTGAACGTCCCGTCGAGCGGCAGGATCTCGAGTCCGTGCTTCGCCAGCTCCAGTTCCCGGACGATCTCGGGGCGGAGCAGGGAAACGACGTACGACGCGACGCTGAACCGGAAGCCCGGGAACACCTCCTCGGTCACGGCTGCGCCGCCGAGGACGTGGCGCCGTTCGAGCACCACGACCTTGAGGCCGGCCCGCGCCAGGTACGCCGCGGCCACCAACCCGTTGTGGCCGCCGCCGATGACCACGGCGTCGTACGCACAACGATCGGACGTGTTGGAAGTTGACATCAGCGGCGACACTAACCGCGGCGCGGCCCGGTGCGCTCGCCGGAGCTGCCCGACTATAGTTGCCGCGATCGTCTGGAGCACACGCACGTCTCGTTGAGGCCGATGCTCGGCGTCGGTACGGGAAGGAGGGCCGATGAACGACGTCTCGACCATGCCCAAACCCTTCGACATGTCGTTGGTGCAACGGGGAGCGCGGTTGCGGCGCAGCTCCTTCTTCGAGGCGACGCAGCGCTACGGCCCGAAGGGTTTCACCGTCTACAACCACACGCTGTTCCCGACCAACTTCGACGACTTCGAGGAGGAGTACTGGCACCTGCTGAACCACGTAACCCTCTGGGACGTGGCCGTGGAACGGAACGTGGAGGTAACCGGGGCCGACGGCTTCCGCTTCGCGCAGCTCCTCACCTGCCGCGACCTCAGCGCGTGCGCGGTCGGCCAGGCCAAGTATGTGCTGATCACAGCCCCCGACGGCGGGATCCTGAACGACCCGGTGATGCTCCGTCTCGACGAGAACACGTTCTGGTTCGCGCTCGCGGACAGCGACGTGCTCCAGTACGCGAAGGGGCTGGCTGCGTACGCAGAGATGAACGTCCAGCTCTCGGAGGCCGAGGCGGAACCGCTGCAGATCCAAGGGCCGAAGTCGAAGGACGTCATGCGCGACCTGTTCGGCGAGGATGTCCTCGACCTCCGCTACTACCACTTTCGCCGTCTCGAGCTCGACGGCATCCCGCTCATTCTCACCCGCACCGGATGGACCTCGGAGGTCGGGTACGAGATCTATCTGCTCGATTCTTCCCGCGGAACGGATCTGTGGGAACGGATCATCGAGGTGGGGCACCCGTACGAGATTCGTCCGACCGGACCGGTGGACATCCGCCGGATCGAGGGAGGCATCTTCAACTGGGGCGCCGACATGACCTACGCGAACAATCCCTTCGAGCTGGGGCTGGACCGGCTCGTCGACCTGGATACCGAGGCCGATTTCATTGCCCGGGAAGCGCTCGCGAGGATCCGCGAGGAGGGGGTGAAGCAGAAGATCGTCGGGATCGAGATCGAAGGCGACCGACTGGAGATGAATGCGACGACGTGGCCGGTCTCGGCAGACGGCGCGAGCGGAAGGGTGACGTCCGCCGTCTACTCGCCCCGCCTGGAGAAGAACATCGGCTACGCATGGCTGCCGATCGCCCACACCGAGCTCGGGACGCGTCTCACGGTGGAAACGCCCGATGGCGTCAGGGAAGCGACGATCTCGCCGCTGCCCTTCGTCGACCCCGAGAAGCAGATCCCGAAGTCGTAGCCTCGCCGCAGTCTCGCACGATCCGCCTCTGCGAGAATCGCTCGCGGTGTCCGTCGGAACCGCGTTCTATCCCCGCACCGCGCCGCTCAACCGCAAGCTGCAGTGGCGGGAATGGTCGGGCTATCTAGCCGCGAGCGCGTACCACGATTCCCACGAGATCGAGTACAACGCCATTCGGGAGGCGGCGGCGCTCATCGACGTCTCTCCCCTCTACAAGTATCTCGTCTCTGGCCCGGACGCCACGCGGCTCGTCGACCGCGTGATCACGCGGGACGCGACCGAGCTCCCCGTCGGCCGCGTCTACTACACGTCCTGGTGCAACGAGGAGGGCCGTGTGGTCGACGACGGGACGGTCGCCCGCCTAGACGAGCGAACCTACCGCTGGACTGCGGCCGATCCGTCGCTGCGCTGGTTCAGGATGAACGCCCGCGGCCTGGACGTCGAGATCGAGGACATGAGCGAACGCGTGTCCGCGCTGGCCGTACAGGGGCCGTTGAGCCGCGACGTGCTCGAGGCGACCACCGAGGCGTCGTGGGGAGACCTCAAGTACTTCGGCCGGCGGGCCGCGCAGGTCGGGCCGATCCCCGTCGACGTCTCCCGGACGGGCTACACAGGTGACCTCGGCTACGAGGTGTGGGTCGAGAGCCCTGACGCGGTAGAGCTCTGGGACGCCTTCATGCGTGCCGGAAGCGCCTTCGGCACACGGCCCGCCGGCATGCTCGCCCTCGACGTCGCGCGGATCGAGGCAGGACTGATCCTCATCGAGGTGGACTTCGACTCCGTACGGCGAGCGCTGATTCCTGAGCAGTCGTTCACGCCCTTCGAGCTGGGCATCCTGGGCAGGTTCGTCGACTTCGAGAAGCAGGCGGATTTCGTCGGTCGTCGTGCGCTCGAACGAGAACAGGAGCGTGGCGGACCGCCGCGGAGGCTCGTCGGGCTGGAGCTCGACTGGGAGCCCCTGGAGGAGCTGTACCTAGCGAAGGGCTTGACACCGATGTTTGAGCCGGCGGCCTCGCGCGCACCTGTTCCTCTCTACGCGCGGGGTCGCCAGATCGGCAAGGCCACGAGCACGACGTGGAGTCCCACCCTGAAGAAGGTGGTGGCGCTGGCCTCGGTCGGCGCAGACCAGAGCGGGCTCGGCACGACGATCGAGGTCGAGTGGACGGTGGAGGCTCGTCGTAGCCGGACGGCGGCGACGGTGGTGGAGCTGCCGTTCTTCAACCCGGCGCGCAAGACCTCGACGGTCGCCGGTTGACCAACCCGGAGCGCACGATCTCGCTCACGGCGCTCCGCCGGCTCCTCGTGACGGCTCAGGGTTACGTGCCTCGTCCCCGCCGTGCCGGCGCCGAGGAGGTGGAGTCTGCGATCCGGCGGGCGTCGTGCGTCCAGCTCGACACGATCTCGACCGTCGAGCGGAGCCACCGGGTCGCGATCGCCTCCTGCGCCGGCGTTTATCCGCCCGGCGCGGTCCCGGAGCTCCTGCGCCAAGGACGCGTCATCGAATACTGGGCGCACGCGCTGTGCCTCCTCCCCGCAGAGGACTGGCCGCTCTTCGCCTGGGCGCGCAAACGCATGCGCGACGGGGTTCCTTGGCACGGCGACGTCACGGGGCGGTACCCGGGCCTCGCGGAGCGGGTGCTCGCGGAGATTCGCGAGCGCGGGGCGCTCGGATCGCGTGACTTCGCCGGCAAGCGCGACCCCTCGCCGCACAGGGTGGGGACGTCGTCGGAGACGATGTGGAGCTGGAAGCCGGCGAAGCAGATGCTGGACGCGCTGTTCGCGGCCGGCGAGCTCGTGGTCGCCGATCGGCTGAACTTCCAGCGTCGCTACGACCTGCCCGAACGCGTGCTCCCCGGCGAGGTGCTCGACGCTCCGATCCCCTCGGAACAGGAGGCGATCAAAGCACTGGTCGTGAAGGCCGTGCGGGCACGAGGTGCGCTGACCGAGTTCGCGATCGCGGAGCACGTGAGGCCGATCTGGAATTTTCTGGGAGGTGCAAAGGCCCCGCGGCCGTACGTCGACTCCCTCCTCGCCGAAGGGAAGCTCGAGCGGCTCGCCGTCGAGGACGGCCGCGCGCCGGTCGTCGTCGAGGCGGGGGTCGAGCTGGACCGGCCAAGGCCCAGCACAGCCCTCCTCCTCTCGCCGTTCGACAACCTGCTCTGGGGCTATCAGTTCGCGACGCGCGTGCTTGGCTTCGAGCACGTGATCGAGATGTACAAGCCCGCGCCGCAGCGCCGCTACGGCTACTACGTCCTCCCCTTCCTCTGGCGCGACCGGATCGTCGGGCGCGCGGATCTGAAGTCCGAGCGCCGCAACGGCGCGCTCCTCGTCAAGGCGTTCCACCTGGAGCCGGGCGTCCGCCGCTCACGCGCGCTCGACGAGGCATTCGACCGGGCGCTCGAACGGATCCGGCGCACCGCCGGCCTCGAGCGGGTCGTGCGCTGAAGGGCTCTTTGCTTAACGCGGCGGCGTGAGGTCGTACGGAAACCGTGTGAGCAGCTCACACCCGGTTTCGGTCACCAGGACGAGGTCCTCGAAGGTCACTCCGCCGACCCTCCCGTCCCAGAGTCCGGGCTCGATTGCGAGCACGTCGCCTGCGACCAGCGGCTCGTGCCCCGCGAGGCCGAGCGACGGACCCTCGTGCACCTCGAGGCCGACTCCGTGCCCGAGTGAGTACTGAAAGCCATCCTCCTCGTCCGCGTCCGCGGTTCGCTGTGTCGCCCAACCGGCCGCCTCGAACGAGTCACAGGCGGCGTCGAAGAGCTGGCGTCCGGTGATGCCTGGGCGGACGGCCGCCTGCGCCTGCTCGAGCGCGCTCCGCACGAGCCGCGCCTGCTCGGCGATCAGGTCGGCGTGCTCGGTTGCGGGATCGCCCACGACGAAGGTTCGTGCCATGTCGGCCCAGCAGGCGCTTTCCTCGTGGCGCGGCCAGAGGTCGATGTGGATCGGCAGGCCGGCCGGGAGCGGCCCGCTGCCCGGCTCGTGCCCAGTCCCTTGCCATACGGACGCGACGATCACGTCGGGCGGGCACGGCGCCCCGCGCTCCGCGCACGCGGCGCGCAGCGCCGCGCGGACGTCGTCGGCCAGGAGCGGCTTCCCGTCAAGCTCGAGGTGGCCGTCCGCGGCCGGGGCGGCCTGCGCGAGCAGCTCGCACGCCGCAGTCATCCCTGCCTCGGCCGCCAGCTGCGCAGCGCGGATGCCGTCGAGCTCCGCCGGCGTTTTCGCCCGCCGCCGGAGCTCGATTGCGGCCTCGTCGACTGTGAGGACGACCCCGTCCTCCCGCAGGCGGTCGCCGAGCGCCAGCGGGAAGTCGCCGGGGACGACCGCGTCATCGATGCCGATCTCGCGCACCGCACGAGCCTCGACCTCCCGCCCTGCCTCTGCGACCGACATCCCGCGTTCGACCAGCTCCTTGTAGCCGAGCGCGAAGTAGTCGAGCACCTCGGCCTCGGGCAGGGCCTGCTCTACCCGCACGCGCTCGAGGCGGGTTGTCAGCACGTACTGCCGCCCATCGACCTCCGCGAACAGCAGTGGATCGATGATCGCGATCGGGATCTCGTGGCGCAGCGCGGCCGAACGCTCCGTGTCGCCATAGAGCAGCAGCCCACGCATGCGCGTGAGCGTATCCGTAGGACTCTCGCAGCTCAGGCGTCGTGCGTGGTCGCGGCCATCGGCCGTGCGTAGCCGATCCCGCGAAGCGCGTCGCCCATCTCGTCGAGCGTGACCGGGTCGTCGATCGTGGCCGGGGTCGTGTACTCCTCGCCGTCCGCGATTCGGCGCATCGTTCCGCGCAGGATCTTTCCGGAGCGGGTCTTCGGCAGGCGGTCGACCACGACGGCAGCCTTGAACGACGCGACGGGACCGATCCGCTCGCGCACCAGCTGCACGACCTCCGCCACGATCTCGGCGTGCGCACGCTCCCTGCCTGACTTCAGGACGAGGAAGCCGACCGGCAGCTGCCCTTTCAGCTCGTCCGCGACGCCGATCACCGCCGTCTCCGCCACGTCCGGATGCGCCGCGAGGACCTCCTCGATCGCCCCCGTCGACAGGCGATGGCCGGCGACGTTGATGATGTCGTCGGTACGGGACATGACGAAGAGGTAGTCCTGGTCGTCGAGATAGCCGGCGTCGGCGGTCTGGTAGTAGCCCGGGAAGGCGGAAAGGTAGACCTCCCGGAAGCGCTCGTCCGCGTTCCAGAGCGTCGGTGAGGAGCCGGGCGGCATCGGCAGCTTCACCACCAGCGCGCCGATCTCCCCACGCGGAAGCTCCTCGGCGCGCTCGTCCATCACGCGCACGTCCCAACCCGGCACGGCGCGAGTCGGCGATCCCGGTACGACGGGCAGCTGCTCGATGCCGAGGCAGTTGGCCGCGATCGGCCAGCCGGTCTCCGTCTGCCACCAGTGGTCGATCACCGGCACCCCGAGCTTCTCCTGCGCCCAGCCGAGCGTCTCGGGATCGCAGCGCTCGCCTGCGAGGAAGAGCGCGCGAAAGCGCGTGAGGTCGTGGCGGCCGATGTGGCTGCCCTCGGGATCCTGCTGGCGGATCGCGCGGAAGGCGGTCGGCGCGGTGAAGAGCGCGCAAACGCCGTGCTCGGAGATGACTCGCCAGAAGGCGCCCGCGTCGGGGGTGCCGACCGGCTTGCCCTCGTAGAGGACGGTCGTACAGCCGTGGAAAAGAGGGCCGTAGGCGATGTAGGAGTGGCCCACCACCCAGCCGACGTCCGACGCCGCCCAGTACACCTCGCCGGGCTCGACGTCGTAGATGTGCTTCATCGTCCACTCCAGCGCGACGGCGTGCCCGCCGTTGTCGCGCACGATCCCTTTCGGCTGCCCGGTCGTTCCCGAGGTGTAGAGGATGTAGAGCGGATCGGTGGCCTCGACCGGGGTGCAGCCGGCCGGCTCGGCGCCCGCGACCGCTTCCTCCCAGTCGAGGTCTCGCTGGGGGTCGAGCTGGCACTCGAGCATCGAACGCTGGCGGATGAGGCAGCGCTCCGGCTTCGACTCGACCATCCCGATCGCCGCGTCGAGCAGCGGCTTGTAGGGGACCAGCCCCGACGGCTCGATCCCGCAGGACGCCGAGACGACGACCTTCGGCTTCGCGTCCTCGATGCGGCTTGCGAGCTCGTGTGCGGCGAAGCCGCCGAACACGACCGAGTGAACGGCGCCGATCCGCGCGCAGGAGAGCATCGCGATCACGGCCTCTGGCACCATCGGCATGTAGACGATGACGCGGTCGCCGCGCCCGACGCCCTCGGCCACGAGCGCTCCCGCGAAACGGGCAACCGCGTCGCGCAGCTCTCTGTAGGTGAAGGTCGCGGTCGTCCCGGTCACCGGCGAGTCGTAGATCAGGGCCGGCTGATCGGACCGACCGCCGTCGACATGACGGTCGAGGGCGTTGTGGCAGCTGTTGAGGCGTCCGCCGGCAAACCACCGGTAGAACGGCGCCCGCGAGTCGTCGAGCACCCGCTCCCAAGGCTCGTCCCAGTCGATCTCGGCGGCAGCCTCGGCCCAGAACTCTTCCGGATCGTCCAACGAGTGCCGGTAGATCTCGTCGAAGCGGCCCATCAGGCGCCCCCCTTCGTCTGAAAGGAC
>JBKPHO010000578.1:0-6969 GCA_046729915.1 Actinomycetota bacterium | reverse complement strand
GCGTCGAGCGCCTGCCCGACGCGTCGCACTGGGTCCATCACGACGAGGCTGAGCGCGTCAACCAACTGCTTATCGACTTCTTCGCCCCCGTGGCATAGGCACTAAAGGCTTGGGCGAGCGTACTGTCCCAAGAGCGCAGTCGGGGGTAATCGCCACTCTGTAGGTGACTGAGTATCAGTGGGGCGCGGATGCGCGGGCGACTGGACGGATCGTCGCCCGGAGGGTTTGGGAGAAGGGCGCGGAAGTACTGGGGAGCGAGTTGACTGCGCCTCGGGTTACACACCTCGGGCTCTCCTCGCCCAGCCACTTCGGCTGGGCGAGGAGATGCCGGCGCTAGTGGATGCTGATCTGACCGTTGAGGACGTGTTCCGTCGGTAGGGGGAACACGAACGGCGTCAGTAGGGTCAACTGCAGCGTGCCGACGCCCGGGCCGCCCGCGGTCACCCGGACGTCGAACAGGCGGACGACCTCATTTCGGCCCCCAAAGGCGTCGGCCCCCGGCGCTCTAGGCTGTTTCTCCTGCAAAGCGGCACTTTCTGAGGGTGCCGCAATGGGTGCCGCGAGGCCGATCATGGACCCCAGCAGCTGGGCCTCGCCGCGCCGTCTAGAGAGCGCGGAGTGGGTGGGGCGGAGTCATGCCCCCGTTGAGGCAGTACTTACTTCTCTCGTCTGAGGCATTGCAGGCCCTCCGTGCGTCATTCAGGGGCCGTCTGGCCTAAACTCGAGAAGCCGTCTCGGCCCCGGGGAGGAGAAACGTCGACCTCGCAGGGCCACCCCTACACGATCTTCCGCCGAGCGCTCGAGAGAGGCACCTGGCCGTTGCCGAGGCGACTACCGCCGCTCAGTCTCAGCGACGCACTCGACCTGACGATGCTGATCGCCGGCAAGGATCCGCGCCGGGCGTCCTCCTGTCGTTGCGCGGTGGTTGCTGCTCCTACCTCGAAGAACGCGACGATGCGCTGTCTTCACAATGACGCCGTTCGTGCGCCGCATCGATCACTCCCACCCACGCAGCGAGCGTCGCAACCGTCCACGCTTCGGCTGATGCTGCGGGTCTGAGGATGGACGGCGGTCCGGCCCAGGCCTAACGGCTTATTCGGCGTGCTCGTCCGGCACCGAGAGAATCGGCGTCCGCGCGTGGAAGTGGAGGTAGCCGTTCACGCTCCCGAACAGGCCTTCCTGCGCACGTCCGCGGCCCCGAGTGCCGAGAACGATCAGGTCGTAGCCTCCACGTCTGAGCTCTTTAAGGATCTCGGGCCCCGCGTGGCCGCTGCCCCGCACGGTGTGCGCGATGACATCCTCAGGGACAGTTTGAGCTGCCTTGTCGAGCACGTCTGCGGCCCACTTGTCAAGCTCCGCCGCCATCGCCTCAGGGCTGCTCATCCTGGCCAACGGCACGTAGCTCGACACTGGCGGGGCAACCGTCATCAGCGTGAGCTTGGCATTGCCCGCCCGGGCGAGGTCGATCGCGTGCTCAAGCGCTCGCTGCGAGGACGGCGAGCCGTCGATGGCGACGAGGATGTTCAGAAACATGACGGGCGCCTCAATACGTGCCCCGGGGTTAGTCGCCGGCCAGGTCCCGGTCGGTCTCCGGGTAGTAGATGGGGAGCTCCGACAGCTCGTCATCAGTCCACCAAACCATCCAACGGCGCGCGTCGGAAGCTAGCCAGATCGCGCCGCACTCGGCGCACTGCGGGACTAGGGCGACGCTCTCGGCGCTCACGGGGCAGCAGTCTAAGCGGCCCGGCTCGTGAGAGGGAGGCGACGCCGCTTCCATCCTTACGAATCCCTCGTTCGAGGGACGCGCAGGTCGCAAGGGCCGCAAATGCAGGGGATCTTCTCTGACATCAAAGTCTTCTCTGACAACAAAGGAGGAACCCCGTTGCAGAAACTTGTCTTCTTGTTTGCGACGGCGCTGCTGGCGATCACCGCCTCCGCCGTCGCGGGCACTCCACCCAGCCCGGCCGACCGGGCCGCCGCGGTCAAGCAGTGCTCGACCGAACGCACGGCCATGGGCGTGCCGGCCTTCAAGCTGCTCTACGGCACCAACGCCAATCGCTCGAACGCATTCGGCAAGTGCGTCTCCAAGCTCGCGCAGCAGAACGCGAAGAACCAGGCGAACGCGGCGGCGCAGTGCCGTGCCGAGCGTGCCGCTGACCGGGCTGCCTTCGCAGCCAAGTACGGCAGCGGCAAGAAGCACGCCAACGCCTTCGGGAACTGCGTCTCTGGCAAAGCCAAGGCGGCGGCCGCCCAGCAGGTGCAGGCGACCGTCAAGGCGGCCAAGGCCTGCTGGGCCGAGCGCAAGGCTGACCCTGCGGCCTTCAAGGCCAAGTACGGCACGAACGCGAACAAGTCGAACGCGTTCGGCAAGTGCGTCTCGGGCGCGCTCAAGAACTCTGGCCCGTAAAGCCGGCTACCACGACCTATCGCCCGCGCCGGGCTCTTGGGCCGGCGCGGGCGCGCATTGCTGCGCCCAGGGCGTCCGGCTTGCCGTCCGGCCCGTTGAAGCGAGGGACCGACGCGAAGTCCGAGGCAGACGAGTCCATCGCTGCCCCCAAAGGGCGTGAATCATGGACCCTGTAGCCTTTTCCCCTGCAAAACCGCCATTTTCGAGGGAGCCGCGAAGGGGCCATCGTGCTGTTCGTGGAGCCCTCTGGGCGGCACGCGTGGGAGCTCTGTGGTCGAAGCTTGGACGCTGCCGTGCCAGCGGGTGAAGGCCATGCCCCCGTTGAAGTAGTACTTCTCAGAGCAGACAAAGGGGCCTATTCCCGCTCGGCGGGGCGGACGTGGATCTCGAAGTCCATCTCCCGCTCGCGCAGCACCTTGGCATCGGTGATGACCCAGTGCCGGCCTTCGAGGGTGATGTGGTCGCCGACCTGCAGGACCTTACCGACGTAGTTCGTCGTCACGTCACGGCCGTCCTCGAAGTGGATGCGGTAGCGGTAGCCGCTGACCACGGCCGCACTTCTACACCCCGGGGCGCATCCTCGCCTACGGGAGGGTACGGCCCGAGCGAGGCCCGGCAGCGTCGAAGGCGGGGGCCGTCTAGTGGTCGCCAGCCTCGCCGGGCCGGCGTTCGGCTCGACGCGCCATCTGCAGCGAGCGCAGCTCACTTGTCAGTCGGGCGGCGGCGACGGCCGCATCCATGACCGGCAGGAGCTCTGCTCTCTCTGCCTCGTCCAGCTGGACGTCGCGGGCGGGCGAGATCCTTCTCATGCATCCTCTGCTCGAAAGATCGGGAAGTCGGCGCCAGCTTGCGGGCACGAGGATTGGCGTGACGACCACTTCCGTGAGCGCCCACCGATCCTCCTCCCCGGAGAAGTCGGCCGGAGATCGCCACGCCTTGTCATAGCGTTCTGCTCTCGCCGTGCCCGAAGGCCTGAGCGCGCGCCGCCCCCGCTCACAGGGGCGGGTCGCGGCTCTGCTTTCGTTAGAGATCCTGACTCGTACCGGGTCGAGCTCATCGAGCGGCGCGGATAAACTTGCAACCGTGCGGTTGCTGGATTCGTATCGGATCGAGCTGGTCGAGCGGGCCGGCAGCTAGTCGAGCGCTTCGGCGGAGGGTTCGAGCACTGCACCTCCGCGGAGGATGATTTGCGTTCGCTCGCCAATCGGGCGCGCGTGGCGGCCACGCTTGTCGGCACGGGTGACAACGACCCGCTCGAGTAGCCCGTGCATCAGGCGCCGGTGCTCTTGGACGCTCAAGCTCGGCCAGGCGCGCAGGAGATTGCCGTCGCCGAGCTCATCCGCCAAAGCAGACTGCGAGCGGACCTCGGCGAGCTTCGCTCGCGCCTCATCGAGAGCTCGCTGGCGCACCTCGACTCCCTCCACGAACTTCGGCTCACCGAGCAGCGAGAGCAGCTTGGGGTTGTTCACGAACAGGTCGAGCTCGTGCTCGGCGTCTGACAGCGCACGGGCGGCGGCCTCGATCTGCTCCGAGGCCGCGACCGCCTGCGCGAGGAGACCGCCCTCTGCCTGTAGCGCATTGAAAACCTGCGCCTCCACGTACTGATCAAGGAGCGAGGCGCGCGCGTTCGCCCGCGCCGGACACAGGCCGCTCGCGTAGCGCCCGGTGCAGTAGTAGACCGGGTAGCGCGCGCCGCTCTTCCTGTCGGTGTTACCCGTGATCTTGAGCGTGTGCCCGCATCCGCCGCAGCGGGCAAGCCCACCGAGCGCCGCCTGTGAGGCGAGCGAACCGTCGTGCTGCTTGAAGAGCGACTTCTTCACCGATTGGGCGGCATCGAACTCGGCCCGTTTCACCAGCGGCTCGTGCGCCTGGTCGTTTACCACCTTGCCGCTGCGGGACTGGCCGAGGTAAACCGGGTTCTTGATCAGCCCGGCGACGCCGAGCTTCGACCAGTGCTTGTTTCCGCTCGGCGGGTAGACCTCATTCGCTTCGAGGAAGTGGGCAAGCTCCGCCCAGGAGACGCCTGTTGCCCGCTGCGGAAGGCCTCGGCAACGAAGGAGGCGGCAGGCTCATCGCGCAGCAGCCGACCGTCCTCATCGCGCCGATAGCCGGTCGGCGGCCGCGCCGAGATGTGAATGCCGCGCCCGACCGCCTCGCTTACCGCCGCCTCCCAGCCGCTTTTGATCCGCTCCAGCTCGAGCTCGGCGATCAGGGTGAGGATGCCGATCGCGAAGCGGCCCATCGGGGTTGAGCCGGCGAAGTTGTCCTCGACCGAGACGAACCGAGCGCCCGCGTCGGTCAGCCTGCGGATCGACGTCAGGGCATCGACGGCCGAGCGGGCGAAGCGGTCGAGCTTGGCCACCACGATCCCGCCCGTCTCGCCCGCCTCGCAGCGCGCGAGGGCCTGCTGGAAGAGCGGCCGCTCGAGCTTGGCGCCCGACTGGTCGATCTCCTCCCACCACTCGAGGATTTCGACCTCGTGCAGCTTGGCCCAGTCGGCGATCTTCTTCCGCTGCGTCTCGGGCGAGATGAAGGACTCGCCCTCGCGGCCGGCGCGGCGGCTGACCCGGATGTAAGCATCCGCCGTACGCTGGCGACTCATCGCGCCACCGTGCTAGGGGTAAGTCGATGGGCACGATCGACCACGTCACAATCCGCGTCGACGATCTCGCCGCGATGAGCGCCTTCTACGAGCGCGCCTTCGACCTCGTCAAGTTCGGTCGCCCCCGGCATGAGGGTGACGTCTTTCTCGAGTGGGGCGACTTCTCGATTTCCGAGGCAGACGCAGAGCGTCCGCCGACAGAGGGGCTGCACATCGCCTTCACCGCAGACTCGGATGAGCTCGTCGAGAGCTGGTGGCGGGGAATGATCGACGCCGGCTATCGGAGCGATGGCGCGCCGGGAGCGAGACCGCAGTACCGCCCGGACTACTACGGGGCGTTCATTCTCGACGGCCAAGGCAACAGCGTCGAGGCCGTCACCCATGGTGGGGCGCGCGAGCGATCGACCGGGCTCATCGACCACCTCTGGGTTCGCGTCGCGGAGCTCCAGCCGATCAAGCGCTTCTACAGCGCCATCGCACCTACGGTCGGCCTGAAAGCGCGAGACCTCGGTGAGCGTTTCGGCCTGGTGGCCGAGGCTGGCAGCTTCACGTTCGTGGAAGGTCCCCCGACGCGCAATCTGCACCTCGCGATCGGCGTCGGAGACCAGGAGATCGTCGACGAGTTCTACAAGGCCGCACTCGCGGCCGGCGGTCGTGACCATGGAGGGCCGGGGGAGAGGCCGCGCTACCACCCCGGCTACTACGGGGCCTACGTCTTCGATCCGGCCGGGACGAATCTGGAAGCGGTCTTCCACGACCGCGCGTCTAACATCAACGTTAACAACTAACTAGACGGCTACCGGATCGAGTTGATCGACCGCTAATCGACGAACTTCAGCGCGAAGTAGAAGCCCGTGACGCGACCGCGGTGCGCGTCGATCACGAACCACGGCTTTTCGAAGTTGTCGACCGTTGCCCGGAGCGAACGTGGGCCTTGCCGACCTTCACCCAGCACTGGCAAGGCTTTTCCTTAACCCAAGCGTTCCAGATGAAGCCCTGCCAGCGATGCTCGCAGCGCTTTGCTGCCGTCCGATAACACGGGCCGAACGGGATCCTGCTGCCGACGCCGAAGCCGCGCTTTGTCCGGTAGTAACGCGTCGAGAACCCGATTTCGTTGACGCGGCCGTCCTGGAACTCGACGTACACCCGATCGCCGTGTAGGCGGTAGTAGCCCTGGACGATGCCTTGATTGGCAACGAGCAGGTGATAGCCATGTCCTGCCAGGCCGTACTCCCTCTCCACACGCCTCTTGGGCTCGCCGAGCGAGATGTCGCCAACCCTGTTCCACGGAACAATGAGTGGCGGGTCAGCGACTCGCGTCGTTCTCGCGTTGTGCTTTCCCGAGCAACCGGATGCGACCGCCAACATCATGGTGAGCACTAGCGCGATGCGCAGGGAAAGCATCGTCCACATTCCTGTCGAGCTGGATGCCGGTCAGCTCGCGATTGTTCTACTTTGAAGCGCAATCCCGGCGGCTACCGGATCGAGGTGGTCGAGCGCTGGCGGCCTAGCGCGTTCTGACGAGATAGGCGACGCGGCCGTTTGCGCCCGAGGCCCAGCAGGCGGTCTGGCTGGCGCAGTCGACGGTGTTGAGGCTGCCGTCGTCGAAGCGCTGCCAGGTTGTCCCCGCGTCGGTGCTGACGTCGCTCCCCGACGGGCCGACCGCGATCGCGGTGTTGCCGTTGACCCAGGTTGCTCCCGACCGGTACTCGGCCGGAGCGCCGGGGAGCAGCGCCCAGCTCGCGCCTCCATCGCTCGTGCGAGCGAAGTTGTCGGGTGACGCGGTCTCGGCCAGGAAGTCGCCGCCGACCGCGAGCCCGTGCTGCTGGCCGCGGAACGCGAGCGCGAAGATGCCGGCGGTCGGCCCGCTGTTCATCGGCGTCGGCGCAACGGTCCATGAGACGCCACCGTCGTCCGAGCGGAACACGCGCGCCTGCGTGCCACCGCCGGTCCCGAACCA
>JBKPHO010000577.1:0-5243 GCA_046729915.1 Actinomycetota bacterium | reverse complement strand
CTCTGACTCTTGCCGCGATCAAAGGAGTCACGCATGGGGAAGCTCGGTGCTCGTTTCGATGAGCCACGCGGCCAGACGATGGCCGAGTACGGGGTCGTCTTGGCGCTGATCACGCTCGTGGTCGCCGCCAGTCTGACGGTGCTCTCCGACAGCCTGATCGCGGCGTTCTCGGCCGTCGCCGAGATCTTCGCGTAAGCTCATCACGCGGCTCCCGAGGTGTCGGCCTCGGGGGAGCTGAGGTAATTCGCTTGCACGTATTGCGCCTCGAAGCCGGCGCGGACGATGTTGCGGTACGGGCTCCCGGCTCCCCGTCCCGAGGCTTGCCGGTCTCGGTGACGACGGCCTCGCAGCCGGCGGCGCCGCTGACGTAGAGCGCTCCCCCCGCCACGGGCAGGGCTGTTGGCGGCTCCGGCACGTCGTCCACCAGGCGGCTGAACTTCGTCCAGCCGTAGCCGGAGCTGAAACCGCGCTTCGTAAGCCACGAAGGAAGCTCCGCAGCAGGCGTACAGGTCGCGGAAGGCCTCGAGCTCGCCGAGCTCGGCAGGGTGCATCAGGCTGCCGCCTCGACTGCCGACTCCGGCGGCAGCGCGTCGTCCTTCCGCCGCAGCTCTCGCACGTCGCGCACAGCGAGGGCGGAGAGCATCGAGCCGGAGACGACCGCCGCGGCCAGCCAGAGGGCGTGGGTCAGGCCGATCAGGTCGGCCACCGGGCCGGCGAGCGTGAGCCCGAGCGGGATGAACACGAAGGAGCCAAGCGCGTCGTAGGAAGAGACGCGCGACAGCTTGTCGAGCGGCACCTGCTGCTGGAGAACCGTCGCCCAGGAGGTGTTGAAGAGCTCGAGCGCGATCCCGGAAGCGAGGAAGGCGGCGGCGATCGCCGCGGTGGAGCGGAGGCTGCCGAGGAACGCCAGTGGCACTGCGGTGGTGGCGAGCGCCGCCGTGCCCACGAAGAGCGGCCGTTGCGGCCGGTATCGGAGCAGCACCAGGCCGCCGAGGAGCAGCCCGGTACCCTCCGCGGCCACGATTGCGCCCCAGGCCGCGGCCCCGCCGAGGGAGAGCTTCGCGACGAGCGGGCCGTACACCGCCGATCCTCCCATCCAGGCCATGTTGCCCACGCCGGCCGCGACGACGATCGTCCAGAGCCAGCGGCGCGACACGAACTCGGTCCAGCCTTCGGCGAGCTCGCGGAGAAGGTTCGGAGCCTTCACGCTCGCGGCGCGATGCGGGAGTTGAAGCGCGGCGAGGACGACGGCGCTCGCGAGATAGGTGATCGCGTCGAAGGCGAGCGCCCAGCCGGGGCCCGCTGCCGCCACGAGCACCCCCCCGAGCGCGGCACCGAGGATGCTCGTCGCGTTTCTGGACATGCTGAGCAGGACGTTCGCCTGCTGGAGCGAGGAGGCGCTCACGGTCTGGGGGACGAGACCCTGCGACGCCGGGAAGAAGAACGAGAACGCAGCACCGCGCACGACCTGAAGCGCGATCAGCTGCCACAGTTGCGCGCTTCCGGTCAGCAGCAGGAGGGCGATCGCGCCCTGCGCCGCGGCGCTGACGGCGTTCGAGCCGACCATGACGAGATGGCGCGGCAGCCGGTCGGCGAAGACTCCGCCGAAGAGGATCAGCACGAGCTGCGGAACCCAGTTCGCGGCGAGGACAAGGCCGAGGTCGGTCTGCGAGCCGGTGAGGTCGAGGACGCCGAACGCGAGCGCGATCGGCGCGACCGCGGTCCCGAGCAGCGAGACGAGCTGGCCGGTGAAGAGAATCCGGAACTCGCGCTCCGCGAGCGGCCCCAGCCTAGTCCACAGCACGCTTCTCCCAGTAGCGCTTCAGGCCGGCGTACGACTGCCAGAACGGCATCGCCTGCTCGTAGGGCGCTCGGTCGGTGCCGAGGTCGGCGGCGGCCGCCGCCTCGAACTGCTCCTCCGAGGCGCCGTCGCGGACGCGCTCGGCCCATTCGCCCAAGCGGCGGCGGAGCTCCTCGAGGTGCCGTTCGATGTCTTCAGCGACGCCGAAGTGGATCAGCGCTAGGCGCTGCGGCTTGCGGGCGAGGATCGAGTCAATCGTGTGCTCCCAGGCATCGAGGTCGAGCTCCGGCGGCGGCGTGGGCGGGAGGACGAACGCGCTCGGCTGGATGCGCACCCCGGCTGCGTCTCCGGCGTAGAGCGTGCCGTCAGCGTCGAGGTAGCAGACATGGTGCCAGGCGTGGCCGGGCGTGGGAAAGCACTCGAGCCCGAGCACGCGGGTGCCGACCGCATGGACGTTCTCGCGCGGAACGGGCGCGAGCTCGCCCCAGAGCCGCTTGAAGTCGTCGCCGTAGAGGCGCCGCGCGCTTCGCTCGAGCCGCTCCGGGTCGACCAGGTGCGGCTCGCCGACCTCCGAGACGTGCACCTGCAGCTCCGGGTGCTCCCGGACGAGCACGCCCGCCGCGCCGGCGTGATCGAGGTGGATGTGAGAGAGGAGCAAGTGGCGAAGGTCGCGCAGCTCGAGCCCGCGCTCGGCCAGGCGCGCCTTCAGCTCCGGCACCCCGGTTGCGGGCCCGCAGTCCTGCAAGGCGAGGCCGTCCTCGGTCTCCAGCAGGTAGCAGCCGATGACGCGCTCGTGCCCGAGGTGGTGCAGGTCGAGCGGCTCGGGCAGCACGCGGCGATGCTACCGAGGGGGCGAAGCCCGAGCCCCGCCCCCCTCGGATCTTCCCTATTGATCGCTCCAATAAGCGGCGGTCGAGATGGACGGCCACTCTCGCTCCGGATCGGCGCGGTAGAGCGGGTTCATCGCGTAGACGGTGAGCCGGGCGGTCCCGGCCGTGTTCGTTCCGTGCGCGACCACGGCCGAGCCGGGTGCCGTCGCCGACTGCGCGTCGAGCAGCCAGAGCCCGGCCGCGAAGAAGCCCGTGAGCGGCAGTCGGGCGTCGATGCTGAGCGGGCCGGTCGACGTGAACCAGGTCGGCGGGTCCATGATCGCGGTGTCCCTGACCGGGTAGGCGCCGACGATCGGGCTGTCTGCGCCGCCGAGGTTGTCCCAGTAGACGATGCCGCTCCTGCCGGCTCCACCGCGGCTGGCGGCCGTGAGACCGGTGACCTGGGACGCGCTGGTCAGGAACACGGCGCCGTTCGTCCCGGCGCCGAGGTAGCCGCCGTGGCCGGCGAAGAACGCCGTCAGCCGGGCGCGGGCCGTGGTGCCGGCCGGCCACGCGGAGGTGTTGAAGACGACGTCGTAGCCCGCGAGCGGATCGGGGGCACCCGGGTCGTTGAGCGCGCTCGTGGCACCGGTGGCGATCGGGTCGGCGGTGAACCCGAGGTTGCGCAGCACCCAGAGGTTCTGGTCGACCGCACCGGCGTTGCTCAGGACGGCGATCCGCGGCACGCGGTCGATCGGGTCGAGCGCCGGCAGCGAGCCGGCCGAGACGCCATGGAAGAAGACGCCGTTGGCCCTTCCTGCGGCGTCCAGCGCCGCCGCGGTTACCGCATCGGCCGGGAAGACGACGCTGCCGGCCGGGTAGATGCGTCCTCCGCTCGAGAATGACGCGAGGGCGAGCTGCGAGGCAACGCCGTCGCCCACGAGCTCGTTCAGCGTCCGCACCGCGGTGGGCGAGTCGACAGCGAGCGCGTAGCGGTCGGCCGCGCCCGCGACCACGCCGCCGCCGAGCGGCTGCGGTGCGTCGATTCGGCGCGTCTTCGCGTTGAACTGCGCGCCGAGCCGGATCGCCACGACCTCGGCTCCCCAGAGGTAGCCGTGGCTCCAGGCGCCCGGCGGCGCGTAGAGCTGGGCGATCCTCGACGAGACGTCGTCGCCGATCCCGAGCGCGGTCTCCGCGAGCCCGCGGTGGGGCTGGTCCATCCAAACGACGTACGAGCCCTCGGCGAACGTCTCGCCCTGGAAGATCGTGTCCTCTTCCAGCCGGGAGACCTCGATCCCGTTCGTCAGCAGCCAGCGGACGAGGCGGTTCGCCTCCGGGTCGCTTCGCTGCCCGGGCCCGAGCGGGATCACGTACGCCGTCGGGTAGTCGCGCATCCAGTTGTTCTCGACGTCGAACGGCGGCGGGCAGCACGGCGGCCGCGGCTCGCCGGCAACTCCGCGCCGGTAGATCTCGAGCATGTCGTGCAGCAGGTCGTGCCGGTGCGCGATGTCGTACGCGAGCGTCGAGGTATCGACGGTGTACTGAACGGTCCGGGAAGCCAACCGTCCCACCGGGTAGGAGCTGGCGCCGGGTGCGCCGCAGCCCGTCCCGATGCTGTTGCACATCTCGACCGTCGAGCCGTCCAGCCCGACGAGCTGGTTGTACATGGGCGTGTAGAAGGGGCCCCAGTCGTCCCAGCCCTCCGCAACGGCGGGCCCGGGAGGCCGTCCGTCCGGACAGCCCGAGGGCCCGGGCAGATCGCCGTCCGAGCACCAGTCGTTGACCGGGCGCTGCATCCCCAGCCCGAGGGCCGCAAGCGCCACCTTGTTCGCCAGCGTGCGGGGCTGGTTCCACTTCAGCCAGAGGTCGTAGTCGATGCCCGGGTTGTGGGGCTTCGTCGTGGCCTCGACGAGCGTTGGGTTGACGTACCCGTGCTCGTCGAGCATGTCCGGGAACAGCCATTCCTGCATCACGCCGACCGAGGCCTTCGTCTCGGCCTGGGACTGCGTGAGGAAGTCGCGGTTGAGGTCGAAGTTGAAGCCGTTGGCTCGCTGGCCAAGCGCGCGCCCGTCCGGGTTCTGGTCGATGTTGAAGACCAGGGTCACGTGGTCGAGGATGCTGTCGACCTCCGGGTCGGCGCCGTAGGGCGTCGTTGCGAGCCGGTTGATGAGCAGCATCGAGGCGTCGACGCCTTCGTACTCGTTCCCGTGGATCCCGCTCTGGATGTAGATCGGGACCTTCACCTCGCCTGCGTACTTGGCCAGCTCCTTCTGGGCTTTCGCCGGGTCGGCGAGCGCGAAGCGGCGGACCTTCTCCCAGTTCTTGAAGTCCTTTCGCTGATCCTTGGTCTCGACCGCGTTGATCGTGATCGAGTACAAGGGGCGGCCCTGAGCCGAGAAGCCGATGCGCTCGACCGACATCCGGTCGCCGACGCTCTCCGCCTGGATCGCGTCGAGCGTGCACTTGATCGCGTAGTAGGGGATGTGCGGGAAGCTGCCCGGCGGATCGCCGGGGTGCGTGCCGTCGGGGAGCGCGCCGGCGGCGTCGGGCTCCGGCGTGCCGCACCACGGCGGCGCGATCGTCACCGCCCCCGCGGCTCCGGCCCACGTGAGCGCGACTGCGGTCGCGAGGAC
>JBKPHO010000576.1:0-1845 GCA_046729915.1 Actinomycetota bacterium | reverse complement strand
GACGCAGTTCGAGCGGCTTGCGGAGGATGGCCGGGCGGCGCTGAGCGCGACCGACTGGGAGCGCGCGGCGCAGTTGCTGCGCGACGCTCTTGCGCTCTGGCGAGGGCCCGCACTCGGCGGCATCGCGGCAGAGGCGTTGCGCCGCGAGGCCGAGAGGCTGGACGAGTCTCGCCTGCAGGTGCTCGAGGACCGGCTCGAGGCCGACCTCGGCCGCGGCCGTCAGCGGGAAGTCGTGCCCGAGCTGCGCGCACTGGTCGCGGAACATCCCTTCCGCGAGCGGCTTTGCGCTCAGCTGATGCGCGCCCTCTACGCCACGGGGCGGCAGACGGAGGCGCTCGAGGTCTACCGCAAGACCCGCGCGCTCCTCGCTGACGAGCTCGGGCTGGACCCCGGCGCAGAGTTGCGAGACCTCGAGCGCCGGATCCTCGCGCACGATCCCCAGCTCGAGGCCGAGCTACTCGAACCGCAGCGCGCGACCACCACCTCTCCCACGCCGTCTCCGCCTGAGCCGATCCGCGCGCGGAGGCCCGCGACCGTGTTGTTCGCTGACGTGGTCGACTCGACCGCCCTCGGCGAGCAGCTCGACCCGGAATCGGTGCACAGGCTCCTGGAGCGCTACTCCGAGAGCGCAACGGAGGTCCTCGAGCGCCACGGAGGCGAGATCGAGAAGTTCATCGGCGACGCCGTCGTCGCGTTCTTCGGGTTGACCGAGCTTCACGAGGACGATGCGCTGCGAGCGGTACGGGCCGCAGTCGAGCTGCGCGAAGCGGTCAAGGTTCTCCGCGACGAGCTGAAGAGCTCGACCGGCATCGAGCTCGGCATCAAGATCGGCGTGAACTCCGGAGACGTCTTCGTCGGGGCCGGTGCGGGGCGCGAGATCTTCGCCACAGGCGATTCCGTCAACGTCGCGGCGCGGCTCGAGCAGGCGGCGGAGGCGTGGGAGATCCTGCTCGGAGAGCGCACCCACCGGCTGGTCGAAGCCGCCGTTCGTGCGGAGCCGCTCGGGCCGCTCGTGGTCAAAGGCCGCGCGGCGCCAGTGCACGCTTGGAGGCTGCTCGAGCTGGCCACGCGGGACGCGGTCGTGGCGCGTCCGGGTACACCGTTCGTCGGCCGGGAGCGCGAGTGCAACCAGGTTCGAGACGCCTTTGCGCTGACGCGTGAAGAGGGGACGTGCAGGCTGTGCACGATCGTCGGCCCTGCCGGAATCGGCAAGACGCGCATCGCCCGCGAGCTCGTTGCGGAGGTCGGCGACTCCGCCACGATCGCGGTCGGCCGCTGCCTCTCCTACGGGGAGGGAATCACCTACCACCCGTTGATCGAAATCGTGCGGCAGCTTGCCGGAGACGATCCCGGCCGGGGCATCACAGAGCTGATGGGTGTCGGCGAGGAGTCCGAGCTCGTCGCGCGGCGCATGCGAGGCCTGGTCGGGCTGTCGGACGAGACCGCGCCGGCGGAGGAGACCTTCTGGGCGGTACGGAAGCTGTTCGAGGCCGCTGCCGCTTCGCGCCCGCTGATCGTCGGCTTCGAAGATGTCCACTGGGCCGAGCCGCTGCTCCTCGACCTGATCGAGTACCTCGTCGGCTTCTCGGCCGGAACGCCTATCTTCGTTGTCTGCCTCGCACGGCCGGAGTTCCTCGAGACCCGCCCGTCGTGGGGTGTCCGGGACCGGAGCAGGTCGGTGGTGGTGCTGGAGGCTCTCGCCGAGGCGGACGCACGAGAGCTCGTTCACGCGCTCGTGCCGGGGGAGCCGGACGCGCTCGAAACGGCCAGGATCGTCCGGACGGCCGAGGGCAACCCGCTGTTCCTCGAGCAGCTCGTCGCGACCGACGAGGAGCGTGGCGAGAC
>JBKPHO010000575.1:0-11646 GCA_046729915.1 Actinomycetota bacterium | reverse complement strand
AGATGCCGGATCTCGATTCCCGTTGAGTGATCGACCCCCACGCTCATCTTCAGCGTAGCCGATCGCTTCTGCTGATCAGCCTCCCGTTCCGATCACGGCGAGCACCTCGTCGCGCTTTTGCTCCATCAGCTCGGGAGTGCGGGCCTCGAGGTTGAGGCGCAGGAGCGGCTCGGTGTTCGACGGGCGGACGTTCATGTGCCAGTCCTCGGCGTCCACGGAGATGCCGTCCAGGTGGCTGACCCGGCCCTCGCCGCCGAAGCGCTCCTTCAGCTCCTGCAGCTTCAGCGCGACGTCCGGAACGGGCGTGTTCAGCTCGCCGGTGATGAAGTAGCGCTCGCGGAACGGCCGCAGGATCTCGGAGAGCCGTTGCCCCTTCTTCGAGACGATCTCGAGCATCAGCAGGAACGGAAGGACGCCCGAGTCGGCCTGCGAGAAGTCGCGGAAGTAGTAGTGGCCCGAGACCTCGCCCCCGAAAGTGGCGTCCTCCTCGCGCATCCGGTGCTTGATGAACGCGTGGCCGACGCGGTTCACGAGTGGGATGCCGCCGGCGCGTTCGATCGTCTCCGGCACCGCCCAGCTCGCGCGCACGTCGTAGATGATCTTGGCGCCGGGCTCCTTCTCCAGGACGGCTTCGGCTAATAGCGCCGTGGCGAAGTCGCCTGGAACGAACTCACCGGAGTCGTCGACGAAGAAGCAGCGGTCGGCGTCGCCGTCGAACGCCACGCCGAAGTCCGCCTGCTCCTCGAGCGTCCTCGTGGTGATGAACTCGCGGTTCTCGGGCAGGAGCGGATTCGGCTCGTGGTTCGGGAACGTGCCGTCGGGCTCGAAGAAGTAGCGGACGACGTCGAGCTGCGGCAGGCGCTCGAGCACCGGCGGGAGCATCACGCCGGCCATCCCGTTGGCGGCGTCGATCACGATCTTCAGCGGCTTGATCGCGTCGATGTCCACGAACGAGAGGACGCGGGCGACGTATTGCTGCCAGATGTCGTAGCGGCGGACATGTCCCAGGGACTGTCCCTGGGACATGGCTGGAACGGACATGGCCCGGTCGCGGATCTCAAGCAGGCCCGATTCGCCGCCGACGGGCAGCGCCCCGCGCCGGACGATCTTCAAACCCGTGTACTCCTTCGGGTTGTGCGAGGCGGTGACGGCGACGCCGCCGTCCAGCCCGAGCTCGCCGACGGCGAAGTAGACCATCTCGGTGCCGACTAGCCCGAGGTCGAGCACCTCGGCGCCGGCCTCCGAGGCGCCTCGAGTCACCGCCTCGGCCATCGTCGGAGAGGAGAGGCGCATGTCGTGGCCGACCGCGATCCGCTCCGGCTCGAAAACCTCCACGAACGCCCGTCCGATCGCCCGCGCGCCCTCCTCGTCGAGCTCCGACGGGTAGATCCCGCGCACGTCGTAAGCCTTGAAAACATGCGGCTCGAGCATGCCCGGATGCTACTGGGGGCGGAAGGAAACGGCCTGCGAGCTCGTTCTACACTGCAGGCATGGAACGCAAGCTGGCCACGGTTCTGTTCGTGGACCTCGTAGATTCGACCGCCCTCGTGACGGGCGCCGACCCCGAGGTCGTGCGCCGCCGCGTGCAGCGGTTCTTCGAGCGCGTCTCGCACTGCGTCACCACGCACGGCGGAATCGTCGAGAAGTTCGCCGGCGACGCCGTGATGGCTGCCTTCGGGATCCCGCAGGCGCACGAGGACGACGCCGAGCGCGCGATCCGAGCCGGCCTGGCGATCCTCGACGAGGTCGGCGAGCTCGAGCTCGAAGCGCGGATCGGCGTCGAGGCGGGCGAGGTCGTCGCGGAAGATTCCGACTCGACCTTCGCCACCGGCGAGGCGGTGACCCTCGCCGCAAGGCTGGAGCAGGCCGCAGAGCCGGGGCAGCTCCTGATCGGCCCGGCGGCACACCGCCTGACCCTTGGCCGTGTGGAGGCCGAGGACCTCGGCCCGGTCGATCTGAAGGGCCTCGGGCGGGAGATCTGGGCGTGGCGCGTGATCGCTGCGAACACCGGCGAGGCCCGCCCGCGCACGCTGCAGGCTCCGCTCGTCGGCCGCGACGCCGAGCTCGAGCTGCTCGAGAACACGTACGAGCGGGCGCTCCGCGACCGCCGAGCGCACCTCTTCACCGTCTACGGCGAGCCGGGCGTCGGCAAGAGCCGCCTGGCGAACGAGTTCAGCGAGGCCCTCGACGGAGCGACGGTGCTGTCCGGCCGCTGCCTGCCGTACGGCGAGGGGGTGACCTACTGGCCGCTCGCCGAGATGGTCAAGTGCGCGGCCGGGATCGTCGACGACGACCCGCTCGACGTCGCGATCGAGAAGCTACGGCAGTTCTGCGAGGACGAGGTCGTGGCCGACCTGCTCGGGCTCGCCTCCGGCGTGCTGGAGGCGGTACAGGCCGAGCGCAGCCAGCAGGAGATCGCCTGGGCCGCGCGCGAGTGGGCGCAGCGGGTCGCGCAGGAGCAGCCGCTCGTCCTGGTCTTCGAGGACATCCACTGGGCCGAGGAGCCGCTGCTCGAGCTGATCGAGCACCTCGTCACGTGGGTGCGCGAGGCGCCGCTGCTTGTGATCTCGCTGGCGCGGCCCGAGCTGCTCGACATCCGGCCGGGCTGGGGCGGCGGGCGCGTGCGCGCCACTGCGATCGAGCTCGAGCCGCTCGGCGAGGCCGACAGCGAGGAGCTCGTGGATTCGCTCGCGGGCGAGGAGGACTTGAGCGCCGACGATCGCCAGGCCGTGCTCGCCAAGACCGAGGGCAACCCGCTCTTCCTCGAGGAGACCGTGCGAATGCTCACCGAGGACGGCGCCGGTGGGATCGGGCGCATCCCCGACACCCTCCAGGCGCTGATCGCAGCGCGCATCGACCGGCTCGCGCCGGACGCAAAGGCGCTGCTGCAGCGCGCCGCGGTGATCGGCCGGGTCTTCTGGCGGGGCGCGATCGAGCGGCTCTCGCCGGAGCTGGAGGACCTCGAGCAGCCGCTCGACGACCTCCGCCTGCGGGAGTTCGTGCTCGACGAGCCGCGCTCGTCGATCCGCGGCGAGACCGCCTACA
The DNA here is from genome assembly GCA_046729915.1 of Actinomycetota bacterium. Lineage (GTDB taxonomy): Bacteria > Actinomycetota > Thermoleophilia > Gaiellales > Gaiellaceae > AC-32. The sequence continues at coordinate 8,601 of JBKPHO010000575.1, read as the reverse complement.
AGTTCAAGCACGTCCTCATCCGCGAGGTTGCGTACGGCGGCCTCTCGAAATCGGCTCGCGCCGAGCATCACAGGCGCTTTGCGGAGTGGCTGAAGGAGCACGCGGGGGACGAGCTGCTCGAGATTCGCGCCTACCACCTCGATCACGCGACCGCCCTGCTCGCGGAGCTGGACGGCTCGGCACCGGTCGAGCTGCAGCGCGAGGCCGCGGAGGCACTCACGGAGGCCGGGCTCCGCGCGTTCGCGCGCGAAGACAACCGCACGGCGCGGAAGCACTTCGTCCGCTCGGTCGAGCTCGAGCCTTCGCTGCGCCGGCGTTACCTCGCCGCGCGTGCCGCCGTGCGGCTCAGCGACCTCCCTGCGGTCTCGCGCGAGATGGAGGAGGTGCTCGCGGCCGCAATCGAGGCGAAGGACGGCTGGACGCAAGGCCGGGCGCTCGTCACTCTCGCCGAGGCGGCGGTGCTGCGCGAGGCCGACGTCCAGGCTGCCGAGCAGATGATCGACGAGGCGCTCGAGGTCCTCGAGGAAGACGATCTGACCGGCCGCTTCCGCGCGCTCCGCGCCCGCGCGACGATCGCCTGGATGCGCGGCCACCTCGACAAGCAGGAGGAGCTGATGGCGGAAGCCCTCGAGCTCGCGCGCCAGGCCGGCCGCAAGGACTTCGAGAGCGAGGCCGCGGACGAGCTGGCGAGCGTGTACCTCCTCAGGCTCGAACTGGATCGCGCGGCGCCGCTGATCGAGCAGGCGATCCTCCTGGCCGAGCAGAGCGGCAGCGCTGAGGCGCGCGGTCGGGCGCTTCGCTTCGCGGGCCAGCTCCATCTCCAGCGCCGTGAGCTGGACGATGCAGACGCCGCTCTCGAGGCGGCGCGCCAGCACCTGGCGGAGGCAGGTGCCGCCTGGGCGCTCGGCCGGACGCTTCAATTCTCGGCGTGGGTCGCCCGGTACAAGGGCGAGGCCGCCCGCTCCGAGCGGCTCTTCCGCGAGTCGATCCGGATCCTGGCCCCACTCGAGGATCGCTCGACGCTGTGCGAGAGCCAGCGCGGCCTCGCGTCGCTGCTGCTCGAGCAAGGGCGCGTCGACGAAGCCGAGCGGTTCGCGCTGGCCGCGCGCGAGACGGTCGGGCCGACGGACGTCACGTCGCTGTCGACCACCGCCTACACGCTCGGCCAGATCCGAGCCGCACAGGGGCGGGACGACGAGGCCGAGCCGTTGCTGCGAGAGGCGTACGACATCGTCGCCGACGGCGAGCACCGGATGCAGCAGCGTGACTCGCTCGAGGCGCTGGCTCAGTTCCTGCGCGACCGCGGCCGCGAGGACGAGGCGACCGAGCTCGACGAGCGCCGCGAGCGCGTGCTGGCCGAGGCCGAGAGCGCCGCCCGGATCGCCTGATCCGACTCGAGGTCGGGCGACTCCGAGATCACGGTCGCAGCTCTCCTGAACGTCCGCAGCGCCTCGCCCAGAGGCTCGGCGCGCAGCGTGCCCTCGCCGTATGCGAGGTGCTTCGTCTCGTTCCGGTTCGCGTAGGCGATGTCGGAGAAATGGATGTGGAACGGCGCGCCGCGCTCGAGCACCTCGTCGGCGGCCTCGAGCGCAACCGTGAACGGCTCGGCGTCCGTGTAGGCCCCGTCGCTCGTCGCGTGGAGGTGTGCGAAGTCGAGCACCGGCCGGACCCAGCCACAGCGCCGCGAGATCTCGATCACGTCCTCGAGGCTGCCGATCTCGCGCACGCGGCCCATCACCTCGACGCCGAACGGGACCGCGCGGTCCTTGCCTTCCAGCCGTTCCCGCAGCTCCGCCAGCTGCTCGCAGATCGATGCGAGCGCCACCTCGCGCTCCCGCCCGAGCAGGAAGCCCGGGTGGAAGACGACCAGCTCGGCACCGGCCGCCTTGGCGATCCCGGCCGAATGGTCGAGCATGCCGACCGCCATCCGCTGCTTCTTGTCGCGTTCGACGTGGCCCATGAAGCCGGCGATGGGCGCGTGCACCGAGAGCACGATCTTCGCCTTGCGCGCGAGCTCCCCGAAGCGCGCGGCCCAGTCGTAGTCCATCCAGAACTTGCCCTCGAAGTCGATCTCGCAGGCGTCGAAGCCGCGCTCCTGCAGGAGCGCGATCGCCGCCTCCGGGCTCTCGCGCGAAGGAACGCGGGCGGGGCCGAACCGCACCTTTCCCACTGCCGCAGCCTAGTCCGTCCGGTGGCCTCGCTACGTTGCGCGCATGGCCAAGCGACCTTCGCGCATCGACCTCCTCGAGCTCGACATCGACCTCCGCCTCGCCGACCTCTGGCGCGAGGCCGCCGAGATAGGCGAGTGGAACCTCGAGGTGGTCGCGGCGTTCATGCGCGCGGCCTACGGCAAGGGCTACTGCGACGCGCTCACCGAGGACAATCCGGGCAGTCTCTGCGAGGAACACGGCTACCGGATCCCGAGCCGCCGCGAGCCCGCCCGGGAACGCTAAGGCGTTCGCTTGCGACGCCGACCATAAGAGGCCGTGCCGGCTTTGCCGGTGCGGCTGCTCAGTGCCGCGTACAATCCCACCGTGGCCCGGAACTCGCGTTCCGTCCGTCTGGTGCTCGCGCTCTCGGTTGCTGCGGTGCTCGCGGTCTTCCTGCTCTACGTCTCGATTGCCGGTGGGCGCACCGCGCAGGTGAAGCCCAGCGAGCTTACGAGCCACAAGGGGAGCGTCTCGCTCGTGGGGAAGGTCGTGGGTCCGGTACACGGCGCCGGTTACGCGAAGAACGGCCTGCACTTCAAGGTCGGTGACATCGGCGGCAGCGCCACAGTGCCGATCGTCTACCGCGGCAGCGTGCCCGACCAGTTCAAGCTCGGACGCCACATCGTCGTCGACGGCCGCTACAGCCACGGCGTGTTCGTCGCCAAGCGGGACTCGCTCGTGACGAAGTGCCCCTCGAAGTACGCCCCCGCGTCCAAGAAGGCGTAGACCCCAACGGTGCGGCAACTGCTTGCCTGTCTGGCCGTCGTCGCGCTGCTCGCCGGCTGCGGCGGAGGAGGCTCCCACTGGTCCGACGCGGCCTGTCGCGCGCAGGCGGACGCGGTGGTCGCGCACGCGAACTCGATGCTTCTGCACTACGGCGGCGGGACCGTCTACCCGGCGGACATGTCGTACCTCGGCCTCAAGAGCAGCCTCGACCGCTTCGACGAGGGAAGTTGCCCGGACGCGACGCTGGGCGCGAGGGTGCGTCGGTCACTCTCGCCGTCCGAGCGCAAGACGCTCCTCCAGCTGCTCCCGCGCGCCAGCGGGGCCCGGATCAGCCAGGCGCTCTCGGCGACGTGAGCTGTACCCTGAGCCGCGATGTGGCTCGCCGTGGGTGTTTTGCTTGCCGTCGCCTGCGTGCTGCTCGTAGCGCTGCCGTTTCTCCGTAATCCCCAGCCCGAGAACGACCGGCTCGACGAGCCCGCCGAGCGCGAGCAGGAGCAGGTCGCGCTAGCCGAGGAGCGTGACCGGGCCCTCGCGGCGCTGAAGGAGCTCGAGTTCGACCACCGCACCGGCAAGGTCTCCGACGAGGACTACCGGGCGCAGATCGGGCCGTTGCGCCGCCGGGCGGCCCAGGCGCTCCGCGCCCTCGAGCCCGAGCGGCGGAAGGAACGCCTTCGTGCTGGCCGCTAGCACGAGCTGTGCCAACTGTGGCGCGCGCCTGCCGAAGCGCAGCCGGTTCTGTCCCGAGTGTGGCATGCGCGTCGGCGCCGGGCCCGACGAGACCACCGTCGAGCAGCTGCCGCAGCACGAGACCGGCCCCGTCCCCGTCGAGGTCTCGACCGCGACGCCGCGCTTCTTCGGCGTCACGCCGCCGTCCGCCGTTCTCGCGCTGGCCGCCGCGACGCTCGCCGCCGGCATCGCCCTGATGGCGACCGGCCACCTCATCGTGGGCGGCCCCCTCCTCGGCGTGGCGGTCCTCCTCGCGATCTTCTTCGTCAGCCTGGTTCGGAGGCTTCCCGACGAGCCTGTCTCGCGCCTCTCGAACCAGGCGCTCCGGTCGATCCGCGGCCGGGCGGAGTTCGCTGTCGAGTCACTCGCGGCGCACTCCAGCGCCCGCGTCGAGCTCTTCAGGCTGCGTCGCGAGCTGGCCGAGCTGTTGGCGCGCCGGGCCGAGTACGCACGAATTCTCGGCGAAGCGGTGTACGCTGGCGACGAGGAAGGGACCGAATCGGCCCGTGCGCAAATGGCAGAGCTCGACGGTCAGGTCAGCGCGAAGGAGGACGAGATGGAGCAAACAGCTGCCAGCGCGTTGGAGCGGATCCAGCGTGCGCAGCTCCAGGTAGGGCCGACCCAGGTCGAGCCGCCGGCCCCGCCGCCGGAGCCCTATCCCGAGCCTACCCCGCCGCCGCAGCCCGTCCCGGTCCCCGAGCCGACCCCGGAGCCTTCGGAGCCGCCGGGGCCCACGCACGTCCCCGAGCCCGGCCCCGTCCCGAGCCCGCCGCCGCAAGACGAATAGAGCCTCCGCGGGCAGGGACGCCCGACGGACCAACGAAGATCTGGATGATGCGCTTCCGGAGGCTTCTTCCCCTCCTCGGAGTGATGGTGGCCCTCTCGGCCGCGCCTGCGAGCGGGGATGTCGCGAGCCGCAAGCAGGCGATCGACGCACGCCTCCAGGCGGTGCAGGCGAAGATCGCGTGGGCCGAGCGGCGCGAGGACGAGCTCGCCGGCCAGATCTCCTCCGTCAACAGGGAGATCCGCGGCCTCGCGACGCAGGTCGGTGACGTCTCGCAGCGCCTGTCAGCGCTGGAGCGGGACCTCGAGCTCCACCGCGAGAAGCTCGACCGGCTGAACGAGCTCTTCCGCGTCCAGACCCAGCGCTACCGCTTCTACCGGCACGAGTACCGAGTGCTGCTGGACCGGCTCGGGAACCGCCTCGTCGACCTGTACGAGTCCGGCGAGCCGAGCACGCTGGAAGTCCTCCTCGGGTCGAAGAACTTCAGCGACCTGATCAGCCAGGCGCAGGTCCTCGAGTCGATCGGCAAGCAGGACCAGAGGGTCGCGGGAGAGGTCGGGACCGCGAAGGAGCGCGTGCGCGCTCAGCGGGAGCACACGAGGCGGTACCGCTCGCTCGTGGCCGCGGAGCTGCGCACGATCGCCGTGCGCACGAACCAGGTCAGAGCGCTGCGCGATCAGCTGCTTGCAAACGAGAACCGGCTCGCGGCCGCCCGGGCCGCGAAGCGCGACGCACTCCGCAATGTGAAGGAGTCGAAGGCCGAGTTCCTGCACGAGGTCGCGGGGCTCCAGCGCGCGAGCTCGGCGCTCGCGGCGCAGATCCGGGCGGCGCAAGCCTCGAGCGTGTCGTACTCCGCGCCCGGCGACACGACGCCGTCGGCCGCCGGGTTCATCTGGCCCGTCAACGGCCCGGTCACGAGCGGCTTCGGGATGCGCTGGGGCCGCATGCACGAGGGGATCGACATCGCCGCGGGGTCCGGGACGCCGATTCGCGCCGCAGCCGCCGGCCGGGTGGTCTACGCGGGCTGGATGTCCGGCTATGGGAACCTCGTGGCGATCGACCACGGCGGCGGCGTCTCGACGGCCTACGGCCACCAGTCGAGCATCGCGGTCGGAAACGGTCAGGTCGTCTCGCAGGGCCAGACGATCGGCTACGTCGGCTGCACCGGCCACTGCTTCGGCCCACACCTGCACTTCGAAGTGCGGATCAACGGCTCGCCCGTCGACCCGCTCGGCTATTTGTAAGTTCGAAATCGCCTGCTAACGGGCATCTTCGCGGGCACTCGAAAGGAGACCGAGAGATGCTCGCACTGCTGCTCGTTCTGTTGCTCGCGCTGATCCTGTTCGGCGTCGGCTTCGCGATCAAGTTCCTCTGGATCATCGCCGCGATCGTGCTCGCGATCTGGCTGATCGGCTTCCTCGCTCGCAGCGCCGACGCCCGCTGGTACCGCTGGTGAGCTAGGTCACGCCGAAGGTCTGGGCCAGCAGGAAGACGTTCAGGCAAGAGATCAGCGTGGCGACGATCGCGGCCGCGATCGTCGTCGCGCGGCGGTTCGCCAGCGGGCCCATCAGGTCGCGGCGGCTCGTGAACCACACCAGTGGGATCAGCGCGAAGGGGATTCCGAAGGAAAGGATCACCTGGCTGATCACGAGGGTGCGCGACGGGTCGAGCCCGATCGCTGCCACGAAGAGCGCCGGCAGCATGGTCACGAGGCGCCGGACGAAAACGGGGATCTTCCGGTCGATGAACCCCTGCATCACGACCTGGCCCGACAGCGTGCCGACGGTCGAGCTCGAGAGCCCGGAGGCGAGCAGCGCCAGCGCGAAGAGCGTGCTGGAGGCACCTCCGAGAATGGGCTCTAGCGTCTTGTGCGCTGTCTCCAGCGACGCAATGTTCAGCAGCCCCGAGTCGAAGAAGACGGTCGCCGCGACCACGAGCATCGCCATGTTGATGAGCCCTGCGATCGACATGGCGATCACGACGTCGACCTTCGTGTAGTGGTAGAGGCGGCGGGCCTCCGCGTCGTTCTGCGGCACGACGCGGTTCTGGGTCAGCGCCGAGTGGAGGTAGATCACGTGCGGCATCACGGTCGCGCCGAGGATCCCGACGGCGAGCAGCACCGACTCGCTGCCGGCGAACTGCGGCTTGACCGCGTGCAGCGCAACCTGGCCGAGCGGGGGGTGCGAGTACCAGATCTCCGCGAGGTAGCAGGCACCGATCGTCGCCACGAACGCGGCGATGACCGCTTCGAAGGTGCGCAGGCCTATGCGCTGGAGCCCGAGGATCGCGAAGGTGACGACCCCGGTGATGAGGGCCGCGGGGAAAAGCCCGATCCCGAGCAGCAGGTGAAAGCCGAGCGCGGCGCCGAGGAACTCGGCCAGGTCGGTCGCCATCGCGATCAGCTCGGCCTGGATCCAGAGCCCGAACGAGGTCCGACGCGAGAACTCAGCGCGGCAGACCTCCGGCAGGTTCCGACCGGTGGCGATGCCGAGCTTCGCGGACAGCGTCTGGATCAGCATCGCCATCAGGTTCGAGGCGAGGATCACCCAGCAGAGCGTCAGCCCGAACTTCGATCCACCCGCGATGTTGGTGGCGAAATTGCCGGGGTCGATGTAGGCGACGCAGGCGACGAAGGCCGGGCCGAGGAACGGCAGGATCCGCCAGCCGCGTGGGTATCCGCGGAGCGCCTCCTCGGCCGCCCGCACGCTCCCTGCGGCGACCGCGGCTGACCGTGTCGCCATCACCGCCTCAGTGTAACGAAAGTTTAGGCTTGCCTAAACTTTGGCGAGGCGCAGGTCCGGCAGGTTGCGCCAGTGCCCGTCGACGTCGAAGCCGTAGCCGACGAAGAACTCGTCCGGGACGGTGAAGCCGACGTAGTCGACGGGCAGATCGTCCACGAGGCGCCGGTAGGGCCGGTCGAGGAGCGCCGCCACGCGCAGGCTCGCGGGATTCCGTAGCTCGAACAGCTTGCGCAAGTAGTTCAGCGTCAGGCCGGTGTCGACCACGTCCTCGACCACCAGGACGTCGAGCCCCGTGACCGGGATCGCGGTGTCCTTCAGGAGCCGGACTCGCGAGTGGCCGCCGGTGTCGGCGCCGTTGTAGCCGGCGAGCTCGACGAAGTCGACCTGGTGCGGGATGGGGATCGCGCGCGAGAGGTCGGCGAGGAAGACGAAGCTCGCCTTCAGGAGCGCCACGAGCAGCAGCTCGCGCTCCGCGTAGTCCCTTGCGATCTGCGCGCCGAGCTCGTGGACGCGGCTGCGCAGCTCCTCGGCGGTGAGGAAGACTTCGCCGACACGAGAGGTAGTCGCTATGACGCCAAGTCGAGCCGGTAGCGCTGCACCAGTCGCTCGATGTCGTGCTTGTAGAAGAGTTTCACCTTCACGTCCGGGTAGCGCTCGCGCAGCTTCCGCAGCTTCCGGTTCTTCCGCGTCACGAGCCGCTGCTTCATGACCGTGATCTCGAGGAAGAGCTGCTGCTCCGGGAGGTAGAAGTCCGGCGTGAAGGCCTCGATCACGCGGCCCTCCTCGTCCTCCTCGAGAACGAACGTGCGTGGCTCGTACTCCCACGGCACGCCGTAGAAGTCCAGCACCTTGGCGCATTCACGCTCCGCCTCGTTCGCGAACCGCGGCCGCTCGCGACCGAGATTCTCCTGGAAATCCGCTCTTTCCGGCACCCGAGACCAGGGTAGCAGCGGCTGCGGACGCGGCCGCAGGCGGGGACCTGATACACAGCGCCGCGCACATGCTCCGGCTCCGGCTGACGCCTCAGAAGAGCGAGTTCTTCGACCTGTTCGCGCAGGCTTCCGCGAACGCGATCGAGATCGCCCGCCTGCTCGTCGAGCTGCTCGAGCGGTTCCCGGAGGACGGGGCAGCGCTCATCGGCCGGATCAAGGAGCGCGAGCACGACGGAGACCGGCTCACGCAGGAGGTCGTCTCCCTGCTCAACCGCACGTTCGTCACGCCGTTCGACCGCGACGACATGTACCGCCTCGCGGGGGCAATCGACGACATCTGCGACCACGTCGACGAAGCCGCCGACAACCTCGGCTCGTGGGGAGTCGACCCGGTCCCGGAGAAGGCGCGTGCCCAGGCAGAGGTGATCCTGAAGGCGACGACGAAGCTCGACGAGGCCGTTCGCCGGCTCGAGGGCTTCCGC
>JBKPHO010000574.1:0-3565 GCA_046729915.1 Actinomycetota bacterium | reverse complement strand
TAACAACAGTGCAACGGCGACTACCACTGTGATCGGGACCTAGGCGAAAAGCAGCCGTGTAATCACCAAGAAGCCCGGCTCGTTCGACAGGGGCCGGGCTTCTTGTCCCGGGAGCCACCCTCATCCAGGCGCCGTTGTGGGGGCGGTCGAAGATGTGGTCGGCCAGCTCCTGCTTGATCCGATCCGGGTGGGTGCCAAGAACTTCGGCGACGCAGGAGGGCGGATCGTCGCCGTCCAGCCCCTGACGCAGATCGTTTTTCGAGATGGTCGGCTGCGTGACCTTCCAGTAGCGGGCACCAGGGGTGTGGGTCGGCAGAATTAGCGCAGTCGACCTGCCAAGGCGAGCGCAGCGGCAACCCGTAGGGTTCGTAAACTCGGTCGTCGAGATTTGTAGGGCGATCTTGGTCGCTGCGAGGCCAGATCATCGCAGTGTTCTGTGCCCCCGCGCACGCCGTTCCGAGAACGCGACGCATTCATTGCCGCCATCTCGATGGCCGGTCGCTGCGGCGACCGGATAGCCAAGGCTCGGCGTATTCGAGCTGCCTCGGAGTTGATGTGGCCGGACAGCTTGAGCCTCGGCCGGAGCCTTGGGGTTTCGTGGGTGGCAGGCGCCGCTGAGCGTGGCGGTGGAGTCCGGCCGGCCGGGCCACCACGAACGCTTCTTCGGCAGCGGCTGCCGGCTCGCCTACAGCGCGCCGCCGGAGCCCTGTTCGCCGCCGGTCTCGTACTGGCGCTGGCTGAACCTGAGGGGTTCCAAAATGCGGGTTCGGTAAACGACACGCTCGGCGGAAGCGCCACTTATCTAAGAAGCGCCACTTACCTAGTGCTTGACGCGCGCGCGAATACCAGATCGCGTTGGTTCCCGCAAGGGATTGGCTGCCGGACGAGATCAAGGCTCGTGCGCTTGCGGTCTTCGCTGGCTGGCGATGGGAGCATCGGCGCATGCTCCTTTCGTTCGCCTATCTCGCCTTCTCGGCTGTGCTGCGGTTGCTAGTCAGGGACCGACGCAGCGAGTTCGCCAAAGACGTCGAGCTGCTCGTGTTGCGGCATCAGCTGGCCGTGCTCGGACGGCAGGAGCGGCGCCTGAACCTGCGGCCTGCTGATCGTGCCTTGCTTGCGGCACTCGCCCGTCTGCTTCCGGCGCGCCGACGCCAGGGTCTGGTGGTGACGCCGCAGACGCTCCTGCGCTGGCATCGGGAGCTCGTGCGTCGCAAGTGGGCGCAGCCGCGGCCGCCTGCGGGCCGTCCTCCGGTCGAACGTCGGGCGCGAGAGCTCGTGCTGCGCCTTGCGCGCGAGAACCCGCGGTGGGGCTACCCGCGGATCGCCGGCGAGCTGCTCAAGCTTGGCCTGCGTGTTTCGCCGAGCACGGTCAGGCGTATCCTGCTGGCCGCCGGCTCGGGGCCAGCGCCAAGACGTTCGGGGCCGAGCTGGCGACGGTTCTTGCGTCAGCAGGCCGCGAGCGTGCTCGCCTGCGACTTCTTCACTGTGGAGACGATCTCGGTGCGCCGCTTCTACGTGCTCTTCTTCATCGAGCTCGGAAACCGCCGTGTCCACCTCGCTGGCTGCACGACCAACCCGACCGGCGCCTGGGTCACACAGCAGGCGCGCAACCTCAGCTTCACCGGGCTGTTCGACCGCATGCGATTCCTAATCCACGACCGCGACAGCAAGTTCGCCGCCTCCTTCGACGAGGTCTTCCGCAGCGAAGGCATCAGAGTGATCCACACACCGATCTACGCACCGCAAGCGAACGCCTACGCCGAGCGGTTCGTCCGCACCATCCGCGCCGAGTGTCTCGACTGGCTGCTGATTCTCAGCCGCCGCCACCTTGAGACAGTGCTGCGCGTCTATACCGCCCACTACAACCGTGAGCGCCCACACCGCGGACTCGCTCTGCGTCCGCCCGAACCTACTCCCGCCACCCAAGCACTGAGCGCCGGCAAGATCGAGCGCCGTGACCGACTCGGCGGACTGATCCACGAATACCACCGCGCCGCAGCATGAACCGGCATTTTGAAACCCTTCACGGGAGTCGTCCGACCGATGGATACCGAAGCGGCGTCGCGTGCGGCCTGCTACCGATGATCACGCGTCATCGGCAGGCGCGCATGCCCTGCGGGTCGCGGGCTACGCCGCGCGCTCGTACTCGTGGAGCAGGCCGCCGAGCCGGTGGCGGCGCCGTAGCCGCAGAAGGTCGTCGTCGCGCGGTGGCGATGGTGGCGGCTTCGCGAGCGGCGGTCGCTGCTCGAGCGCGCGATGCGGCCTGTGCGTGTTGTAGTGCTCGACGTACTCACGTGCCTCGAGCAGGAGCGAGAACAGGGTCGGTGCCCCGGGTTTGCGCCACGCTCGGCGAGGAGGCGGCTGATCGTCAGGTCAAGGCGGCGTCGCGCGGCGCGTACCTGCCGGGACCCGGGCGAACGACGACCGTCCGCGTCGAGGGCCGCCCGGATCGCTGTCTGGGGCCGACTATCAACGAGGCGACGAGTTCCGCTGATCCTTGGGCTTCGGTGCTCTCGGCGTAGCGTGGATGCGAAGCGACCGCGGAGCGATGAGTTTCCGCGCTCAGGCCGGTCCATAGCTCAGCGACTGCGGAGGAGAAGGGATGCCGGAACACAAGATCGGAACGCGGGAGGAATGGAGGGCCGCCGTCGAGGCAGTGCACGAGCGCGAGCGGGAGCTGGGAAAGCTTGACGAGGACACCGCCAAGCAGCGGCAGGAGTTGCCGTGGGTTCGAGTGGAGAAGGAGTACACCTTCGATACCGACGATGGGAAGAGGACGCTGCCCGAGCTCTTCGACGGGCGGTCGCAGCTGCTCATTTACCAGCTCATGTTCGGGCCTACCTATAAGGCTGCCTGCCCAGGCTGCACGGGCCTGGCCGACCACTTCGACGGCGCGCTCCCCCACGTGAATGCCCGCGACATCACGCTGATGGCGATCTCGCGCGCGCCGATCGCGAAGCTGAACGCGTACAAGCAGCGCATGGGCTGGAGGTTCCCGTACGTCTCCTCGTACGGCAGCGACTTCAACTTCGACTTCGATGGCTCGCTTACAGAAGAGCAGATGGCGACGGGCGAGATTGCGAAAATGGTCGCCGAGGCCGACGACTGGCTCAAGGACTGGGCGAAGAACGTCGGCACCGACCTCGCGCACGGCATGGCCGAGATCCCGGCCTGGAACGTCTTCAAGCTCGAGGACGGCGTCGTCTACCGCACCTACTACCGCACGGCGCCGGACCGCTTTCTGCTCACGCCGTTCTACTACCAGTTGCTCGATCAGGTCCCTGACGGGCGTGATGCAGACTTCCCGCTGCGCCGCCGCGACGAGTACTAGGATCGGACTGCACCCGCGGTGACGGGGAGCCTCACGCCAACGCGGTGTCCTGAATCGTCGCGGGGAGGTTGGAAGTAACGAGGTCGCCGAAGCGTGAGGGGTTTCAAAATCCCGGTTCTGTGAGTGCGGCGCGGTGCTAGCGCCTCATTTCGGGTGGGCGCCTCCTCTTCCTGGTTTCACGCGCGCGCGATACCAGATTCGGGCTCGGCTGCGCAACCGACTGCAGCCTGACGC
>JBKPHO010000573.1:0-2698 GCA_046729915.1 Actinomycetota bacterium | reverse complement strand
GCCCGAGTCTGTGGACGGAGCGCACGGGTCGCTGCGGGGAGAGGGCTGCGGCACCCGTTTCGGCCGCCGCCATGGCCTACGCCCCGTCCACGCTTTCGCCGCTCTAGCGGCAAAGTCCGTAGTCGAGTTCGAAAGCAGCGGCCCGGCGGAACCGGACCCTGCTACTCACCCCTCGCACTCCTTTCTCCTCGTACTTCCAGTGCTGCTCAGTCAAGGAGTAGGAGCGCGATGCTGGCCGCAGAACCGCCAGGAACGACTACTTCTTGCTGTGGCGCGTAAAGTTTAGCTCCGCGGCATTCGCGCGCGTCGGGCTTGCGGACGTACGTCATAGTCGCGCGCGCAAGACCTTTTCACGGATCCGCGGCCGCGTTAGCGTCTGGCTTACGAGCGGCTACCTGGCAAGGCTTCATCCGGGCAATCGGTCGGCGCTGCTCGAAGGCGGCGCTGCAGCCTTGCTGTGCCGGAAGTATCCACGCCTCGGTGGCTACCTCTACCCGCTGCTCGTCTCAGGCGTCGCAGGCCTCTACATCGGAGCCGCCAAGCTCGGGATCGAGCTCCCTGTGGCGCGTGGCATCGTCACGCCGGTCTGGGCGCCGGCCGGCATCGCCCTCGCCGCACTCGTTCTCTTCGGTCCAAGCCTGTGGCCGGCCATTGCGATCGGTGCGCTCGTCGCGAATGCGACCAGCGGTGCCTCATTGCCCGTCGCTGCCGGAATCTCGGTCGGGAACACGTTGGAGGCCGTTGTTGGCGCGGCGCTCCTGCGACGGGTCGACTTCCGGCCGAGCATCGACCGCGTGCGCGACGTGGCCGGGCTCGTCTTGCTCGCCGCCGCCGCGAGCACCGCGATCGCCGCCACGAACGGCGTCACGATCCTCTGGGCCACGGGGAATCTCTCCGATTCGTACGCCTCTAGCTGGTTCCTTTGGTGGAGCGGCGACGCGATGGGCGACCTGGTGGTCGCGCCGGTGCTTCTCGTCTGGTTGTCGGCGCCTTTCTGGAAGCCGCGTAGGGCCGAGCTACTGGAGGGACTCGGCCTGCTCGCGCTGCTTGCCGGACTCAGTTGGTTCGTCTTCCTCCACGGCTCCTGGCGCTACCCCCATCTGCTCTTCCCGCTGTTGGTCTGGGCCTCGCTTCGCTTCTACCAGCGGGGCGCCGCCACGAGCAGCTTCGTCGTGGCCGCCTTCGCGATCGCCGGCGCGGTCAATGGCTCGACGCCTCTAGGCGGCAACAGCCCAACTGAGGTCGTGCAGATCGAGGAGGGGCTCCTTGCGGCGTTGATCGTCAGCCTCCTCATCCTTGGGGCGGTTCTCTCTGAGCGCACCGCAGCCGAGATCGCGCTCCAGCGCGAACGCGCGAACTTCGCCGAGGCCCAAGAGGTCGCCCATATCGGCAGCTGGGAGTGGGACGTCGCCGAGAACCGCACCACGTGGTCGGAGGAGCTCTTCCGCCTCTATGAACTGGAGCCGGCACCGGACGTGGATTACGGCTCGTATCTCGCGCACATCCACCCGGAGGACCGGGAGCGCGTCAATCGGCAAATCAGGCGGGCGCTCCTGAGTTCGGAGCCGTTCAGCGTCGAGCACAGGATCGTCTCGGCCAACGGGACCGTGCGGTGGATGCACGCGCGAGGTCATGTCGTCGACGATGCATCTGGCAACCCGGTGCGATTCGTCGGAACCTCGCAGGACATCACGGAAACGAAGCGTCTGCACGAGCTTCGCGAGAACATCCTCGCGACCGTGTCGCACGAGCTGCGGACGCCGCTGACGTCGATCCTCGGCTTCGCAGAGACCTTGAAGGAGCGCGGGACCGACCTCGACGAGGCGACGCGGGCGGAGATGGTCGGGCATCTCGTCGAGCAGGCAGTGAAGCTCCAGCGACTTCTCTCGGACCTGCTCGATCTCGACCGCCTGAGGTACGGCTTGCTCGCTCCGCGCTTCCGCCCGACCGACGTCGGCGCGCTTGTCGCAAACGTCGCCGGACACCAAGCAGGAGACGGCGACCGGATCGACGTCCAGGCCGAACCGATCGTCGCCGATGTCGACGCGGCGAAGGTCGAACGGATCGTCGAGAACCTGCTCGCGAACGCGATCAAACACACACCACCCGGGACCGACGTGCTCGCCCGCGTCGAACGTGACGGTGCATTCGTGCTGATCGCAGTCGACGACCGCGGTCGAGGCGTCCGGGAGGACGAACGCGAGGCCGTCTTCGAGCTCTTCCACCGCGGCGACTCTTACGGAGGCGCCCCCGGAACCGGGATCGGCCTCTCCCTCGTCGGGCAGTTCGCTGCCATCCACGGCGGCCACGCCTGGGTTGAGGATCATCCCGGAGGCGGAGCCTCGTTCAGGGTGAAGCTGCCCCTGAACCAGGCGTCGAAGCCCCACCGGGCGACCGCCGCGGGCGTTGGCTAGCACGCGGCTTCGCCCCCACCCACACGACGGGAGTCAATCCCCTATCTCGCAACGACGCATACTCACGCGCATGCGCGTGCGACCGGAGCGCGTCGAGAGGCTTCCGCAGCAGTACTTCGGGGCGCTCCTGGCGACCGTGGCTAGGCATGCCGCGCTCGACGGGGAACCGCTGATCGACCTCGGGCGCGGGAATCCAGAGACCGGGCCGCCGCCGCACGTGGTCGAGGCGCTCACCGCCGCGGCCCGGCGGGATGACGTGCACGGGTACTCGCCGTTTCGCGGGC
>JBKPHO010000572.1:0-2439 GCA_046729915.1 Actinomycetota bacterium | reverse complement strand
GCGGTCCCTGGCGCGAGCGCGCGCAGCCAGGAGCGGCGGAAGTCGGCCGCTGTGATCGGCGCGTCGTCGCTCCAGCTGATCCCGTCGCGCAGGTGGAACGTCCAGACGAGCCCGCCCTGGTCGACATCCCACGATTCCGCGAGGTCCGGCTCGACTCCGGTCCCTGAGAAGCGCGTCAGCCCCGCGTAGAGCTCGTGCGAGACGTTCAGGGACGGCAGGTCGGAGGCCTTCGCGGGGTCGAGCGTCGCAGGGACGAGCGGGATCGCCAGCCTCAGGACCGCTCCACCGTGCGGGGGCTCGGGCGCGCCGGAGCCTCCGCAGCCCGCGACCAGTACGACCGCGAGGGCGGCTAGTGCCCCATCCAGCAATACATGCCGGCTTACTGGACGGGGCACTAACCCACGAACCTTCGCCATACGTTGTCGAGCAGCCTGTACGTGATCCTCCGGCTCATGCGCAGGAAGGTGTAGTTGCCGGTCGCGAAGACCTGGCCTCGGCCGACGCGCGACCAGACCATCGCCGCGTGGATGGCGCCGCGCTTGCCGCGGATGATCGCCTGCGCCGCGACGACGTGCTCGCGCGGAGTGAGCCCCGGATCGACGCGGTCGCTCTCGGAGGCCGCGACGCCGAATGCCTGGCCCGGCCCGATCCCGGTGCCCCGGAAGAGCCAGCGCACGCGCTCGTAGTCGCGGCCGCTTGCCGCCACGTACGGCGCCGCGCGGTCGCGCGGGAAGCAGCAGCCGTCGTAGCCGACGCCGGCCAGGGCGAAGTCCGAGCGGCCCTCGCGGGCGTCGTAGTCGGTCATCACGACGGCGTTGCTGTCGCGCTCGAGGCGCACCTGCCGGTAGAACGGGTTCGCCTGCAGGAAGACGAGGTTGCCGCCGCCGGCCTGGTAGCGCTTCAGCAAGTCATACGTTGCCGGCTCGTAGTACTCGCTGTGGCCGGGGAAGACGATCGCCGCGTACCGCCGCAGCGTCGAGAGCGGCAGGCGGCCGAGCTCGACGTCGGTCACGTGCTGGGTGCGTACCGACCGGACGCACAGCCAGCGCGAGAACGGCAGCGCCGCCTTGTGGTCGTCCTCGACGCCGCCGCGCAGGATCGGCCCGATGAGCGAGACGCGGCGCTGGCGCCAGAACTGGTACCAGCTGTCCGGGATCCCGTTCAGGTCGGCGTCGTAGGCGTTGTACGCGCGCCAGGTCAGGTAGGGCCACACGACGAGTGCCGTGTGCGGACGCGGCCGGGCGAGCGGCCGCGCGTCGCGAACGACGACCGGAGCGCGAAACTCGTCGCCCTGCGCGTCCGTGGCGACGGCGTGGTAGAGACCGGGTGCGGCCGCGGCAGGTACTACAGCACCGGACGAGCGCGCGCCGGAGCAGTCCCGCTCGACCTCGGTCGTCGCCTCGCCGCGATCGGCGGAGACGACGAGCGGCAGCCGCGAGCCCGGCCGGAAGCTTCCCGTCGAGTCGATGTACGCGGCCAGCCGCTCGACTCGCACGACGCGCGGGTTCGCCAGGCAACCGCTTCGCCGCCACGGTGGCCTCCGCACGCTCGCCTCGGCCGCGCCGGGCCGCGCCACCCCACGCCCGGCCAGCAGCCGCCCCGAATCCTTGTAACAGACTGTTACTAGGTAGGAGCCGTCCGGCAGCGCGCGGCCGGTCGAGCTGGTGCCGTCCCAGCTCAGCTCCGGGCCACGCCCAACGACACCCGTGCGAATGCGCTTCCAGCCGACGAGCCGACCGCCCCAGGCGTACGCGCGAAGCCCGAGCTGCCTCCCCGCCGGCGCGTTCGCCTTCAGCTGCAGGGAGTCGTTGACGCCGTTGCCGTTCGGGCTGATCACCGGCGGGTGGAGCGAGACCAGCCGCAGCGCCGGCTCCGATTGCGCCGCCGCCCCCGGGACCACCGCGACGACGAGAGTCGCCGCGACCAGAGCGAGCTTCACGTGCTAGGCGCCAGGCTCTGCACGGGCTGCCGCTCGCGGTACCACGCGATCGTGCGGGCGAGCCCCTCGTCCAGGTCGACGCGAGGCTCCCATTCCAGCAGCTTCTCCGCCTTGTCGACGTTCGGGATCCGCATCTCGACGTCGGTGTAGTGGAGCGGCCTGAAGACGATCTCCGACTCCGAGCCTGCGAGCCGCCGGATCCGCGACGCGAGATCGAACACCGTCACCACCGAGCGCGGATTCCCGACGTTGAACACCTGCCCGATCGCCTCCTCGCGCTCCAGTATCGCGAGCAGCGCCTCGACCACGTCGTCCACGTAGCACCAGGCACGGATCTGCGAGCCGTCGCCGTGGATGATGAGCTCCTCGCCCGCAAGAGCTCGCACGGTGAAGTGGTGGATCGCGCCGCTTCCGACCTGCCCGGGCCCGTAGACGTTGAACGGTCGGATCGACGCCGTCGGCAGGCCGTGCTCGTCGAAGTACGAGTGCGCGAAATACTC
>JBKPHO010000571.1:0-2413 GCA_046729915.1 Actinomycetota bacterium | reverse complement strand
CTCATGACGTCGGCGATCGCCACGGCCGCAGTCTAAGCGCCGAGAGGCACTGCTACCATCGCGATTCGCGCCGCGGGCTCGGGTCGGGCCCCGTGCGGTGGGAGCTTGCGAACCGCGTCAGATCCGGGAGGAAGCAGCGCTAAGCAATCCCTCCCAGGCGCACGATCTGCCCGGCCCGAGGCCGCGGCGCTGCATGCTCGGAACCCTTCGATAGAGTCGCAGCGTGGCCGCGCTGTACCGAAAGTACCGCCCGCAGGACTTCGACGAGGTCGTCGGCCAAGAGGCGGTCACGCGGACGCTCAAGAACGCGATCGCTCACGGGCAGATCCGTCAGGCGTACCTGTTCGCCGGCCCGCGAGGCACGGGGAAGACGTCGCTGGCGCGCATCCTCGCCAAGGCGCTGAACTGCGCACAGGGCCCGACGCCGACGCCCGACAAGACGTGCCACGCCTGCCGCGCGATCGCCGACGGCACCTCGCTCGACGTGATCGAGATGGACGCGGCCTCCCAGCGCGGCATCGACGACATCCGGGAGATCCGGGAGCGGGTCGTGCTGCAGCCGGTCGAAGGGCGGTACAAGGTCTACATCCTCGACGAGGCGCACCAGCTCACGGATGCCGCCTTCAACGCGCTGCTGAAGCTGATCGAGGAGCCTCCGCCGCACCTCGTCTTCGTCTTCTGCACGACCGACCTCGGCAAGATGCTTCCGACCGTCCGCTCGCGCTGCCAGACGTTCGTGTTCGCGCGCCCGCGGCTGCCGGAGCTGGTCCAGGTGCTGCGCCGAGTCGCGGACGGCGAGGGGATCGAGGCGCCGGACGCCGCTCTGTCGCTGATCGCACGCTCGGCCCGCGGTGCCTACCGCGACGCGGTCTCGACGCTCGACCAGCTCGCCTCCGCGACGGAGAAGCAGGTCACCGTTCAGGCGGTGCTCCAGCTGCTCGGGGCCGTCGAGGAGGAGGCGCTCTTCCGCCTCTGCGACCTCGTCGTCGACCGCGACACGGCCGGAGCGCTCACGTTCGTCGAGGAGCTTTCGGAGCAGGGGCAGGACCTCGGGAGGCTCGTGACCGACCTGCTCGAGCACCTGCGCCACCTGCTGCTCGTCCAGCACATGGGCGAGGTGCCGGAGTCGCTTCCGGTCACCGAGGAGACGCGCGAGCGGCTGCGGGAGCAGGCGAACCAGGTCGGCGAGGCAACGGTGCTACGCCTATGCGACCTGCTCGCCGTCGCAGTTGAGGACATGCGTCAGGGGGGCGACCCGCGGCTGCCGCTGGAGCTTGCGCTCGTCAAGGTGACGCGTCCGGCCGCCGATCTCTCGCGCGAGTCGACCGCGCACCGGTTGGAGCTGCTGGAGCGCACCGTCCATTCCGGCCATGTCCCAGGGACAGTCCTTGGGACACGTCCCGAAGAGACAGGTCCGCGGGAGGAAGCACCGCCGCCCACCGCCACGCCTTCGCTCGAGCTCGAGCAGCTACAGGAAGCCTGGCAGCGGACGATCCTGCCGGCGGTGGAAGAGAAGTCGATCCCGACGGCCTCCGTGCTTCGTGAGGCGCAGCCGAAGGATCTGGCGGGCGACACGCTGACCGTCGAGTTCCCGCGGGCCGCGTCCTTCCACCGGCAGCTGGCCGAAGAGCCGAAGAACGCGACGCTGCTCGCCGAAGCGCTCTACGAGGTCACCGGCCGTCACCTCGAGCTCGCCTTCGAGGTCGGTGAGAATGGCGGCGAGACCATGGCCGAGGAGGAGCAGCCGGCAAGCGAGGAGGAGATCATCGAGCTGATGAAGGGGACCTTCGACGCCCGCGAGGTGGAAGAGCCATGAGGACGCTACGCATCCCGCAACTTCCTCAGCGTTCCGAGGGATCCAGCGGAAGCGAGCCCGTACAAAGGAGAAAAGCCCGGTGAGCGGGATGGACTTCAACAAGATGATGGAGCAGGTCCAGCAGATGCAGACGCAGATGCAGCAGGCCCAGGAGGAGCTGAAGAACGAGACCGTGCAGGCGACCGCCGGCGGCGGCATGGTCACCGTCACCGCGACAGGGAGCGGCGAGATCCGCGAGATCACGATCGACCCGAAGGCGATCGACCCGGACGACCCGGAGATGCTCGCGGACATGATCGTCGCCGCGGTGAACGAGGCACTGCGCTCGTCGCAGAGTCTGATGGAGTCGAAGCTCGGCCCTGCGCTCGGCGGGCTGCAGGGGATGGGTCTCCCGGGGCTCTAGTGCAAGGCCACGTCGATGCACTGCGGCGCGTCCCGCTGTTCTCCGCACTCGGCGAGGAGGAGCTCGGCCGCATCGCCGACGCCGCGAACGAGGTCGAGTTCCCGCCCGGCCAGGTCCTGACTCAACCCGGGGCGACAGGGAGCGGGATGTTCTTCATCGTGGAGGGCACTGCTCTCGTCGACACGAGGCGTGAC
>JBKPHO010000570.1:0-1779 GCA_046729915.1 Actinomycetota bacterium | reverse complement strand
GCGATCCGTTCGCGCATCTCGGCCGGCGAGGCACGGCGCAGGGCCGGGCCCTCGCGCTCGAGCCAGCTCACGAGCAGGTCGACCGTGCGGTAGCCGAGCTGCCTCATCGTCTCGCGGTCGAGCGCGAGCGGATCGCGGTGCGGATCCCCGCCTGCCACCTTCGCTCCATCCTCCCAAAGGCGTTGCGGTTCTTCTAGCTGCCGCTCCCTGCTGCGACTATCGTCCGGGCGTGCGCCTCAACAGCCGGCCCGTGATCGCCGCCGCCGTGGTCGTCGGGCTCGTCCTGATCGCTCTCGCGTTCTATTACTGGGTCGAGCCGGCGAAGTCGCTGCCGTCGTGGCTGCCCGGCCACGAAGCTGGGTCGAACCACCACCACGTCAAGCACGGCCTCGCGGCGTTCCTGCTCGGCCTCGCGCTGCTCGTCTTCGCGTGGTTCCAGAGCGCTCCGCGGCAGGCTCACCGCGCTGCCTGATCCAGAGTGCTCCTCGGCGCGCTCATCACCTACTGGCAAGCGATCGTGCTCGGGCTGCTTCAGGGCGTCTCCGAGCTCTTCCCGGTCTCGAGCCTCGGGCACAGCGTGATCCTCCCGAAGCTGCTCGGCTGGAACATCCACCAGAACGACGCGTATTTCCTGACCTTTCTCGTCGCCACGCACCTGGCGACGGCGCTCGTTCTGCTCGGCTTCTTCTGGCGCGACTGGGTGCGGATCGTGAAGGGGCTCGGGCGCAGCCTGCGCGACCGCGGGATCGACCCGGCCGACACGGACGCGAAGCTCGCCTGGCTGCTGATCATCGGCACGATCCCCGCCGGGCTCCTCGGCCTGACGCTCGAGCACAAGCTCCGCAGCGTCTTTGCCTCGCCGGAGTCTGCCGCTTTCTTCCTGATGCTGAACGGGCTCCTGCTCTACGGCGCCGAGCTGCTGCGCCGGCGCGCACCACAGACCGACGTCGACGACGACGCCCGCATCGCCAAGCAGCTCGGCTGGGGCGAGGCCTTCGGCATCGGCGGGGCACAGGCGCTCGCGCTGATTCCCGGTTTCTCGCGCTCGGGCGCCACCATGGGCGGCGGGCTGCTGGCGGGCCTGTCGAACAAGGACGCCGCGCGGTTCGCGTTCCTGCTGGCGACGCCGATCATCGGCGCGGCGGCCGTGCTCAAGCTTCCCGAGCTGTTCGGCTCGACGGGGGACGGAGTGCGCGGGCAGGCGTTGGTGGGTGCTTTGTGCTCCGCGGTCACGGCCTACCTGGCGGTGCGCTTCCTGATGCGCTTCTTCGAGACGAACACGCTGATGCCGTTCGCGATCTACTGCTTCGCGGCGGGGCTGGCGGCGACGCTGTACTTCGCGCTCTGATGGAGGTCGTGCTCGTCCGCCACGGGGAGACGGAGTGGAGCCGGGACCTGAAGCACACCGGCCGCACCGACGTGCCCCTGACCGAGCTCGGCGAGCGCCAGGCCCGGACGGTCGGGGAGGCGCTTCGCGGGCGCTCGTTTGCGTCGGTGCTGTCGAGCCCGCTGCGGCGGGCGGCCGACACGGCGCGGCTCGCGGGGTTCGAGCCGGAGCTGCGCGACGACCTCGCCGAGTGGGACTACGGCGACTACGAAGGGCGGCGCACGGTGGAGATCCGCGAGGAGGTGCCGGACTGGACGATCTGGCGCTACGGCGCTCCCGGCGGGGAGAGCGTGGAGCAGGCCGGGGCGCGGGCCGACCGGGTCGTAGAGGAGCTCCGGCGCCACGAGGGGGACGTCTTGGTCTTCGGCCACGGCCACTTCCTGCGCGTCCTG
>JBKPHO010000569.1:0-6030 GCA_046729915.1 Actinomycetota bacterium | reverse complement strand
GCGCGCAGAGCGGTCGAAGCGCGCTGGAGCTGGGCCGGCGTCGCAAACAGGCTCCTTCAACCCTTCCAAGGCGCCGACTAGGCGGCGCCGACAATGGAGGCCGTGCGGGCTCTGCCCGCGCGGCCGTCCCACACACGGTCTCGGACGCAGAACCGCATGGCTGGCTGCTCCAACCCTTCAATTAAGGTAGCGACCCCATGGGAGACGCCCAGCGCCTCAGCCCGGAGGAGCAGATCCGCTTCGCGCGCGAGCAGTACGAGGCCGCGCAGGACTTCACCCTCGCTGTCGAGGAGGAGTTCGCGGTGCTCGACCCGGAGACGCTCTCGCTCACCAACCGTTTCGAGGAGCTCCAGGCGGCCGCTCTGGGCACGCCGCTGGAGGAGCACCTCGTCGGCGAGCTCATCGCATCCGAGGTCGAGGTACGCACGGGACGCTGTGACTCCTTCGCGGAGGCGGCCGCGCGCATCGGCGAACGGCGTGCGCAGCTCTTCGAGCTCGCCGACTTCATCGGCGTCGCCCTCGCCGCAACCGGGACGCACCCGTGGAGCCCGTGGCAGGAGCAGCGGATCATCGATACGCCCCACTACCGCCTCAACGACGAGACCCTGCGCTACGTGGTCTGGCGCAACAACAGCTTCGGCGTTCACGTTCACGTTGCGATCAACGGGCCCGACCGGGCGATTGCCGTCTGCAACATGCTCCGCAACTTTCTCCCGGAGCTGCTTGCGGTCTCCGCCAGCTCGCCGTTCGTCGAGAACGTGAACACGGGGCTCCACTCGGCGCGGACACAGATCTTCACGCGCATGTTTCCGCGCTGCGGCGTGCCGGACTCCTACGAGGGCTGGGACGGGTTCGAGCGCTACGTCCGCTTCCTGTACGAGACGGGCTCGATCCAGGAGCACACTCAGATCTGGTGGAGCGTCCGCCCGCACCTCGCCTTCCCGACCGTGGAGATTCGCATCTGCGACGCGCAGCCCGACCTCGGCGAGGCGCGCTCGCTGGCGGCGCTGTGCTACGCCCTCACCGTGCGGATCGCTCGGGCGCTCGACGAACGCGAGCCGATGCCCGAGTTCGCCCACCGACTGATCGAGGAGAACCTCTGGCGGGCCATCCGCTACGGGCTCTCCGGCGAGCTGATCGATCTCGCGACCGGCGAGGTGCGGCCTGCGCGTGCCCACCTCGAGCGGCTCGTCGAGTGGGTGCAGCCCGTCGCCGAGGAGCTCGGCTGCGCGTCGTATCTCGCGATCCCCGCGGCGAACGCGGCCGAGCGCCAGATCGCCCGGCACGAGGCCGGTGCAAGCCTCGAAGAGATCTACTCCGAGCAGGTTCGCCCCAAGGAGCCCGCGGCGTCGCTTGCGATGCCGCCGTCAGGACGCGCGGGCTTTGCCCGGGCGTCCGTCGGAAACGACCGGTCGACACAAGACGACTCGAAAAAGGACACTCCGTAGGTGGCTGACGAGCCCGGCCCTCAGCCCGACGAGCAGAAGCTGATCGAGGAGCTCCAGGCCGAGCTGGCGAAGCTGAAGGTCTCCGACCTCCTGTTGCAGACGCTCTACTCGATCTCCTCGCTCGGCTACCACCGCCTGAGCGCCGAGACCCGCGATCTCGCCCAGGCGCGGCTCGCGATCGAGGCCCTGCGCGCGCTCGTGCCGGTGCTCGAGGGCTCGGTTCCCGACGAGGCGCTGCGCGACTTCAACCAGGTGCTGGCGAACCTCCAGCTCGCCTACGCCTCGGCGGCGGCCGAAGAACACCTTTCTTGAATCCGTCCGGATAGACATATAAGACCTGTAGAGCGGGTCGCCAAGGGAGAGGGGAGCAACTCCAATGGAGAGGGGAAGGTCGTGCGCCGCCGCACTGGCCGCAGCGCTGCTCGCTGCCGCGCTCACGGGCGCGGCCGGAGGGGCCGGAGCCGCCCGCGGCGAGGTCACGCTCACGGCTGCGGGGGCGAACGAGGCGTACGTCCCCGGGCAGGTCGTCGTGCGTTTCAAGGCGGGCGCCGACGCCCCCGGCCGCAAGGAAGCGCTCTCGAACGATCATGCGTCCACCGTGAAGCGGCTCGGCCTGCCGGGTCTGCAGCTGGTGCGTGTGGCCGGCTCCGTGCCGGCTGCCGTGGCCCGGCTCGAGCGCGACCCGGCGGTCGTGTACGCGGAGCCCAACTTCCTCTACCACGCCACGGCGACGGCCAACGACCCGCGCCTCTCCCAGCTCTGGGGGATGGCGAGGATCTCGGTCCCGGCTGCATGGGACATCTCCACCGGCAGCGCCGCGGTCCGGGTCGCGGTGGTCGACACCGGCGTCTCGACCGACCACCTCGACTTGTCGGCCAACGTCGTGCCGGGATACGACTTCGTGCAAGACGACGGCGACCCGCGCGATTTCAGCGGCCACGGAACGCACGTCGCCGGCACGATCGGCGCGCGCGGCAACAACGGCCGCGGCGTCGCGGGCGTGGACTGGCAGGTGAGCCTGATGCCGGTCCGCGCGCTCGACGGCTCGGGCCGCGGGTCGAACGCGAACGTCACGGCGGGCTTCGCCTACGCATGCTCGCACAGCGCGAGCATCGTCAACGCGAGCCTCGGCGGGACCGGCTATTCGACGGCGATGCGCGACGCGATCGGCGCCCCGGCCTGCGCGAACACGCTGTTTGTGGTGGCGGCCGGGAACGACGGCCTGAGCGACGATGCGATGCCGTACTACCCCTGCGGCTACGGCGCCGCCCCGGACAACCTGCCGAACCTGATCTGCGTCGCCGCGACCGACCAGAGCGACTCGCTGGCGAGCTTCTCGAACTACGGCTCGACCGTCGACCTCGCCGCCCCCGGCGTCGGGATCGCCAGCACGTGGCCGGCCTACGACACCCTCTCGAGCGACGGCTTCGAGGATCCGTTCGGCGGGTGGGCGGCCCACCCCGTCTCCGGAACCGCCTTCGGGCGCTCGACCGCTCACGCGACCGGCGCCTACAGCGCTACCGACTCGCCGGCCGGGAGCTATGCACCGAACAGCGACACCTCGCTCTACCGCACCGCCTCAGTAGCGAGCCTCGCCGGGAGGATCGGCTGCCGCCTCTTCTACGATCTCCGGCTCGACACCGAGGCGGGCCAGGACTTGTTCCAGGTGTACGGCTCCGCGGACGGCCTCAACTATTCGGGCAGCCAGTGGTCCGGCTCGACGGGCGGGTCGTTCCTCGCGCTCTCGAGCGACATGTCTGCGTTCGACGGCTCGGCCGCGTTCCTGCCGGCGCTGCGGCTGGTGTCCGACGGCGACGCGGTCACCGGCGACGGCGGCTACGTCGACGATCTCTCGCTGCGCTGCCTGAAGGCCTCGGCCGACGACTACGCCACAATCAGCGGCACCTCGATGGCGACGCCGCACGTCACCGGCGTCGCGGCGCTGGTCAAGGCCGCTCATCCCTCCTACACCGTCGCGCAGGTCAAGAACGCAATCCTGAGCGGCGTCGACAAGCTGGGCTCGCTCAGCGGCAAGGTCGCGAGCGGTGGCCGCCTCGACGCCTGCAAGGCCCTCGGCGGCTGTGCCGCCGCGCCACTGCCGCCGCCGTTCCAGCCGCCCTGCGTCGTCCCGAACGTGGTCGGCAAGAAGTTGGCGTCGGCGAGGACGAAGCTCAAATTGCGCCATTGCCGGCTCGGCCGCGTTTCGTACGCGAAGTCGACGACGAAGAAGAAGGGGCGCGTCGTCGCGGAGAAGCCGAAGGCGGGCAAGCGCCTCGGCGCGAACGCGAAGGTCAAGCTCGTCGTCGGACGGGGCCCGAAGCGCTAGCCGCTAGGCTCCGCGCCTCATGGCGCGCGCCGAGGTCGGGATCTTCGGGGGCTCGGGCTTCTACTCCTTCCTCGAGGACGTGGAGGAGGTCGAGGTCGAGACGCCGTACGGGAAGCCGTCGGCGCCGTACGTGATCGGCGAGCTCGACGGCGTGCGCGTCGCGTTCCTGCCGCGTCACGGGCGCGACCACGAGCTGCCGCCGCACGCGATCCCGTATCGCGCCAACGTCTGGGGCATGAAGGAGCTCGGCGTGCGGCGGATCATCGGGCCGAACGCCTCGGGCGCGCTGAAGGCGGACCTGGCGCTCGGCGAGTTCGTGGTGTGCGACCAGTTCGTCGACCGCACGAGCGGGCGCAAGGACACCTTCTACGACGGGCCGGAGACGACGCACGTCTCGGCCGCCGACCCGTACTGCCCCGATCTCCGGGCGCTTCTGGTCGAGACGGCGCGCGAGCTCGCGATTCCGGTCCGCGACGGCGGCACCGTGGTCACGATCCAGGGGCCGCGCTTCTCGACGCGCGCAGAGTCGCGCTGGTTCCAGGACGCGGGGTGGGACGTGATCAACATGACGGCGTACCCCGAGGGGTACCTCGCGCGGGAGCTGGAGCTCTGCTACGCGAACATCTCGATGGCCACCGACCACGACGTCGGCGTGGAGGGAACTCAGCCCGTCTCGCACGAGCAGGTGGTCACCGTCTTCAACGAGAACAACGAGCGGCTGCGCGAGCTGCTGTTCGCCGTCGTGCCGAAGATCCCGCCGCAGCCCGAGGAGCATCTCTGCGCTACGGCGCTGCGCGGTGCCCGCTTCTAGAGGGGCTTGCCCGCCGCCCGCTGTGATAGAAAACCGCGACGCCGGGAGCCGCGACGCGGTTCGGCGCGCGTCTAGGGAGGCTCCTTGATCGACTTCTTCAGTGACCACGCGGTGCTCTTCGCCCTCGTCTGCGCGGGGGTCGCGATCGCCTACGGAATAGGGCTGACGCTCTGGCTGCTGCGGCAGCCGGCCGGCACCGAGAGGATGCAGGAGATCGCGCTCGCCGTGCAGGAGGGCGCGGCCGCGTACCTCCGCCGCCAGTACACGACGATCGCGATCGTGGCGATCGTGCCGTTCCTCCTGCTCGGCTTCTACGACAAGCTCGGCTGGGGCACGGCGGTCGGCTTCCTCGTCGGCGCGATCCTTTCGGCCGCCGCCGGCTTCATCGGGATGAACGTCGCCGTGCGCTCCAACGTCCGCACCGCGGAGGCCGCGAAGCACGGGTTGAAGCCGGCGCTGAACGTCGCCTTCCGCGCTGGCTCGGTCACGGGCCTGCTCGTCGTCGGCCTCGGCCTGCTCGGGGTCGCCGGCTACTACTGGGTGCTCACCGGGTGGCTCGGCCACTCGTCCTCCTCCGCGATCGACGACCTCGTCGGGCTTGCGTTCGGGGGCTCGCTGATCTCAGTCTTCGCACGCCTCGGGGGCGGCATCTACACGAAGGCTGCGGACGTCGGCGCCGACCTTGTGGGCAAGATCGAGGCCGGCATCCCGGAGGACGACCCGCGCAACCCGGCGGTGATCGCGGACAACGTCGGCGACAACGTCGGCGATTGCGCCGGGATGGCGGCCGACCTGTTCGAGACGTACGCGGTGACGGCTGTCGCAGTGATGCTGCTCGCCGCGCAGCGCTTTCCGGCCCAGCATCTCGAGCTCTACCCACTCGCCCTCGGTGGGATCTCGATCCTCGCTTCCGTTATCGGCACCTTCTTCGCGCGAGTCGGCCGGAGCGGCGGGATCATGAACGCGCTCTACAAGGCCGTGCTGGTGGCGACGGTGCTTTCCGCGGTCGGGTTCATCCCGGTCACGCTCGCCTACGACACGAACGCCTTCACGTTCTGGGAGCTCTACATCTCGGCGCTCGTCGGCCTGATCGTGACCTTCCTGCTGGTGGCGATCACCGAGTACTACACGGGCACGCGCTGGCGGCCGGTGAAGCAGATCTCGTCGGCCTCGCGCACGGGGCACGCGACGAACATCATCGAGGGCCTTGCGGTGGGAATGCAGGCGACGGCCGCGCCGGTGATCGTGATCGCGGTCGGGATTCTCGTTGCGCACCACTACGCGGGGCTCTATGGGATCGGCGTGGCAGTCATGGCTCAGCTCTCGATGACCGGGCTGATCGTGGCTTTGGACGCCTACGGGCCCGTGACCGACAACGCGGGCGGGATCGCCGAGATGGCCGAGCTCGACGAGTCGGTGCGCGCGATCACCGACCCGCTCGACGC
>JBKPHO010000568.1:0-10918 GCA_046729915.1 Actinomycetota bacterium | reverse complement strand
TTGGCGTACAGCTTCTTGGCCTTCAACGCCGCGATCAAGCCCCTGGCCTGGAGCTTGCCCACGCCGGGGTTGTCGAACGAGACGTAGTACGAGCCCTTGCTCCCGACGACCTGGCGGTCGTAGTCGATCACCTTCGCTCCGCGGTTGACGGCCAGGTTCGTGATCGCCTTGCCCGACGCGGGGTTGAGCTGGTCGAGCAGGATCACCTTGGCGCCCTGGGCGAGGCACTGCTGCGCCTGCGACAGCTGCTTCTGCGCGTCGCCCAGCGCGTTCAGCACCGACGCCGGCACGTTGGCCTTCTTGAACGCCGCCTTCAGGTACGGCGCATCGAACAGCGTGTACCGCGTCGACGATTTCGTGTCCGGAAGCAGCGCGCACGCCTTGATCGAGGCGCTCCTGCTCGTTGGCGAGTTGATACGCGCCGACGCCGTCGTCGCCACCAGCCCCAGCACGGCCAGGGCCACAACGACGGCAATCGACTGTCTCGACAGTCTTCGTTCTCTCACGTTCCCTCCTTACCTAAGACCCCGACGCCCTTTCCTAGCACGTCTTTGCTGCTGTATCAAACCACTCGCCGGTAGCCTCGCGGCGGGTCGACCGCTCAGCCCTCCCCGACAAGCGCGCGCGCGAAATCGCTAGGGTCGAACGGCCGCAGGGCGTCGAGCCGCTCGCCGATCCCGATCAGCTTCACGGGCAGCCCGAGCTCGTGCGCGATCGCGATCGCGATGCCGCCCTTCGCGGAGCCGTCCAGCTTCGTGAGCGCGATGCCGCTCACCTCCACGGCCTGGCCGAACAGGCGCGCCTGCTGGAGGCCGTTCTGGCCGGTGGTCGCGTCGACCACGAGCAGCGTCTCGTGCGGTGCGCCCTCGAGCCGCTGCGCGAGCACGCGCCGCACCTTCGCCAGCTCCTCCATCAGGTTCGCCTGCGTGTGCAAGCGGCCCGCGGTGTCGACCACGACGACGTCGCGCCCGCGCGACTGGGCCGCGCCGATCGCGTCGAACGCGACCGCGGCGGGGTCGCCGCCGCGCTCCGAGCCGACGAAGTCCGCGCCCGCCCTCTGCGCCCAGATCTCGAGCTGCTCCTCGGCCGCGGCCCGGAAGGTGTCGGCGGCCGCGACGAGCACCGAGTGGCCGTGCTCGGAGAGCTTTGCCGCGAGCTTCCCGATCGTGGTCGTCTTGCCCGTCCCGTTCACGCCCACGACGAGGATCACGCTCGGCTGTCCGTTCAGCTCCAGGCGGCCGGGCTCGTCGAGGAGGCGGACGATCTCTTCTTGCAGCGCCTCGGATAGGTCGGCCGCATCGCCTCGCGCCTCGAGCCGCTGGACGAGCTCTGCGGTAGCCGGCACGCCGACGTCCGCGGCGATGAGCGCCTCCTCGAGCCGCTCCCACGAGGCCTCGTCGCCCGGGTCGAACGCGGTGAGCGCGATCTCCTCGGTGAGCGCGCGGCGCGACTTCGAAAGCGAGTCCCGCAGGCGCGAGAAGAGCCCTGCCCGCGCAGCCTCGGGCTCGGGCGCAGCACCGGGCTCTCCCAACAGCTCTGCCCAGCTCCGAGGCACGCGGGGACGATAGCTACGCGGTCTACACGGAGTGCTGGTACACCCCGAGCGCTCTGGTCGCGAGCGTCGAGCAGACGAGCAGCAGTGCTGTGAGCTCTCGTCCGCTTCCATCGGATGGGACGCGAGTGGCTCGAGGGCCGGTTGGGGCGCGTGGACGAGCTGGCGTCGGCGCCGAGGCGCGCGCGGCGCCGTCAGTCGAAGCCGTCGAGCACGGGGTAGCGCGGGTCGGCGTCGAGGCAGGCGGCGGCGAAGAGCGCGACGCCGGCGTCGCCTGTGAAGAGCGAATAGCGGCCGCGGCCGTGCTCGGCTCGTGACCGCTCGACCTGCCCGAGCGCGTGAAGGGCGAAGCGGCGCGCGCGCTCGAGCCAGCGCTCGTCGCCGGTGCGGGCGAACGCCTTCAGGAGCGCGAAGCCGTTGCCGGCCGTGCCGTGGCAGAGGCCGAAGCCCTTCTCGGCGCCGTGCGCTCCCGCGCGCCAGGTCAGCTCGGCGCCGGCGAGCAGCAGCTCCTCGTCGAGGTACGGCGCAGCGGTCGCGACGATGCCGGGCGCGCCGTGGCACCACTGGAGGCGGATCTGGCCGTCGCCAGGCACGAGGTCACCGCCCGCGAGCGCCGGCCAGGTCGCGAGCTCGCCCTCGACGACAGCCTCGTTCGCCAGCAATGCCGCCGTCTCGCGCTGGAGAGCCGCGTTCCGTCCACTGGAGCGCTGCAGAAGCGCGTGCACGTTTCCGACCAGCCCGTGCACGGGCCCCAAGTACCGGGCGGTCTGGCCGTAGAGCCGCTGCGTCCAGAGGCCGTCAGCGTCTCGCCTCGACCACAGCGCGTCCGCGCTCTCGTCCCAGGCCTGCGCCCAGCGTTCCTCCCCGGTCCAGTCGTGCATCGCCCGTGCCGCCAGCAACGTCCCGGGCGAGCCCCACATCAGCTCCTCGGCCTCGTTCGCCACGTTCTCGCGCACGCGCTCGAACAGCGCGCCGGCGACCTCGGCGCTGGGCGCGACCCGCCACGCGGTGATCAGGATGCCGGCCTCGCCGCAGAGCAGCGATGAGGCGGGCGTCGACGGGAGCTCGGTTCCGGCCATGAAGTCCGGCTCGGCTCGCCAGAGCTCCAGTGTCCGCACAGCGGCCGCCGCGAGGTCGATTCGCGTCTCGGCGTGCCCGCGCCGACGGAGTGCCTCGAGCGCCAACCCGACACCGGCCGCACCGACGTACAGGTTCTTCATCGGGGTCGCCGACTGCCACGAGTCCCACTCTTGCGCCGGCCAGAGCCGTTCCGGGTCGTATGCCTCGTCCGCGTCCGAGACGATCGCGGCGATCGCGTTGCGAACGCGCTCCTTGTCCCACGCTTCGCGGGTGAGCGGCTCGAACGCCTTGGGCCGGTAGAGCATGCTACGCCACGGCGGAGGCGCGCTCTTCGCGCGGCAGGCGGCGCGAGACGATCTGCGAGACGCCGTCGCCGCCCATCGTCACGCCGTAGAGGACGTCCGCCGCCTCGATCGTCTTCTTCTGGTGCGTCACGACGATGAATTGTGCGCGCTCCGAGTAGCGGCGCAACAGCTCGACGAAGCGGCCGATGTTCGCGTCGTCGAGTGCGGCCTCGACCTCGTCGAGCAGGTAGAACGGGCACGGGCGCGCGAGGAAGAGCGCGAACAGGAACGAGATCGCGCCGAGCGCCTTCTCACCGCCCGAAAGGAGCGAGAGCCGCGTCACGCGCTTGCCCGCCGGGCGCAGCTCGACCTCGACCCCGGGCTCGGGCTCCGCGTCTTCGGCTGCGGCTTCCGTCAGCCTCAGCCGGCCCTGCCCGCCCGGGAAGAGCGTCGCGGCGACCTCTTCGAAGTGCTCGCTCACCGCGGCGAAGGTCTCGTCGAAGCGCCGCTCGACCGTGTCCGCCAGCTCGGCCCGCAGCTGCTCGAGCTCCTGCAGGCTCGCCTCGAGGTCGGCGCGCTGCTCGGCGAGCTCCGTCAGGCGCTCCTTCTCGCGCTCGTACTCCTCCTTGGCGAGCGGGTTCACCTGGCCGAGCGTCTCGCGGCGACGCTCGAGCCGCTCGATCCTGGCCGCGATCTCGTCTCGATCGTCGCCTTCGGCGGGGTCGGCACCCGCCTCCTCGAGCCGCCGCCGCGCCTCGGCGGCCTCGCCCTCGAGGCGGGCGCGCTCGACGTCGATTCCCGCCGCGCGTTCGCCGGCCTCCGCCGCGGCGCGCCTGACCTCGGCCTCGTCGCCGCCGAGCCTGCGCAGCTCGGCTGCCAGCTCGCCCGCACGCGTTGCGCCCACGTCGACGCGCGCGCGCAACGGCGCCTCGAAGCGCGCAGCTGTCGCGATCGAGGCCTCGAGCGCGGTCGCCAGCCGCTCAGCGAGCGCGACCAGTGGCCCGCTCGGCTGGGGAGGCGCCTGCGCCGGAAGCTCCTCGGCCCGGCGCTCGAGCTCTTCGACCTCGCGCGCCAGCGCGCGGCGCCGCGCGTCGAGCTGGAGCAGCACGGCCTCGGCGGTCTCGCCCGCGAACCAGAGCTCGCCCCGCGGGGCGTCGAAGCAGTGGCCCTCTCTGGTGACGAGGACGCCGCTCTCGGCGCGCTCGAGGTCGGAGGGCTCCGCGAGCCAGACGTCGGCGAGCAGCTCGGCGACGCGCTCGCCGCCGGGAAGCGCGCGGATGTGGCTCGAGAGCGGCTCCGCGCCGAGGAGCGGCGGCCGCGACGGCCGCTTCTCGCCTCGCGGAGGAACGAGCACGCCGAGGTCGCCGAGCCCGGCCTTGCGGGCCCTCGCTACCAGCTCGAGCGCCTCGCCGGCGTCCTGCGCCACGAGCGCCGCCGCACGGTTGGCAAGCGCCGCTGCCGCCGCCCGCTCATAGCCGGCCTCGACCTCCAGGAACGAGAGCGCCAGGCGCTCGCCATCCTCCGCGAGCGCCCGCGCCGCCGGGGGCAGGCCCTCGCGCTCGGCGAGCGAGTGCTCCAGCGCGGTCAGCCGCTCCCGGGCCAGGCGCGCCTGCTCGAGCAGCGCCTCGCGCTCCGGGTTCGCCCGCACCCGCGGGAGCAGCGGCTCCACGCGCAGCCGGTCGGCCAGCTCGTGTGCCGCGTCCCTGCGCAGCTCCAGCCGCTCGCCCGCGCTTCGCAGCCGGTAGAGCGCCGAGGCCGCCCCCTCCCCGCGCCCGGCCGCCGCCGCGAGCTCCTCCTCGACGCGGTTGCGCTCCGCCAGCAGCGCTTCCAGGCGCTCGCCGGTGCGCCTGCGTTCGAGCGCGGCCGCCGTCCGCCGTTCCTCCACCTCAGCGAGCCGCTCGTCGACGGCCGCGAGGTCGAGCTCGGCCAAGCGGGCCCGCAGGCCGGCGATCTCGCCGCGGAGCTTCTCGGCCCGCTCGGCCGCCGTGGCCTGCAGCGCGAGCGGGCGGAGCCGCGCCTTCACCTCCGCCTCCAGGTCTCGCGCTCGCTCGACCTGCACCTGCACGCGCGCGAGCTTCAGCTCCGCCCGGTGCCGTCGCCGCTTGAACTTCCCGAGGCCTGCCGCGTCCTCGATCAGCGCGCGCCGCTCCTCGGGCTTGCTCGCGAGGATCTCCTCGACCTTCCCCTGGCTGATCACCGAGCCGTGGGTCCCGCCGAGCCCGATGTCCGCCAGCAGCTCGACGAGGTCGGTCCGCCGCACCGGCGCCCGGTTGACCAGGTACTGGCCCTCGCCGCCGCGGTGCAGCCGGCGCGTGACGGAGATCTCCGTGAAGTCGAGCTCTCCGAATGCGCCGTCCTCGTTGTCGAACAGCAGCTCCACCTCGCAGTGATCCGCGGGCGGGCGGCCGGGAGACCCTGCGAAGAGCACGTCGTCGGGTTTCTCTGCGCGCAGCTCGTGCGGGCTCAGCGAGCCCGAGGCCCAGAGCAGCGCGTCGGCGACGTTCGACTTCCCCGAGCCGTTCGGGCCGACGACCACGGCGACGCCGGGCTCGAGCCGAACCTCGACCGGCTCCGGGAACGACTTGAAGCCGCGCAGCTTGATCGCACGGAGGTGCACGCGCGCCGGAGGCTACCCAGCGCGGCGGATATCGCCCGTCCCACCCCTGGGGTCAGGTCTTGCACCGCCACACTTCCGCGCTGAAATCGCAACAAATCGTCCCGTCTGTGGACTGGTTGGATCGATCTTGTTGCTCCCAGTACCGCCCGGATGTTGCAATGCAACACCTGACCCCGGGGTGTGCGCTCGTAGCTAAGCGGCCGCCGCGAGGTGGTCGAGCGCTTGCCGGGCGGCGGCCTGCTCGGCTGCCTTCTTCGAGCGGCCCGTCCCGACACCGACCTCGTCGCCGTCGATCATCGCCGCGCAGGTGAACGTCCGGTCGTGCGGCGGGCCCTGGACGTCGAGCACGTTGTAAGTCACCTGCTGCCCGCGGCGTGCGAGCGCCTCCTGAAGCTCGGTCTTGAAGTCGACGTGGCTCGTCAGCGCGTAGCCGATCCGGCCGTCGAACGCGGCGACGATCGCCTCGCGGATCGGCTCGAACCCGTGCCGCAGGTACAGGGCCGCGAGCGACGCCTCGAGCAGCGCCGCGAGCACGTTCCGGTTGCGCGCAAGCCGCTCGAGCTCCTCCGCCGGCGCGAGCTTTTCCCCGCGCTGGACGAGGAGCTTCCCGAGACCGAGCTCCCGGGCCACCACGGCGCAGCTCGCGCGCGAGACCACGTGCGAGCGGATCTTCGCCATCCGGCCTTCCGAGAAGTCCGGGTAGCGCTCGTAGAGCGCGCGGGCGATGGCGAGCTCGAGCACGCTGTCCCCGAGGAACTCCAGCCGCTCATAGGAGGCCGTGCGGTCCGGGGCCCAAGAGCTGTGCGTGAAGACGTTCGCCAGCAGCTCGTCCGGCAGGTCGTCCACGAGCTCCGCCAGCTCCTCGGGACGACCCTTCGGCGTGCGGCTACTGGTGCGTGGAGACGTAGTCGACGGCCTGCCCGACGGTCTGGATCTTCTGTGCGTCCTCGTCCGAGATCTTGATCCCGAACTGGTCCTCCAGCTCCATGATCAGCTCCACGAGATCGAGCGAGTCGGCGTCGAGATCCTCCTGGAAGGAGGCGTCCTCTGTGACCTCGTTCTCGTCTACGCCGAGCTGCTCCGTCAGGACTTCCTTGACCCGCTCGAACACTTCCTCTCGCGACGCTGCCATCTCACCTCACTTGCCGGGGGCTTCAGAGCGCGCGGATGCTAACACTCTTTCCGGCAGGCGCTGTGCAAGCCTGGCAACGACGTCGTGCTCGACTCCGCGCGCGGCGAGCCGGATCGCGTTCGCGATCGCGCGGCGGGAGGAATTGCCGTGCGCGATCACCGCCAGCCCGCGCAGGCCGAGCAGGTACGCGCCACCGTAGGTCTCCGGGTCGAGCCGCTTGCGCATGCCGCGAGCGGCGGGCCGGATCAGCAGGCCGCCGATCCGCCCGCGGCGGGTGGACACGATCTCCTCGCGGAGCGTATCGAGCACGGTCGCGATCGTCCCTTCGAGCAGCTTCAGGACGACGTTGCCGGTGAAGCCGTCGCAGACGACGACGTCCGCGGCACCGAGGAGCAGGGCGCGGCTCTCCGTGTTGCCGCTGAAGCGCAGGCCCTCCTCGGCAGCGAGCAGCGCGTGTGCCTCGAGCGTGAGCTGGTTTCCCTTCTCGGGCTCCTCGCCGATCGAGAGGAGCCGCACCTCGGGGTCGCGGACCTCCAGGACCTCCTCGGCGAAGACGGCGCCCATGTGGGCGAACTGCACCAGGTGCTCGGGCCTTGCGTCGGCGTTGGCGCCCGAGTCGATCAGCACCGATGGGCCGGACTTGGACGGGATCACGACCGCGATCGCCGGGCGCGCCACCCCGGACAGCCGGCGCAGCTCGAGGAACGAGGCAGCGAGCATCGCGCCGGTGTTTCCGGCCGAGACGACCACCTCGGCCTGACCCTGCCCGACGGCGCGGCAGGCCGCGACGAGCGAGCTGCCGGGCTTGGCGCGAACGGCCTCGGCCGGCTTCTCGTCCATGCCGATCACACCCGGCGCCTCGACCAGCTCGAGACCCCCTGTGTCGAGGTCGCCCGGGCCGAAGAGGATCGGCTCGATGCCGTCCTCGGCAGCCTCGAGCGCGCCCGCGACGACTTCTTCGGGAGCCCGGTCCCCGCCCAGCGCGTCGACGGCGACGCGAGTCAAAATCCTAAGGCGTCGCTTGCGATGCCGCCCTCAGGACGCGCGGGCTCTGCCCGTGCGTCCATCTGAAATGACCGGTCGACACGCAGGACCTCATCCCTACCGATTTACGGCCCCGGAGTGCGGAGCGGCTCGATCTCGCGGCCGCCGTAGGTCTTGCAGTTCGGGCACATCCGGTGCGGCTGCTTCGGGCGGCCGCACTGCGGGCACACGTTCACGCGCGGCGCCTCGAGCCGGTGCGTGGCGCGCCGCTTGTCCCGGCGCGACTTGGAGGTTTTCTTCTTCGGGACGGCCATTCGGCGGCCGAGTATAGCCAGGCGCCGCCGCCGCTCCGCTTTGCCAAGGCTTAACCGAAGGCTTTCGCTCTCCTCGCCTTGCCTTGCCCGCCCCGAACTCGCCCTCGGCGACCCTGTGGCCTCGCAAACGAAGGAGGCACGAGATGTTCAAGTTGGCAGCGATCATCGGAGGAGTTCTGCTGATGGCAGGCGGCGCGCTCGCGGGCACGCTGACGAGCCTCGACTCGACGAACAGCCCCACGATCGGGACGACGACGCCGCTCGTAGGCACTACGACCGTCCGGCAGGACGACCGCGGCCGTGAGAACGAGCTGCGCGGCCGCGAGAACGAGGTCGGTGAGGACGTCCGCGGGCCGTGTGACGAGGCCGAGCACGCGAACGACCCGCGCTGCACGGGCGCGGCCGTCGCGCCGGGGGTCGACGACGACATCGCAGAAGACCGCGTGGATGACGACTTCGCCGACGACCGCGGCGGCGGCGACCGTGGCCGGGGCGTCAACTCGGGGCCGAGCGACCGCTCGGGCCACGATGGCGGCGACGACAGCTCCGGCCACGGCCGTGGCGGTGACGACGGAGGCGGTCACGACGGAGGCGATTCCGGCCATGGCGGCCACGGCAGCGACGACTAGGGGTTCTCCCCACCAGAACGAGGCGGCCCGGTTCTCTCCACAGGGCCGCCTCGTCGTCGCATCGCCGAGAGCAGGAAGAATCCAGCTCATGAGCAGGCACAGGCGGACGATCCTCCTCGTCGAGGACGAGACCTCGATCACCGAGCCACTTGCCGAGGCGCTGCGCGGCGAGGGCTTCGACACGCTTGTCGCCGGCACGGTGGCCGAGGCACTGGATCAGGCCCGCCGCGACCCGGACCTCGTGCTCCTCGACGTGATGCTCCCGGACGGCTCGGGGCTCGACGTCTGCCGCGAGCTGCGTCGGCGGTCGCAGGTGCCGATCATCATGCTCACCGCCCGCGGCGAGGACGCCGACCGCGTGGTCGGGCTCGAGCTCGGCGCCGACGACTACGTGGTGAAGCCGTTCAGCGCCCGCGAGGTGGTGGCGCGCATCCGCGCGGTCCTACGCCGGACGCAGGCCGTCGAGCCGGCCGACGAGTCGCCGCTCGAGATCGCGGACGTGCGGCTCGACCCGGCGAAGCGAGAGGTCACGCTGCGAGGCAACGCGCTCGAGCTAAGCCGCAAGGAGTTCGAGCTCCTGCACCTGCTGATGCGCACCGCGGGAACAGTGGTGACGCGCGAGCGGCTGATCGACGAGGTCTGGGACCCGAACTGGTTCGGCTCGACGAAGACGCTCGACGTGCACGTGAGCGGGATCCGGCGCAAGCTGGGCGACGACCCGGCGCGGCCGCGCTACGTGCACACGGTGCGCGGCGTGGGCTTCCGCTTCTCCTCGCCCGACGATCTCGAATGACCGTCGCTCGCCTCCGGCTCGCTCCCGTGGGGGAAACCGTGTTTCGCCCACGAGCCCCCTTCTTAGAGTCCGAGGTGGGGGAACCTCCCGGTTCCCCCACACCCCCTCCACACCCTCACCGGCCCAAGGTGGGGCGGTGAGCCTCCGCACGCAGCTCCTCGGCGCGTTCGCCTACGTGCTGTTGCTGATCATCGTGGCGCTCGAGGTCCCGCTCGCGCTGAACCTCGCCCGGCGGATCAACGCGGAGGTGAAAAGCGGGGCCGCAACCCAGGCCTTCCTCGTCGCGGCCAACGCCTCGGGCCGCATGGGTCAGCCGCGGCAGCTCGCGCAGGTCGTTCGGGCCGCGGGCAACGACCTCGGCGCGCGCGTGATCGTGGTCGGGCGGCGCGGACGGCTCCTCGCAGACTCGACCGTGCGCACGGTCCGGCCGCTCTCGTACGCCTCTCGGCCGGAGATCAAGATCGCGATGGCGAACGGCCGCGCCCAGGGCGAGCGCCACAGCGACACCCTCGGGCAGGACCTGCTCTACACGGCGGTGCCGGTGACCGACAAGGGCGACGTCGTGGGCGTCGTGCGCGTGACGCAGAGCCTGGACGCGGTGCACTCGAAGATCCGACGCGGCGTGCTCGCGCTGGTCGCGATCGGCGGCTTCGCGCTCGTGGTCGGCCTGGCACTGGCATGGTTCCTCGCCGACTCGCTCTCCAAGCCGCTGCGCAACCTCGCCGCGACGGCGCGCCGTGTGGAGACCGGCGACCTCGAGGCGCGCGCGGAGCTGGCCGGACCGACGGAGCAACGCGAGGTCTCGACCGCCTTCAACGACATGGCCGAGCGCCTGGGCCTCGTGCTGGCGGCGCAGCGGGAGTTCGTCGCAAACGCCTCGCACCAGCTGCGCACGCCTTTGACGGGGTTACGCCTGCGGCTCGAGTCCGCGCGGATGAAGGCGGGCCGCGGCGCGGACGCGGTGTCGGAGCTCGAGGCGGCCGAGCGGGAGGTGGAGCGACTGGCACGGCTGTTGACGTCCTTGCTGACACTTGCGCGCCAAGGTGATCAGCCGGGGGCGAGCCGTCCGGTCTCGCTCTCGGGCGCGGCCGACCGAGCGTACGAGCGGTGGGCGGGGACCGCCGAGGAGGAGGGCCGCGAGCTCGAGCTCGTCGGCAGCGGCGACGCGATCATCTCGGCGTCCGAGGAGGACCTCGCGATCCTGCTCGACAACCTGATCGAGAACGCCTTGCGCTACTCGCCGTCGCGGGTCGTCGTGGGCTGGGGCAGCGACGGCGACCAGGCCTGGCTCGCGGTGCTCGACGAGGGGCCCGGACTGGCTCCCGGCGAGGAGACCGCCCTGTTCGAGCGCTTCGCGCGAGGCAGCGCCGGCAGCGACCGCTCCGGCACCGGGCTCGGCCTCGCGATCGTGCAGACGCTCGCGCGCCGCTGGCGCGGGAGTGCTTCGCTCTCCAACCGTCCGGAAGGTTGGACTCGCGCCGAAGTGCGCTTCCCGGTCGCGGCTACAGTGCCCGAGGAGTCATGGGTCGAGGC
>JBKPHO010000567.1:0-4193 GCA_046729915.1 Actinomycetota bacterium | reverse complement strand
CGGTTACCACCTCGCAATCTCGACCGGCGCCCAGCGTGCGACGCAGACGCTCGCCTGCTTCCTCGCCGCCCTCGGCCAGCAAGTGCCGGGCGGGGTCGTCGTCGAACCGGGCCTGCGGTCGCAGGTCGAGGACCGCTGGCGCGCTGCGTATCAGAAAGCGGGCAGCGGCGCGCTCCAGGCGTTACGCGAGGCCGACCCCGAGCTCGTTGCGGAGGACTCGGAGCAACTCGGCGCCGCACTCCGCCGCGTCCTCGACGACCTGCCCGACGGCGGCCGCGCCCTCGTCGTCGGCCACAGTCCCACGAACGAGGCTGCCGTCCTCGGCCTCAGCGGCGAGATCGTGGCGCCGCTCGCAAAGGGCGCCGGCGTCGGCCTCGTCGCCGGCGACGAAGGCTACGAGGTCAAACCCCTCGAATAAGGCTGCCACGCCTCGCACGCAGCGATCGCCGGCGCGCACGTCGCGCGCTGACGATCGGGATATGGGGAAGCAGCGTCCAGGGTGAGTCATTTGTTCACGCAAGATCACATCGGCGCTTCGGAACGGGCGACCACATCAGGCGCGTGAGGCAGCTGCCGTGATCGTGATCCCGGATTCGACCACAGTGGCACACATGTGCGGGGGAAACAGCCTCAGCAGTTGACCTCGACTGAGCAGGTTGAGATGCGTCCATTGACTCTGATTGAAGCGCCTGAGGATGGGATCTCTCGTTGAACGCGGAAACCAGTGGACAAACGGAAGCAACGTGTGCGTTTCGATCGGGAACCAGCGGTTCGGGGTCGAGATGAAGATCCGGTGCGCCACCCGGCAGAGCTCGCTCACGAATCGGCGCTGATCGTCTCTTCCGCCCACGTGTTCCAACACGGCGTTCGAGAAGGCGATATCGAACGTGTCACTCTCGAACGGGAGGCTTCTCCCGTCTGCCGTCACGCACCGCACCATCGGAAACTCCGCGGCAAAGTGAGGGAGGGGCACATCGCTGACTGCTGTAATGCGTTCGGGCCAGGGATACATCGCCTCGAAGAAGTTGTGAGTCGCGGCAACGCCCGGTTCCGTCGAGAAGCCCGTGTCGCCCACGCCCACGTCGAGAATGGTGGTCCGAGAGTCCGGGCGCATCGTCTCCAAGAACAACTTCAGCTTCCGTTCTCGGTTCCAGAGCGAGACCCGTGCAGCAAGCCCGAATGGCCTGTCGCGCACGTCCATTTCGTCCGGGACGCTACCCGGCCGGCTCAGTCCTCCCGCCTGCAAGCTGGGCAAGCACCTCGAAGAGGGCCGCCAGGTCGCGGTGCTCGTAGCCCAGCCCCCGCGCCACGGTGAGCAGCTCGTCGGCTGCCGCGGCGGAGGGCAGCGGGACGCCCAGCTCCCGTGCGCTGTCGAGCGCGAGCACGATGTCCTTTTGCATCAGCCCGACGTCGAACCAGGCGTCCTCCGGCAGGTCGAGCACAAGCGGCGCGCGCGCCTTCAGCATCGGCGAGCCGATCGCGCTCTGCGTCATTACGTCCATGGCGAGCTTGGGCTCGATTCCGGCGCGTTCGGCCAGCAGCACGCCCTCGGAGAACGCGAGCATCTGCGCGGCGAGACTGATGTTGATCGCGAGCTTGAGCACCAGTCCCTGGCCGTTCTCGCCGATGTGCGTCGGCGTGCCGAGCTCGCGCAGGAGCGGCTCGACGCGCGCGTATGCATCCTTGTCCCCGCCGACCATGATCGTCAGCGTTCCCGCTTGCACCTGGGGGACGCTTCCCGACACCGGCGCGTCGAGCATGGCCGCTCCCAACGCGTGCACCCGCTCGGCCAACGCACGGCTCGCGCGCGGGCTGACCGTGCTCATGTCGACCCAGATCTTTTCTGGGGCGAGGCCGGCCAGGATCCCGTCGGAGCCTGAGGCAACCTCCTCGAGCACCCCGTCGTCGGGGAGGGAGGTGAAGACGATGTCGGCGGCCACGGCGACCTCGCGCGGCGTGTCGCACCACCGCAGGCCCTCGTCCACGAGCTCCTGCGCATGCTCCCGGTTTTGTTCCTCGCCGAAGACCGGATAGCCGGCTGAGAGGAAACGGGCGGACATGGCGCCACCCATGTGCCCGAGGCCGACGAAGCCGATCCTCGTTGCCGTCGTGGTGGACATCTGACGCCTCCTTTCGATGAGGTCGAATAGACGTGCGCTACGGCCTGGCCGGCGACCCGTGTTCGCGCCGAGCCACCGCGGCCGGTGTCGTGCACGGTACGAACACGGACCCACGCGCCGACAAGAGCTCGACTTACGCTGAGGACGGCGATCGCCATCACCGCGATGACGAGCGCGGTGTTCGGGTCAGTGGCCTGGCCGGTGTAGAGCAAGCCGAAATCCTGCCCGATCACCCAGATCGCCAGCGCGAGGACGAAGCCGATCGTACCCGCCACGTCCGTGCCGGTGTTCTGGCCGGGGAGTGCCTGGAAGATCGCTGCACCGACCCAGAGCACTGCCCAGGCGACCGGCAACCAGCGTGCCGGTGCCTCGTGCGAGGCATCGTTGCGCGGCCAGGCCACGAGCGCGAGCACGCCGTAGAGCAACACCGACCCCGGCGCCCCGTTGAGAAGGCTCACGTGCCCGCTGGCGAGCCCGGACAGGCCCTCGCCGAAGAACCACACCGCGAGCGCCCACGGGAGCCAGGCGGCGAGCGAGAGCTTCGCGGTGCGCGGGACGAGCAGCCCGACCCCGATCAGCAGCTGAACGGCCGCGAAGGGCACATCCCAGGCGACGGGGTGCGCCGCGATCAGGTTCGCGGCCCAGTGGACCGGGCCGGCCGCCACCGGGTCGAGGATCTGCCTCGCGAAACTGGTTCGGAGCATGAAAGGCTGGAGTTGCAGCGCGCCGTCCAGCAGCCACAGCAGGCCTAGCGCGATCTGCAGGTGGCGGCGGGTGAAGCGGACGGTGTGGGAGAGGCTGTCTGAGAGGGAGAGTGCGCTCATTCCGGGGTGCCGCCTTTCGGTGCTCGCCGGCCCTAGCGCGCGATCTCAAGGGCCAGGGAGACCGGGCAGCCGCGTCCGACCAGCGCGGCGACGTCGTGCCAGTCGACCTTCGTCGCGAACGCCTCGGCGAGGATCCTCGGCAGGCCGAGCCGCTGTAGTTGGTGCACGCGCCAATCGTGGACCTTCAGGTCTTCGTCGCCACGTGGGTCCAAATCGATCTGGGGGAGCTGCGCTGTTTCCATGGTTCGAGTGGGAAGAATCGCCAGCGGCGGACGAGCTGTCATCGTGGGAAACCGCCGTTCACGCACGTGGCTAGCCGAACTACGCGCATCCCCGCTAGCGGGGGGCTGCGCGCGCTGCAACAGGAACGATTGCGGCGCGCCCAGCGCCGACGCCTTGACGTTCGCGACGAACATCCCATGCAGCTTCTCGATTCGTGGCGGGCCTGTCTTCACCGCCAGCGGCCGTCGTGGCTTCCCGCGGCCCGGAATCGTGGATGGCGGTTGGCGTGAGCGCGAGACGCACGCTGGCCGTGCAGACGCAAGCAGCGTCCGGATGTGACGCTGGCTCCAACGGATGCTTGGTTCGCTCCTCCACGTGCCCGCGTCGCTGGGCTACGGATTCCTGTTTCTCCTCGTCGGGATGGAATCTGCGGGCGCTCCGCTTCCCGGAGAGACGGCGCTATTGACGGCCGCGGTGCTTGCCGCGCAGGGGCACATGTCGCTTCCGCTCGTGATCGTCCTCTCGGCGGCGGCGATCGTCGGGGACAACATCGGCTACGTCATCGGCCGGAGCGGCCTGTCGCCCTCGCCGTCGGAGCGGTGGTCGGGTACATCGTGACTAGGAGGTTTGCGCGCCCACGGCACCGCCGGCGGGACGGCTCAGCCGCCTCTTAGCGTCCGCTCGCGGTTCCGGCTACCTGGAAGCCGAGACTCCGGTCATCCGCAAGGCGTGTTGGGCCGCCGTGACGACAGCCCGGTCCCCATCGGCGATCGTGCCGGCAATGCCGCCGCTCGACCCGAAGACCGCGTTCCGCAAAGCTGTGCTGGACCTCGCAGAGGAGCCGACGCCGTTGAATGCGCGGCGTTACCTCGCCGCCAGCCGCCTGCTCGCAGAGGCGACGGAAGGCGCGGCGGCGGAGCCCGCGCGTCCGCGGAAATCGCGACGTCGCACGACGAACAGTCGGGTCGCGACGAAGACCGCGTCCGGCTAGGAGGGCTTGACGAAATACCGTCTGTGCCGCCGGGCC
>JBKPHO010000566.1:0-1058 GCA_046729915.1 Actinomycetota bacterium | reverse complement strand
GAGGTGATTGTGTCGCGCCACAGGCGGCGCGAACCTACCACCATGCGCTTATGCAGGCCACCCCGGGTGCTCGGCCAGGTACTCGTTCGCCAGTCGCAGGTCTTTCGGCGTGTTCACGGTCAGCCAGATGCCCTCGTGCCGAAGGGCACGCAGGCGGCCCTCGGCGGCGAGCTGCGGAAAGGTCGTCTTCTCGTGGTCGCCGCGCTCCGGTAGCCGCGCCAGCGCCTCCTCGCCCAGCACGTAGATCCCGCAGCTGACCCAGTGGTCGAGACGCGGCGCTTCGCGAAAGCCGGTGACGAGGTCGTCGTCGAGGTCGACCACGCCGAAGGGCGACCGTAGCGGGACGACCGTGATCGTCGCGGCCGCACCCCGCTCGCGGTGCAACGTGAGCAGCTCCGAGAGGTCGACGTCCACGAGCTCGTCGCCGTTCAGCGCGAAGAGGTCTCCCTCCTCCCGCCGCACGGCTACGGCAAGCCGGATCCCTCCCCCACGACCCAGCGGCTCCTCCTCCGGAACGGCGACGATCTCCGGCCCGATCCCGCCGAGCGCCGCCACGAACGCGCCCTCCTGCCCAGCCGCACAGCTGACGAGCACCCGCCGCACCCCGGCAGCATGCAGCTGCTCGACCTGGTACGCGGCGAGCGGCCTGCCGCCGACCTCGGCGAGCGCCTTCGGCCGCCCGTTCGCAGCGTCGCCGAGCCGCTCGGCCTTCCCGCCGGCCAGAATTACTCCTTCCAAACTCAGATCTCGAGCTCGGGCTCGCGCTCTTCGGTCTCAGGAAGCGCCGCGAGCGGCGAGGCGGCGCGGCCGATGCCTTCGTACGTGAACCCGGCGGAGCGCGCCTGCTCGGGGTCGAGCAGGTTCCGCCCGTCGACGATCAGCGGCCTGCGCATCGCCTGCCGCACGTCCTCGGAGGCGAGTCCGCGCAGCTCGTGCCACTCCGTCACGATCACGGCGGCGTCGGCGTCGGCGACCGTGTCGAGCACGGAGTCGCACAAGGTCACGCCCTGGAGCAGCGGGCCCGCGTCGGCCACGGGGTCCCATGCGCGCACCTCGGC
>JBKPHO010000565.1:0-1509 GCA_046729915.1 Actinomycetota bacterium | reverse complement strand
GCAGCGCAAGCGGGCCGCCTCGCTCGAGGAGCTCCATGCCAAGGGCCGCCTCGTCGTCGGCGTCGACGGACACACGATTTGCC
Source organism: Actinomycetota bacterium (assembly GCA_046729915.1). Classification (GTDB taxonomy): domain Bacteria; phylum Actinomycetota; class Thermoleophilia; order Gaiellales; family Gaiellaceae; genus AC-32. The sequence continues at coordinate 1,426 of JBKPHO010000565.1, read as the reverse complement.
TGCTCGCCGAGGCCGGCGAGGTCTACGCGGTCGACAACCGCTGCCCGCACATGGGCTTCCCGCTCCACCGCGGCTCGGTCGCCGACGGGATTCTCACCTGCCACTGGCACCACGCGCGCTTCGATCTCTGCACGGGCGGCACCTTCGACCAGTGGGCCGACGAGCTGCGCCGCTTCCCGGTCGAGGTCGACGGGGACGACGTCTACGTCGACCTGACCCCGCCGCGGGACCGAACGGAGCACCAGCGCGCGCGCCTCCAGGTCGGGCTCGAGCGCGACATCCCGCTCGTGGTTGCCAAGGCCGCGATCGTGCTCGTGGAGGCCGACCCCGACGGGGTAGACGCGTTCCGGGACGGGCTCGACTTCGGCGTGCGGCGGCGGGGCGGGGGCTGGTTCCGAGGCCTCACCACCCTGACCTGCCTGATGAACCTCGTGCCGCGGCTCGACGCCGGCGAGCGAGCCGCGGCGCTCCACCACGGCCTTGCCGACGTCGCCTCGGACTCGGCCGGCGAGGCGCCGAGGTTCCCGCTCGAGCCGCTTCCGGGAGCCGCGGTGGAGCCGGCTCGGCTGGCGCGCTGGTTCCGCCGCTTCGTCGAGGTGCGCGACGCGGAGGGGGCCGAGCGGGCGCTCGTCTCCGCGGTTCGCGCCGGCGCCTCGCAGCAGGAGCTCGCGGACATGCTCTTCGCCGCCGCGACCGATCACCGCTACCTCGACGGCGGGCACACGCTCGATTTCGTGAATAAGGCGCTCGAGGCGCTGGACACGGCCGGTTGGGAGCGCGCCGAGGAGGTGCTCGCATCGCTTCCGGCGCAGCTCGCGTTCGCCGAGCGGATGGAGGAGTCGAACGCCTGGCGCAATCCCATCGACCTGGTCGCGCTGCTGGAGGACGCCTTCGCGCGCCTCCCCGAGGCGCTCGAGGCACGCGACGGCTCGTGGGACGACCGCCCCGCGCTCGCAGACGTGACCCTCTCCGGCGAGCCCGAGGAGATCCTCGACGCGCTGCTTGCGGCGTTGCGCGGCGGCGCCTCGGAGGTGGAGCTCGCCTCGGCGGTCTCGTTCGCGGCGGCCACGCGGATCGCCCGCTTCCCGACGAGCAACGAGTTCGGCGACTGGGACACCGCGCTGCACACGTTCACGTTCGCGAACGCGGTCGAACAGGGCCTGCGCCGTTCGCCTTCACCGGAGCTGCTGCGCGGCGTGCTCGACGCCGCGATGAGCGTCCACCTCGACCGCTTCCTGAACGTGCCGGCCACCCGCCTGCCGGAGCCGCAAGGCGGAGATCCCGAGGAGCTGCTCGGCGGGCTGCGCGACCTGCTCGACCGCCAGCAGCACGTCGACGAGGCGGGACAGCTGGTCGCCTCCTTCCTCGGCGCAGGCGGCGACCCCGACCGCCTCGTCGCCGAGCTCGGCGCGTGCCTGCTGCGCGA
>JBKPHO010000564.1:0-2465 GCA_046729915.1 Actinomycetota bacterium | reverse complement strand
CGAACGGTCCGTCGATCAGCTCGTCTACGGCCCACTCGACTTCATGCCCCTCGAAGACGAACACGACCTCGCCGGCCGAGACGAACACGCTGTGCCGCTCGATTCCGCTGCCGCGGAGGTCGAACGGCGGTCCGTCGGCGACGAGCTTGCGCGCCTGCTCGGCGGCGCCCGGCTTCAGCGGCGCGACGATCGCGACGCGCTCCATCATCTTCTCCGCTCTTCCATGTGGCCGGTCATCGGTGCGTCTCCCTGATCTGTCTTCGCCTTGCATCGGTCTGAAGGTTGGTCTGTCCTGCGTCGGTCCGCCATCGGGGGGCAGCCCCATCTCAGGTGCTTCGCGGCCGTTTCGTTACCGTCGTCCCCAACGTGCTCGGGCGCGTCTTCGTCCATCGTCCCCTCGACCAGGACCGCGCCGCCCTCCCACTCCCAGCGCATCAGCGGGTCGTAGGGCATGTCACCCTCCCGCCTCGCGCTGGCCGAGGCCGAAGCGAGCGATGCCACCGGCGAACTCGGTGCCACCGTCCCCGAGGCCGAGGCGGGCGATCCCGCCGGCGAAGTCGCGGTCCTCGCCGGCGCTCTCGCGCCCCCCGGGATGCCCGGCTACTCGTACGTCGGGATGCCCGTTGACGCGCGCGCCGCCGCCCGAAGGGACGACGACGACCGGGCAGGACGCCCGGCGCGACACATCGGCCGAGATGCTCCCGAGCAGCGACGAGCGCGGTCCGGTCGAACCGACGACGATCATCGCCGCGCCGGCTTTGGTCGCGGCGGCGACGAGGCGGTCGGCGGGATGGCCGGCCTCGACGAGCCAGGCCGCTCCGCAGTCGACATCGTTCGCGTCGGCGCTCAGCCGCTCGAGCCGTTCGGTGATCGCGCTCACTTCGGGTGCGTCAGCCTCCACGACGCGGACGAAAACAAGCTCGAGACCGAGCTCGCCGGCTAGAGCACGGGCGACGCGCGCCGCTCCCTTCGCCGACTTCGAGTCGTCGACACCACAGATGATCGAACCAGCCATCAGAAACTCCTTGTTCGCTTACCCATCGAGGGTCGCTCGCCGCGAAGGCGGCGGCCATCGGGCGGCGAGCCCATGTCGGCGGCGCCCCGCCACCATCTGGCGAGGCGCCGGCCTCGCCGCGACTCGTTACATGGGCCCGCTCGGCTCCGCAAATGGAGCCGCACCCCGATGGCCGCGGGTGGTCGACGGCGGCAGGCTGGCACTACCGACGAGGAAAGGAGGAGCGATGAAGACAATCGTCTGTGGAGTCGACGGATCGCCGAGCGCTCGCGCCGCGCTTCGCGTGGCGGCGTTGCTTGCCGAGGCGATCGGCGCTCGCCTGGTCGCCGTGCACGTCCTCGACCGGCTCGCGGACCCGGACTGGACTGCCGAGAGCGCCGCCGCCAACGTCCTCTACGACGAAGTGCCCGACGCCGGCGCCGAGGCGCGCGGTGAGGTCGGCGATGTCGCCGAGCGTCTGGCCGCTGTTGCCCGCGACGAGGAGGGGACGCTCATCGTCCTCGGCGCCCGCAGCCGCGGCCGTTCGCGCACCCACCTGCGCGCCGAATCTGACTCTGGTGCCGACGCCGTCGACAACGGCAGCATCCGCGCAGCGCCGACGCGAGGAGGATAGGCACGAACTGAAGCTCACGTTCGGCGAGCTCACGCTGATCTACAAGTCGCTCCAAGCAGTGAAGACGCTCGGTCAGGGCCACCCCAGGACGAGGTCCTGAACGACACGATCCAGCTCGTCGATCAGACCTTGAACAGACCCGTCTAGAGCCTACGAGCCGCTTGGCGGGCATCGGTCGGCAACCTGAGACTGGGAGCCTTCCGGCGCGGGTTGTATGCACGCCTGAGCCGTCGACCACGTCCCACACACATACGGCTGGTTGCAGTTGAGACAACACCGCATCCCGCATACATTCCGCAGGACGTCGACGGAGGCACCCGCCTACGGCCGGTAATCCCCGCGAGGCGCCGGCGGAAAGCCCTGCTCTTGCCGGGAATCCCCGCCTATCCCCGCTCAGCCCGGAAGCACCAAGACCGGCCTGTCACGCCGGAGGTTTTTGCAGGCGCTTCGCCCTCGCATGCGACAGCCTGCAAACCATCCCGCGCGAATCCCGTCGTCTCACCAGTAGAGACGGCTGAGCGACCACTTAAGCGTAAGTGCGGCGGCTCGGGTAAACGGACGAGGGCGGCGGCCGCGACACTTGCAGGCCGCCAACGCCGAGAACGTCCCCAAGCGGGGTTACGACGCGGAGCCTAGGTCGCTTCCGAGGGTTCCGGTTCTGCGCACATTAGATTGAAGGCTCTCCTCAGCGCCGGGTCGCTCTCGGCGTCGGTCAACACGGCACAGACAGCCTGTATCCCGCGCGAGGTCGCGCGCAAGCACAACGCCGGAGTCGAAGAGGAGACGACCTCGGGCCGCGAGGCGTACGCGGCCTTACCGCGCTCGGTCCCGGACACG
>JBKPHO010000563.1:0-19286 GCA_046729915.1 Actinomycetota bacterium | reverse complement strand
GGCCATCGCGGCGAGCGCGTTGCGCACGGCGCCTTCCCCATCCTCGGCCGCCTTCAGCTCGCGGGCCCGCGCTCTCATCGCGGCCCTTTCCTCGGCGCTGAATCGCTTCGAGGACTTGGACGTTGTCTTGACCTCGGTCATGGCCACTCCCTTCGTGCGTTCGACGCCGTTTCGGCGATGGACCGTCCGTGTCGAACTGCGCTTGGATTACGGGTCGCCAGGGAGACGAACGGCAACGAGCGCAGAGGACAGCACGATCACGATTCTTGGGTGTCCTCTTGGGCGCTGCTCGTTCGTCTTACGGGCAATCAACGCCAAGGCTTCGCGACCGCATCGGTCTGAGCCGAGCAACGTGTCTGCGCTCTGGCAGGTGGTCGTTGCCGCAACGGAGCAGCCTGCCGTACTGAAAGGGAGAAGATCATGAAGTTCAAGGCCTACGTTGAGCCTCCGGAGCCGATGAGGGGGTTGGAGGTTCCTCGTTTGGTTGTCGAGTCATTGGGGCAGGGCAAGCGGCCGCCGGTCACGATCACGATCAACGGGCATTCGTGGAAGAGCAGAGTCGCGATCATGCGTGGCCGCTTTTTGCTCGGTCTGAGCAACGCCAACCGAAAGGCCGCCCGTGTGGAGATCGGAGACCAGGTTGACGTCGAGTTGGAGCTTGATCTCGAGCCGCGTGTCGTGGTCGAGCCCGCCGACTTCGCTCGCGCCCTCCGCGCCGATCCGATCGCCCGCGCCGCGTATAACCGCCTCCGCGACGGCCGCAAACGGGAACACGTGCGGGCTATCGAGAGCGCAAAGAAGCCCGAGACGCGCATACGGCGGATCGAGAAAGCACTCGCCGCGTTGCGGGAGTCGAGTCGGCAGGGCGTGCTGCGACCCGCGGGAGGACACGAGCTCGGAAGTCGACATCCGGCGAGTCCTGAACTCTGAACTCGGACAAACCCAGCGAACGGATCGTCGACGCAAGAGGACCGGCGCGACGGCGCCGACGCGCTCACACTTCTTCGGTGAAGTTTGGCCGCTTCGGTGAGCCTTCCCGTGGACCGACGTCACGCTTGGCTCGGCGCTGTCAGAGCAGCCTTTGGCCGCGAGTCGCTGGAGCCATTGGTTGATGTTCTCGAGCCCGGAGGCGCCAGCGCGCATGTGCGAACGCGGCCGACCTTCTCCGTCGTGACGAGGTGCGCTTCCTCGAGCATCCGGATGTGCTTCGTCATTCCGGTCAGCGTCATGCCGAACGGCTCGGCGAGCTCGCCGATGGTCGCGCTACCGGCGCGGAGGCGTTCGAGCCCGGCCCGGCGTGTCGGGTGGGCGAGAGCTGCGAACGCACCGTCGACGAGCCCTTCTGCCAGGTCGTCTCTCCTCTCGCGTCACTCTTCGAGCTGGGCCAGTCGCTGTTCGAGGAAGCGGCGCTCGGTGTCGGAGTGGAAGTTCGAGTGCGCGTTCGTAGGCTGCGCGGGCGTCGTCGGTGCGGTCGAGCCGGCGCAGGAGTTCGGCGCGGGTCGCGTGCAGGTAGTGGTAGTGCTCGAGTTCGAGCCGCTCGGTGAGCGCGAGTGCGGCCTGGACGTCTCCTGCTTCGGCGAGCGCGGCTGCCTGGTTGGTGATCGCCGCGCTCGGGAACTAGTCCGAACGGACGAAAGGAGCCCGCAATGGCTGAAAGCAAACCTCCGAAGATGGGCACGCGGAAGTCCAAGGGATTCACGGCCGAGGAACGGGCCGCGATGAAGGAGCGCGCCCGGGAGCTGAAGGCTGCGAAGAGCAAGGCGGACGAGGAGAACGACGTCCTCGCGAAGATCGCGGAGATGCCGGACGCGGATCGCGCCATGGCCGAGCGTGTCCACGCGATCGTCAAGGCCAGCGCGCCCACCCTCTCGCCGAAGACGTGGTACGGGATGCCTGCGTATGCGAAGGACGGGAAGGTCGTGTGCTTCTTCCAGAGCGCCAACAAGTTCAAGTCGAGGTACGCGACGTTCGGCTTCAACGACGCGGCGAACCTGGACGACGGCGGCATGTGGCCGACCTCCTTCGCGCTGAGGAGGCTGACCGCCAAGGAAGAGGCGAAGATCGGCGCGCTCGTGAAGAAGGCGGTGCGCTGAGGACAGGGCCCTCGACAGCATCAGCACTCGCTGCAAGACGGCTCACCGCTTCGCGCAGGTCGTTGAACGGACGTAGGGAGGCGATGAAGACCACCACCGTTACCACTCAGAACGAGCTCGAGATCCGGGTCGAGAGGGTCTTCGACGCAGTACGCGCGAGATGACCGAGACGACTGGAAACGTGGCGACAGCGGGTCGCGGCCGGCTTGCGGACGTGATCGCATCGCGCGGCGGTAAGGCGGCGCCGGAGGCGCCGTTCGTGATCGAGCACCGCGAAGCGCTGATCTACATGCTCTGCGAGGCCGCGGAGCTCGAGCACGGGATCATGTGCCAGTACCTGTTCGCGGCCTTCTCGCTCAAGCAGCGCGAAGACGAGGGACTGACCGCCGACGCGCTCGAGGCGGTGCTTCGCTGGCGGAAGGTGATCGCGCACGTCGCGACCGAGGAGATGCTCCACCTCGCGCTCGTGCAGAACCTGCTGTCGGCGATTGGCGCCGCTCCCCACCTCGCCCGCCCAAACCTGCCCGCGCCGGCGCGTCACTACCCCGCCGGCGTCAACCTTACGCTGGTGCCGTTCGGCGAGCCGGCACTACGCCACTTCATGTTCCTCGAGCGCCCCGAGGGCATGGAGCTTAAAGGCGCACAGGGGATCGATGCGCCGGTGCACGAGGCCGTGCCGTTGATGGCGGAGCGCGACATCGTTCCCCAGCCGCAGGACTTCGCGACCGTCGGGCATCTCTACCGCTCGATCGAGCACGGGATCGACCACCTGGCGGAAAAGTTCGGCGAGCAGAGCCTGTTCGTCGGCCCGCCGCGAGCGCAGGCGACGAGTGAGTACTTCCACTGGCCGGAGCTCGTCCCGGTAACCGACCTCGCCTCGGCACACCGGGCAATCGACACGATCCTCGAGCAGGGCGAAGGGGCGCGCGGCCAATGGCAGAACGCCCACTTCGGGCACTTCGTCAAAATCCTGGACGAGTACCGACGGCTGAAGGCGGCGAAGCCGGACTTCGAGCCGGCACGGCCGGTTCTCTTCGCGACCGTTCGCCCATCCGAGCACGACGACACCCTGCCTCGGATCACCGAGCGCGTGGCGTCGCGCTGCACCGACCTGTTCAACGTCGGCTACGAGGTTCTCCTCCAGATGCTGCACCGCTATTTCGCCCACACCGAGGAGACCAAAGCGCAGCTGGCGACCCTGTCGAGCGCGGCGGTTGCGCTCATGATCGGCGTCCTCAGGCCGCTCGGTGACCTGATCACGACGCTCCCGGTAGGGCCAGAGCAGCCGGGGATGACGGCGGGCCCGAGCTTCGAGCTCTTTTACGAAAACGACTACCTGATGCCGCACCGCGCGGCTGCCTGGGCACTCCTCGAAGAGCGCGTGCGCGAGGCGGCGAACTTCTGCGACCTGATCGAGAAGAGCAGCGAGGAGCGCGTCGCCGGCGAGATCGAGCACGTACGGACTGCGCTCCTGGGTGTCGCCGACTCACTCGCCGGCCACTTCGGCGACTGGGGCGCCGTCAGCCGCTTCACAGTCCGCGAACCCGCCAAGGAGAGCGCAGCGGCCGGGGGTGCCGTGATAGATCGGAAGGAGCACATGGGAGACCAAGTCACATACGAACAGGACATCCGCCCGCTGTTTCGCGACCGCGACATCCAGTCGATGTCATTCGCGTTCAATCTCTCGTCTTACGAGGACGTGCGCGCGAACGCCGAGGCGATCTACGACAAGCTCGCCGCGGGCAGCATGCCCTGCGATGGGCGCTGGCCAGCGGAGGATGTCGAGCGCTTCCGCACGTGGATCGACAACGGCTCGCCGCCGTAGCGTCGGCCAAGCCAGTTCTGTAGTCACAACGGACAGCGACGTCCGGTGGCGGCGGACGCTCGCCCCGCTTCCGGCCCAGACGAAGGATCACTGCCGCACGTACCGTTTGCCTGTCGCTCGGGTGTGGCTCTTCACCCCCGACGGTGAAGGTACTTGTCGATTTCGCGGCGCTCCCAGTCGGCGCCGAAGAGCCCGCCGATCCCGAGCAGCACGATTCCGGTGATTGCTACGGCGATGCCTGAGCCGAACACCGGCCAGTAGAACCACCAGGAACTGCTGTCATCGGTCAGATCGATCACGAACCACATCACACAGAGGGCAATCCAGACCCCCAGCACGATGTAGAAGATCCGCTTGCGGCGCACGTGGCGCCGAGCCTCTTCCAGCGTCTCGTCGTTCGACAAAGGATGGGTCGTCGACATCGCGTTCTCCCTTCCTGTCATTCGAATGCCGCGCGGCGGTGGCCGCCCGGGCGGGCTTTTTCGACTTGGAGCCGCGGCAGCCAGGTGAGCCAGCGGGGCAGGTACCAGTTCCAGTCGCCGAGCAGCTTCATCGCGCTCGGGAGCACGACCGAGCGGATGATCGTCGCGTCGATCAGCAGCGCGGCCGCGACGCCGAAGCCCATCTGCTGGAACATCACGAGCTCGCCCGCAGCGAAGCCGGCGAAGACCGCGACGATGATCAGCGCCGCGCCGGTGATGATGCGGGCGGTCGAGGCGACGCCGAACGTGACCGCATCGGTCGTGTCTCCGGTCTCGTCGAAGCGCTCCCTGATCCGGCTGAGGAGGAACACCTGGTAGTCCATCGAGAGCCCGAAGAGGACCGAGAAGAGGAACAGCGGAACCCAGGCCTCGATCGTGTCCACCTGCTGAAAGCCGAAGAGGCCGGCGCCGACGCCGCGCTGGAAAACGAGCACGAGCAGTCCGTAGGCTGCGCCGACCGAGAGCAGGTTGAGCACGACGGCCGTCCCCGCGACGACCAAGGAGCGGAAGACGAGCGTCAGGAAGACGAACGTCAGCCCCAGCACCAGGGCGATCACCCAGGGCGCCGGGCCGATCACCGAGTCGAAGTAGTCGATGTTCTCGGAGGTCGTGCCGCCGACCAACACGCCTGCGTCCGTGTTCTTGAACGTGGCTGGGACGATCGCCGAGCGCAGCTCGCGCACGGCGGAGACGGCTGCGTCGCTGGATGGGTCGCCGCGCACCGGAACCGAGAGCACTGCACTGCGGCTGTTCGCTGAGTAATCGATCGTTCCGCGGCCGAACCGTGGATCTGCGGCCAGCCGCGTGCGGAGCTGCCTCAGAGCCTGCTTGGCAGCCGGTTGGCTTGCACCGTTGGCGACCACGATCTCGACGGGATCGGAGGTGGCTGTGGGGAAGTTTCGCTTGAGTGTGGCGAAGCCCTGTCTGGATTCGAACCGGTCGGGCAGCGCGGTCACGCCGCTCGTGCCGATGCGCAGCCCGAAGATGGGCAACGCGGCGGCCAGCAGCAGCGCGACCGAGAGCGCCAGGCTCAACCCCGGCCGGCGCAGCACCCTGCGGATGATCGCGCCCCAGAAGCGACCCTCGGGATTGGCGGCTTCGAGCGAGCGCCTCCCGACGAACGGGATGCGAAGCGCGTCGACCCTGTCGCCGAGGAGCCCGAGTAGCGCAGGGAGCAGCGTCGCCGAGGCGACGACCGAGACGATCCCGACCACGATCGCACCGACCGCGAGGCTGCGCATGATCGAGCTGGGCACGATCAGCATCCCGAACATCGCGATCACGAACGTCGTTCCACTGAACACCACCGCCCGGTTCGCGGTCGTTGCCGAGGCCGCGATCGCCTCCAGCACCTCCTGGTCGCGGCCACGCTCCTCCCGGAAGCGCGAGACGACAAACAGCGAATAGTCGATCGCGAGCGCGAGCCCCATCCCGGTGAGCATGTTGATCACGAAGACCGAGAGGGTGAACGCGTGCGCGAGCACCGCGACCAGCCCAAGCGCGACCGCAATCGAGGGCAGCGTGATCAACAGCGGGACCACCCCGGCGACAACGGCTCCGAACACGAGCAGCAGGATGATCAGGGCGGCGGGGAGGCCAACGCGCAGCTCGCCGTGCTGCAGATCGCTTTGCGAAAGCTCGTTGAAGTCGCGGTCGAGCGTCTTCTGGCCCGTGACCGCAACCGTGAAGGCCGGACTCGCATCGGCGCGCTCGACCGCGCCGACGATCGCGTCGATGCCGTCGTCGGAGGCCTTCGAGAACTGCAGCATCGTCGCGTGCCGATCCCTCGTCACAAGCGAGGGATCGCGGGGGTCGAGATATGTGCGAACGCTGGCAACGCCGGCCCGGCGCACATCGGATGCGAGCGCGCCGACGAGCGCCTTGAACTTCGGTGCGTCGACTGTGTAACGCTGTGAGCGAACGACCGCGATGTCCGTGACCGCCGCGCTCCCGGTGGGTGGAAACGCCGCGGACAACGCGTCCTTGGCTCGCTGCGATTGCGGGTTGTTCGTCGGCTTTCCTTCCGTCGTCAGTGCGCCACCAAGGAGCGCGCCGATCGCCACGACCCCGACGACGACCAGACCAACCCACACCGCGATCGTGCGCCACGGATGCCGAGCGCTGACCATCGCCACCGTCTGCGTCGAGAGCTTCATCCCATGGGCGACGCTAGCCCCGAAGGGGGCCGTGCGCATCGGTCCACGGGCCCGACTTGCGCTCCGACCGTCGGAGGAGCAAATCGCCGTGAGGCTTGATTCGCCAGGCCAGGTCGTGCAAGGAGCTCGCCGAAGGCGCCACGACGGATCACGTTCGACTCCACCGGCAGTCGGAGAGCCCTGTCCGGTCTCCAGACCGATGTCGCAAAGCGGAGACGACGAGTACAGTCGACGTGTGGCCGGCGAGTCACGTCAGGCTCCGGAGGCCGACGAGCTGCGCCGTCTGGTTCCGGTCATCGCGCTCGGCGCAGCCGTCTTCGCCGCGGTCACCGACCCGTGGTGGACAGCCGATCTCGCTCTCGCGGCGATCCCGGTGGTGGCCTTCGGCGTGTGGGCCTATCGGCGCGACATCCCGCTTCCGCTCGTGGCTGTCGCAGTCATCGTCCCGGTTGTCGCGGCGCAGCGCACCGGACAACTCGAGCCGCTCTTCTTCGAGGTCTCGTTGCTGGCCTTCGTCACGGCGCGCTGGTCGTCGTCGCTTCGGACGGCGGTGGCGTTGGGCGCGCTGGCAGCGCTGACTCCCGTCGCGGTGAGCATCGTCCAGAACCCGTCCGAGATTGCTGTGGCCATCTGGATCGTGGGCATCGCGTTTCCCTGGGTGCTCGGTCGCGGGTTTGCGCGCTACGCGCAGCTGGCGGCGCAGCTCGAGGCTGCCCAGCGTGAGCTCGGCGAGCAGGCGTTGCTTGCCGAGCGCCGTCGCATCGCACGTGACATGCACGATTTCGTGGGACATGGCTTGGCCGCTGTGATGCTGCAGGTCACCAGTGCGCGGCATGTGCTCCGCCGCGATCCCGCGTCGGCCGAGGAGGCGCTGCGAGCCGCCGAGGCGCTCGGTCGCAGCAGCATGGACGAGCTGCGGCGGACCGTCGGGCTGCTGCGAAGCGCCGACGAGCCGGGAGGCGTCGCACCGCCGCTGCCGTCGGCCGGGGAGGTCGAGTCGCTCGTCGAGTACGCACAGGCTGCGGGCCTCGCCGTCGAGCTGCGGACGCGAGGGGACATCTCTCGTATCCCGCCGACGGTCGGCGTTGCCGTCTACCGCATCGCGCAGGAATCGCTGGCGAACGCGGCTCGCCACGCGCCACGCGCGCGGACCGTTCTCGAGCTCGAGCTGGCTGACGGCCACGTACGTCTGGTCGCCGAAACCAGCGGACCGGCTGCCGTGCACGCCAAGGAGTCCGAAAGATCGCGCTACGGTCTCGTCGGGATGCGGGAGCGGGCCGTCGCTCTCGGCGGCGAACTCGCGGCCGGACCGACGCCGGATGGTTGGCGCGTGAGCTGTCGGCTTCCGCTGAGTGTGAACGAGCGTTCGGAGGGGCATTCGTGACGCGCCTGATCCGGGTGGCTCTCGTCGACGACCAGGCGATCGTTCGCGCTGGATTGGCGCGGATTCTTTCGCCGCCGGACGGGTTCGAGGTGGTTGCCGAGTGTGCCGACGGCCAGCAAGCCGCGGACGAGCTTCCGGCCACACACCCCGACGTCGTCCTGATGGACATTCGCATGCCGGTCCTCGACGGGATCGCGGCGACGGAAAGGCTGCGCGCCGGCGATGATCCGCTCAACGTCCTCGTGCTCACGACGTTCGGCGAGGACGAGGTGCTGTGGGGGGCGATCGAGGCCGGCGCCGCCGGGTTCGTGCTCAAGGACTGTTCGGCGGAGGATCTGATCGCGGCGGTTCGAGCAGTGGCGGGCGGCGGGGCGTGGTTCGATCCGGGAGTGGCGCCCCGCTTGCTTGACCACTACCGCCGCTTGGTGGCGCCGGCGAGCCGCGAGGCAACCAAGCTCGAGTCGCTCACCGACCGCGAGCACGAGGTCCTGCGGCTGATAGCGCGTGGTGCGACCAACGCGGAGGTCGCCGCAGCGATGCATGTCGCCGAGGCGACGGTGAAAACGCACGTCGGCAGCATCTTCGCCAAGCTAGGAGTGCGTGACCGCGCGGCCGCGATCGTCTTCGCCTACGACCACGGTGTGGTCACGCCCGGTGTCACGCCGCTGTAGCTGCGGGTTTCCACCGACGGTCGGAGCGCAACTCGGGCCCGGAGCGAAGGCGCCGAGGACCCTCGTCGCTGGTGGGCGTGTGCTTCGCTCAGCGACGGTTAGACGGACGGCTCGCAGACAAGCATCGTGACGCCCGTGCGCGAGGTCTCGGCCCGCTTGAGCTCCAGGGTGGTCTTGTCGTTGCCGTCTTTGAAGAACCGCGTGGGGTTCAGAAACTCAGGCAGCGCTCCGTGGCTGGTAGGTTCGAAGCGGGCGCATTCGAGTCGCCAAGCGAATCGGGAGAGGACCGAAACGGACTGGCCGGCGAGTATTTGGCGTCGACCCGCTCGATCTGATATTCGCGCGCGCGCGTGAACCAAGTAGGAAGTGGAGGCCTGAGTGAGTTGACGCGCCGAGGAGCTTCTCAGGTCGTGGGTACGGAGACTGGTCGGTCTCAGGCTGCGCGTTTGTATTCGTGGATCAGGCCGCCGAGCAGATCCCGGCGGTTCAGCTGCGGGAAGGGTGGCGCTCGGAGGGGTTTCGGGTTGCCGTCCGGCCGCTCGGGTGGACGAAGTGCAAGCGCCCGATGTGGCCGATGGCGGTTGTAATGATCGGCGTAGGTGCGTAGGACGTGTTCGAGCTGGCGCTGGCTGAAGATGAGCAGCCGGTCGAGGCACTCGCGACGCACGCTGCCGACCCAGCGCTCGGCGTGCGCCTTCGCGTTCGGCGCCTGGACGGGGGTGCGGATCACCGTGATTTCTTGGCTTTGGAAGACGTGATCGCAGCCGCCGCTGAACTTGGAGTCGCGATCGTGGATCAGGAAGCGGACGGGTTTCTCCCGATCATCGAGCGTCATTACTAGGTTGCGCGCCTGTTGCGCGACCCAGGCACCGGTCGGGTTGGGCGTGCACGCGACGAACTCGATCCGGCGGCTCTCTAGTTAGTTGCCAACGTTGATATTAAAGTCGCGGTCGTGGAACACCGCTTCCAGATTCGTCCCGGCCGGATCGAAGACGTAGGCCCCGTAGTAGCCGGGGTGGTAGTGCGGCCTCTCCCGCGGCCCTCCATGGTCACGAGCGCCGGCAGCAAGTGCGGCCCTGTGGAACTCGTCGACGGTCTCGCTGTCTCCCACGCCGATAGCGAGGTGCAAGTTGCGCGTCCGAGGACCTTCGAGGAAGGTGAAGCTGCCGGCCTCGGCCACCAGGCCGAAACGCTCACCGAGGTCTCGCGCTTTCAGGCCGACCGTCGAGGCAATCTCGGTGTAGAAGCGCTTGATCGGCTCGAGCTCCACAACGCGGATCCAGAGGTGGTTGATCAGGCCGGTCGATCGCTCGCGCGCCCCACCATGGGTGACGGCCTCGACGCTGTTGCCTTGGCCGTCGAGGACGAAGGCGCCGTAGTAGTCGGGGCGGTACTGCGGTCTCGGCCCCGGCGCGCCATCGCTTCGATAGCCGGCGTCGGTCATTCCCCGCCACCAGTTGTCGACAAGCTCCTGCGAGTCGGCGGTGAAGGCGATGTGCAGCCCTTCTGTCGGCGGCCGCTCTGCGTCTGCCTCAGAAATCGAGAAGTCGCCCCACTCGATGCCGAGGTCACCCTCATGCCGCTGACCGCCGAATCCGAGCAGCTCGAACGCGCGCTCGTAGAAGGCACGCGCCGCCGCGAGATCGGTGACGCGAATGGTGACGTGGTCGATCGTGCCCATCGACTTGCCCCTAACACGGTGGCGGGATGAGTCGCCAGCCTACGGCGGATGGTTACATCCGGGTCAGCCGCCGCGCCGGGCGCGAGGGCGAATCCTTCATCTCGCCCGAGACGCAGCCGAAGAAGATCGCCGACTGGGCCAAGCTGAACGAGGTCGAGATCCTCGAGTGGTGGGAGGAGATCGACCAGTCGGGGGCCAAGCTGGAGCGGCCCATGTTCCAGCAGGCATTGGCGCGCTGCGAGGCAGGTGAGACGGGCGGGATCGTGGTCGCCAAACTCGATCGCTTTGCCCGCTCGGCCGTCGATGCCCTGGGCGCGATCCGGCGCCTGACCGACGCCGGCGCCCGCCTTGTCTCGGTCGAGGACAACTTCGACGGCTCGACCCCGATGGGACGCTTCGCAATCGGGATCCTGACCCTGATCGCCGAACTCGAGCTGGAGCGGATCAAGGAAAACTGGACGGCCGCCGTCAGCGGGGCGATCGAGCGCGGCGTGCACATCTCGGCAAGACCGCCGACCGGCTACGTGAGGGACGAGAAGGGCCGACTGATCCGCGAGGGGCCCGCCGCCGGCGCGGTTGGCGAGCTCTTCCGCCGCCGGGCAGGCGGCGCCTCCTTCCGCTCGCTTGCCAGCTGGCTCGATGAGCAGGGGATCCGCCCTCCGACCGGCAACCCGCACTGGTCGACGAGCGGGGTCAGACAGCTGCAGAACCCCGTCTACCTCGGCCAGGCGCGCAGCGGCCAATACGTGCTCGAGGGAGCACATGAGTCGCTCGTCAGCCGGGCCGACTTCGACGCTGCCCAGGCGACGCGGACACTGCTCAAGGCGCGCGATGGCTCGATCGCAGGCAAGGCGCTGCTGGGCGGGCTGATCCGCTGCGCCGGTTGCGGACACACGCTCAAGATCGCAGGCAACACGAGCAAGAAGACGGGCGAGCGCTATCCCGTGTACTACTGCACCGGCCGCTACGCGAGCGGCCTCTGCCCCGCTCGGGCGACGATCCGCGCCTCCTACGTCGACGACTACGTCGAGGAGCAGGTGCTTGCGGCTATGCGGGCCGAGGGTGGCCCGATCGCCACCGCCGTTGCTGCCTCGCAGGAGATCGAACAGGCGGCGCAGGCGGTGACGGAGGCAGAGCACGAGCTCGACCTCTTCATCGGTAACCCGAAGCTGCTCTCCTTGCTCGGCGAGCAGAAATTCCTGGAGGGGGTCGAGGTACGCCAGCGCGGGCTCGACGAGTCACGAGAGCGAATGGCCGAGCTGCGCTCCCAGAGCGTGCTTGCGAGCGAGCTGGCCGATGGCGACCTGCTCGAGGCCTGGCCAACCCTGAGCCTGGGGGAGAGACGCCGTCTCCTGCACGGTCTGCTCGAGCGGGTCGTGCTCCGGCGCGCCGATGGACGCGCTAAGAGCGGCGTTCCCCCGGCCGAGCGTACGCAGATCGTCCTGCGCGGGAACGTGCTGCTCGAGCCGGGCGGAAGCGATTCGCCGAACTAGTCGCGTGGCTTGGCGGGCGATTGACCGCAGAAACGCAAAAAGCCGGGCGCGGAAGCAATACGTCGTCCAGCCCAGTGCGAACTGGATGACGCCGTGCTTACACGCCCGGCATGGTGCTAGCTACTCGACAAGACCAGGCCCTCCGCCTCCTGCGAAGCAGAAGCGGAGGTTGTGTTCTCGTCGTCGTTCACTGATCCGTCCTCGAGCGGCAGCCAGGTGACACCCGGATGCCGCTCGCGAAGGATCTCGAGCCAGGCCCGCATAAGTCCTTCGCGGGCCTCGCGCGGGATGAGCGTCATTAGAAGGGAAGCTCTGCCTCGCCAACAGACGAAGACACGGGCTGAAGCTCCCGAGCGGGCTCATCCGACTCGGGCAGGTATCGGCCCCAGGCATCCGCGAACCAGCCTCGGTCGTAGCCGCTCTTCGTTGTCTCGCCGATCCGGATCGTTTTCGGCTTGATGCCGTACGGCTTCAGCAGCTGGGCCAGCTTGCGCGGCGAGATCCGCTTGCCGTACCAATCGCCCCAGGGGGCATCGTCGATCTGCGCGAGCTCGTCGAGTAGGTCCTCGGTGAAGATGCGGTCGGCATCACGCTGGAGGAAAACCGCGCGGCTGTCGCCAAGGAGGCGGACGCCGAGGGAGTCATCCTCGTTCGCTTGCTTCGCCGAGAGTGCAAGCGCTGCTTGCCTCGCCCGTTGCGGCCACTCGCCACCGGCCCGATCGGCGATCGCGAGCAGTGGCTCCCAGACGTCGGCCGCCCGGTCGCCGAGCTCTTCGGGCAGTTCCGGCTCGGCCTCCTGAAGGGCCTCGAGCTCCGCCGAGGAGAAGCGCTCCACGCGCTCCCGAACGGACTCCGCCGCCGCTTCCACCTGACGCCGCCGGAAGCGCTCGACCCGCTCCTCCGAGGCCTTGCGCTTGAGCCGGATCGGGATCGAGCGGCTCTGGACGGTGTCCGGCAGCTTGCCGATCCCGGCGATCGCCTTCGGGGAGAAGGTGGAGAGGTCGCGGTAGCTGAAGTCGCGGCCGGAAGCAACGGCGACCGAGGTCTTGCCGCCACGCCGGTAACCGGTGTTCAGGATCCCCCGCAGCACCTCGGCGTACTCCTTCTCACCGCCGAAGGCGGCATCCGATTCATCCAAGAGGAGGGTCGGCTCCTCGGCGTCGATCTTGCGGGTGAGCACGGCCGGGGTTGCCCGCCCGGTCAGCCAGGGCTTGGCCACCAGCAGCTCGAGCGTCTCCAGCAGGCGCGTCTTGCCGCTCTCCTTCTCGGCCGAGGTGATCGCCAGGTAGGGCGTTGCCTCTGCCGCCTCAAAGGCGTGCGTGTGCACCACCCAGAGGGCGATCGCATCGGCCTGCGCGGAGCCCAGAACCACGTAGCGGCGAAGGAAGGCGACGAGCTCTGCCAGCGCGTCACAGCCCCGCTCGGGCTCCATCAGCGGCGCCCTTGAGGCGCGGGTTTCAAGCAGCCCCCGCTGCTGTTCCGGGGTCAGTCGCTCCTCCCTGAGCATGCGCAGGAAGTCAGAGAGGTCGTAGCCGTCATGACGTGAGGGCTCAAGCTCGAGCAGACGCACCTCCGTTGCAACCGGGGCAAGATCGCCCGCCACCCGTCGCGCAGCCTTGCGCCCCGCTTCATCGGCGTCGAAGACGAGCACCACCTTGCGGTCGGCAAAGCGCCTCCGCCACTCGCGCTGCCAGCCTGCCGCCCCGGGAAGAGCGACCGCGGGAAGGCCGAGCGAGTCCGCGGCAACAGCGTCCGGCTCACCCTCGACCAGGAAGAGGAAGCCTTCTCCCTCGCTCACCGCCTCCGGGGCCGGGAAGAGCTCCCGCTTCGAGCCTGCGTCGGCGAGCATCTTCGGCGTATCGCCGCGATCCGGGCCGGGTGTGTAGCGGGTTACCCCCACGAGCACGCCGTGGGCGTCCCGGATCGGGAATACGATCCGGCTTCCCTCGAGGCCGAGTCCGAGCTCCTCGATCGTTTGCCTCGACCAGCCCCGAAGCTGCGTTAGCTCAGCTAGGAGCTCCTCGTTTGCGAGCGACGGCTTCAGCGGCGCTCGACCATGCCGCGTGCCGTCAGCCGAGCGGTGACCAGGTCCTCGGCCTCGCGGTTGCTGCTCGGGTGACCGCTGACGGCGGCGAGAAACTCGTCCTTGCCGAGTCCATAGAGCGTGGCGTCCTCCAGCGCGGTCACGGTGGCGTTACGCGGCTGACCGCGGAGCAAGGCCATCTCGCCGAAGAGCTCTCCTGCCTCGAGCACGTCGAGCGGCCGGTCGTTCGAGCTAACCTCGAGGCGCCCGTCGGCGACGAGGAAAACGCGGTCGCCCTCGTCACCCTCGTGCACCACGGTGGTATCGGCCGGTACAGCGATCGGCTCCAACCTTGCCGCGAGCCGCTCGAGTGCGACGGGCAGGACGGGCGCGAAGACAGGCGAGGTGCGCAGCAGCCGCAGCTCGTACTCGGGAACGATCGACCCGTCGTCGATCTGCTTGAGCGCCCGCTTGGCGATGAACGCGGTCAGGGGGGTCAGGGCACCGGTAGCGATAAGCGCCGCGCGTACGCCGATGAGGTAGACGAGCAGCGGCGTGGCGAGCGAGCCGATTGTCATCGCGGCCGCACGCAAGGTGCCGAGAACGCCGAGCACGCGGGCGAGCACGTCGTCTCGGACCGAACGGACGAGGAGGACTGTGCCCGCGGCGCTCACGACCGTGATGCCGACGCCGACGACCGTGAGGCAGGCGAGCAGCCAGCTCGTCGCGTCGACCGCGCCGGCGAGCATCAGGGGGCCGCCCGTCAGGACAAGCCCGGCGGCGACCGTTCCCGCGAGCCGGCGGCGACCGGCAACGGCCGCCGTCGCGACGGCGCCGGCCAGTCCGCCGACCCCGACGGCGGCGTTGAAGAACCCGACGCTCGACTTCGGCAAGTGGAGCAGCTCGAGCGGCACGACGACGAGCAGCACGCCGAGCGCGCCCCGGCCGATGCCGTGGACGCCAAAGATGCCGAGTACGACGCCGATGTCCCGGTCCTCGCGCGCGGCTCGGAAGCCGGCCAGCAGCTCGCGCAGCGGCCCTCGCGACGCCGGCGCGGCCCGGACCAGACCGGTGCCGCGGACCGTCGCCGCGACCGCCGCCGCCGCGGCGAAACATGCGGCGCAGACCGCGAACAGCATGCCGATCGAGCCAGTAATCAGCACGAGTCCGCCGAGGGCCGGCGCCAGCAGCCCGGCGGCGCTCCGGATCAGCGACGAAGCGGCGCTGGCCGCGGTAACCTCGTCGGCCGAGCGTGCGAAGAGCGGCACGAGCGCCGTCTGCGCGGGATAGAGCCCCTGGGACGCAACGACGGCGACCGCCGCCAAGGCGTAGACGACGCCGATGGGAGCGTCCATCCAGACCGCCGCTGCGGCGAGCATCATCGCCGCCGCCCGGACGACCTCCGAGCCCACGACCACGAGCTCGCGGCGCAGGCGATCGCCGAGCATCGCCGCGACGGGCGCCAGCACTGCGGCCGGCCCGAGCTGGATCGCGCCGACCAGGCCGACCGCGGCCGCGCCTCCTGCCTGATAGGCGTAGACGCCGAGCGCGACGATGGACAGGAACTCGCCGGACATCGAGCCCGCCCAGGAGAGCTCGACTCTCGCGAGGTCGCGGTTGCGGAAGACGATCCGAGCCGCGCTCAGCGAATCGGTGAGCGCCTTCATCGGTCTTCCCATTTGGTCGAGCATGACGCGAGAGCGAGGAGGTCAAGCCTACGCCCGGGACCTGTTGCCTGCATCCGGCGTCCTCGCCGGCTCCGTCACCTCCACCCCTACCTTCCGCCGGCGGCGAGCGAGCAGGCGCGGACCGTCGTCGTCCTGAGCGTCAGGAGCATGATTTCCCGCAAGTACCCCACGGCTTGCGCCGCGCGGATGCAGCCTCGTACCGTTCCGCGCGCATGCTCGGTTGGGGTCTCGCCGCGCCATCCTCAGCCGCGGTCGATTGCACCAGAGGTCCCCGCGCATGCGCGGGTCGAAGAACTACTCGCTCGGGAGCGAGCTCAACCACGTGCTCCTGCACCAGACCGGGATCGGCCAGGAGGCGCTCGCCAGATGGAGCTCGCCGGCGAGTTTCCGGTCGTCGTCATCGGCTGCGTCGACGGCGGTTCGAACTTTGCCGGCCTCGCCTTTCCGTTCGTGCGCGAGAAGATCGCCGGACGCGAGATCGACGTGCTCGCCTACATGGCCGCCTACGACAACTATTTCGCAGTAAAGCTCGAGGACGTCGCCCTGGACGAGGATGAGATGCGTCGCGCCTTCCACGGGATCGAGGGCCTCCTCCTTGACGCGAGAAGTACTGCCTCAACGGGGGCATGGCCTTCGCACTCAGCGTGGAGATAGGAGGGGACGACGATCGCCCCCTTCCGCCCCCATTACGGTGCCCCTTACCAAAGCGATAAATCCCTGCAAAGCGGCCGAAACTTGCTCAGGGTGCGGGGGTCAAGCTCGTTTGGGGGCGGGATGCGCTCGTCTGGCTCTGGCAGTCGGAGAGAAACTTTTCGGAGCCTCGACGGCTTCCGCGCTAGGTCTATGCGCTCAGCCAGCATACCCGAGATTGTGCGTACAGTTACAAAACCTTGCTGTGGTGCTTGCGCGGCCCTCGCCGGGGACGGGCTCCTCAGAACCAGCCTCGCAGCCTGAAGAAGGCGAGCAGAATCGCGAGGGCTACGAGCTCGGTGCCGACGCCGAGGCCGACGAACGTCTCCCAGCCGCCGATGCTCCTGACCAGGTAGCCGAAGTTCTGGCCGAAGAAGCCGGTCAGCCAGGCCAAGGGCAGGAAGATCGTCGCGATCACCGCGAGCTGCTTCGTCACGGCGTTGAGGCGGTTCGACACCGTCGAGAGGTAGACGTCCATCGCGCTCGAGAGCAGGTCGCGGTAGCTGTCGATCAGGTCGCTGATCCGGATCAGATGGTCGTAGACGTCGCGGAAGTAGCGCTCGTCCCCCTCCGCCAGCCCGGGCAGCTCGGCGACTCCGCCCAGCAGGCCCGCGAACGCATCCCGCTGCGGGCTGACGGCCTTGCGCATCCCGACGAGCAGCCGCTTCATCCCGAAGATCTCCTGCAGCTGCTTGTCGCTGGCTTCGCGGAAGATCTGGTCCTCGAGCTCGTCGATCCGGTCGTCGAAGTCGGCCAGAATCGGGAAGAAGCTGTCGACGAGCCCGTCGACGATCCGGTAGAGCAGCAGCGACGGACGGTCGATCGCCTCGTCGCGCTTCTGGTAGCGCCGGCGGATCTCCGCGAACGCGGGGCAGTCGTCTCGATGAACGGTGACGAGGAAGCGCTCGGAGTAGAAGCAGTGCACCTCGACGAGGCGGTCGTCGTCCGGCGAGGCGCCGTAGACGACGAGGAAGACGAAATCGTCGTAGTCCTCGATCTTCGCCCGCTGGTCGAAGTGCTCGGAGTCCTCGACCGCGAGCGGGTGGAACCCGAAGACCTCGCGCAGGATCGAGAAATCGTCCGCGTCCGGTTGGTCGAGGTCGAGCCAGAAGAAGCCCCCGCTCGCAAGGAGCTCCGCGACCGTCTCACGACCGAAGTGCATCTCGGCGCTGCCGCGATCATGGACGACGACACAGGTCCTCGCAGCGCCGCGCCGGTCGGGCGGAGTCTGCACCTCGGGGTTCTCGCCCACGAGCGTCGCCTCGGCAGGATCGCCCGCCGACGAGTCCTCAGCCACCACTCGATCGTACTCCTACGACACGCTACGCAGACGCAGGCGACTACGCCGCGAGTGGTACGGCAAAGTGCCCGCCGACCGCCGGCTGACAGTCGCGCTGAGGATGTGGGACCGGCACACCCGGCGTACACTCGAGACACTCCCGTTGGTTGGCGGCGTGATCTCGACGGGAGACGCTCAATGAGTCTGGCGCCGGGCGCTCGCCCCCAGCGGGACCCCCTGGCGGCAATCGCTGTTCCGCTTGCACCGATTGCGCTCGAGGGCTGATATCGCCTGCTGGTAGGAGCGCTTCGGCGCCTCGGTCGTTCGCGGAGAGGCCAGTGGGTGCTCGCCGCCGGGTCGGCGCTTGTGGTCGGGCTCGGGTTGCTGGCTGCTCGGCATTTCGCGACCACCTCGTGGCCGCTCGCGAATGGAGACCCCGTCCTTCTGGTGGCGGCGGGTCTGCTCTTACTTCTCGCCCAGGCCCTGAAGGCGTTCGGGTGGGGACGGCTGTTCCCGCCGGACGAGCGCCCCAATGCGCTTGCGCTCGCGGCCGGAAACGATGGCGCTGCGCTGATCGGGGTCGTCCTTCCGGGCCGCTTCGACGATGCGATGCGGGTCGCCGTCGTCCGCCGCTACCCCGGCTGTCCGGCCGGCGTGCGTGTGCTCTGCCTCTCACTCGTGATGCTCGGCCTGATTGACAGCGCCGCCCTGGCACCGCTCGCCTTTGTTGCCGCTCTGTTTCCGGGCGCGGGGGTGGGCATGCGCGCCGGGCTCGCGGTGGTGGCTGTCGCCGGAGTCGCGGCCGCCGCGGTGATCCTCGCTCTGCCACGCCTGGCCGGGAGCGGACGGGCCTTGCGCTTCCGGCTTGGGCGCTGGCTGAGCGCTCGCACGACCTCGCGGCGGGCGGCATCGCAAGCGTGGGCGCTCGTGTCCACCTGCTGGCTCGTCCGGGGAGTAGCCGTCTTCCTGCTTCTGGGCGCACTCGGGGTCGGTTTCTCGTTCCCGCTGGCGCTCCTCTTCTCTGCGCCGGTGCAGCGGGGGCGGCGCTGCCGATCGGCCCGGCGGGCGCAGCCACGCAGGTGGGCGTCAGCGGCGCCGCCCTCATCGCCGCGGGTGTCGGGGCCTCTCAGGCGCTCGCCGTCGCCGTCTCCGTCGGGGCTCTCGGGATCTTCGCCGGAGTCGCGATCTTTCTCTTCGCCGTTGCCTGGCGTACCGGCCTGTCGCTGGCGGCGGCTCGGGCCTCTGCTTGACTCGAGCGGGCTTCTCGCGCGAGGAACTTGCGAAGCCGAATTCGCTGACGCGGTTCCGCGTCAGCCCGCCGAGTTCCTACGCCGTGTCCGAAATTGGAAGATCATGCTTGTCACGATTCCCAACAGCCATCCGAGGATCGCTGTGACGAGGATGATCCAGACGAGCGACTGGCGCGTCGAGCCGAGTACCCAGCTCACCTTGACCCTGCCTGTGTTGGCTACGACGAGCGCGATCAGGATCACCAGCAACGCGACGAGCGGGCTCGCCCACGTGTAGAGCCTGGTGCGCCGCCCATGGCGGCGAAGGCTGTCGCGCCGAGGCTCTCGCGTTCGCTGCTCGGGCCCGCTCTCCGGATCCATCTCTTTCGGTCTTGGCGGCTCGTGGCGGAAGCGAAACTTTCGCGCGTGCAGAGTTGATCGCTGCCGCGTCCGGAGCTCGCTATCGCTGGCCGCCAACCCTTCCGGCTTTACCTCCGGTAGCGCCGCCGGCCCTGGATCAGCGCGTGGTTGAGAATCGTTTCGTCGTCGTGCTCGCGTGCAACGACGACGGCCTTGTTCCAGACACCCGGAT
>JBKPHO010000562.1:0-2039 GCA_046729915.1 Actinomycetota bacterium | reverse complement strand
CCATGCCTCGCGTGGCTAGTCCTCGGCATGACCTGGTCGTCAATCGGAGAAGCAGGGCGGGGTTCACCAGCGGCAACTCCCGCGTGAACGTCGCACCCCAGGCTGTAGACGCCGCGCCTAGCCCGAACCGCCCGAACCGAGCGGCAGCTCGAGCGTGAACGTCGCGCCCTGGTCCGGCGCCGAGTGGACCTCGAGCAGGCCGCCGTGGGCCTCGGCGATCGAGCGGGCGATGAAGAGACCCAGGCCGGTCCCCGGGCGGCTCGAGTCGCGGCCGGTCACGCGGCCGAACTTCTCGAAGATCAGCTTTTGGTCCTCCTTGGCGATCCCGGGCCCGTGATCGCGGACATCGATCCGCGCACGTCCGTTCTCGCGGTAGGCGCGCACCTCGACCTGGCCGCCGACCGGGGAGTACTTGATCGCGTTGTCGATCAAGTTCGTCAGGACCTGCCGCAGCCGCTCGGCGTCGCCGCGGATCTCCGGTAACGGATCGCGAACGTCGGCGTGCAGCCGCACCTCGTCCTGGCCGAGCTGGGCCGTCGCCACCGTGTCGTGCACGAGCTGCGCCAGGTCCACGTCGCCGAAGCGGAAGCTGAACGTCCCGGCCTCGATGCGGGAGGTATCGAGGACGTCACGGATCAGGTCGGCGAGACGGGTCGTCTCGCCGGCGATCAGGTCGAGGAACGACTCGCGCTGGTCCGGCGAAAGCTCGCGCCAGCGCTGCTGCAGCGTGCGCGAGGCGCCGATCACTGCGGCCATCGGCGTCCGCAGCTCGTGCGAGACGAGCGAGACGAAGTCGGCCCGCAGCGCCGAGAGCCGGCGCAGCTCCTCGACGGTCTTCCGCTCGGCCTCGTACGCGCGGATGTTCTGCACAGCGCTCGCCACGAGCCGGCCCAGCAGCCCCGCGAGCTCGATCTCCTCCGGTCGGAACGACCCGGGCTCGCGGCGGACGAGCGAAAGCATCCCGATCGCGCGTGGCCCCTGAAGGAGCGGTGTCGCCAGCCGGCAGCGAAGCCCGAGCCCGAGGAAGTACTCCTCCTCGGGGTATTCCGCACCTTGCATCTCGCGGCGGTAGACGCTGCGGTTCGTGCGCAGCACCTCCTCCAGCAGGCTGCCGTGGATCGGCCGGCCGCTTCCCCGCGGCAGGACGTCGTCGGCGCCCACCCCGGCCACCGCCATCACCTGCGCCGTGCCGTCCTCGCTGAGCACGATTGCCATCCGGTCGAAGGGGATCAGGCCGCGCACCTCGCGGATGAAGGCGTCGAAAGCGCGGTCGAGGTCGAGCGAGGAGCTGAGCGCGCGGGCGCAGCGGTTCGCGGCCTCCAGCAAATCGGCTCGGCGCCCCAGGCTATCCCGGAGGCGCTCGGCCTCTCTGGCGCGGGACTCGGTGACCTCCGACTGACGACCCAGGCGGGCGAGCAGCCAGCCGATCGCAAGGCCCATCAGGAGCTCGATCCCGACCTGGAGCGTGATGAAGTTGACGTGGTAGGGACGGTCGAGCCGTCGCTCGCGGAGCAACTCGAAGACCGCGAGCACGGGCACGGTCGCGGCCGTCATCACCACCGCGCCCGGGATTCCGTAGCGGAGCGCGGCCTCGACGAGCGGCAGGAACAGCAGCTGCCGGATCGGCGACCCGGTCTGGAAGTAGTAGACGAGCACGTAGGCGGCAACGACGGCAAAGTCGAAGGCGGTCGCGAGGATGCCGAGGCGGATTTGCGCGGCGCGTGGCCACTCGCGGCGACTGAGCCAGAGCAGCGCGACCGCTCCCACTGTGAGCACCGCCGTGATCGCCCACCCCCGAGCCTGGAAGCCGCTCGGGTAGTTTCGGGCGAAGGCGACGTTGACGATCGCGAAGGGAACGGCCGCCAGCCGGACCCAGGCGATCCAGCGCTCGGTCTCCCGCAGGCGTTCGGGCTCGGTCACAAGCGCTCCCGGATCCGCGCCAGAGCCCACTCGGCGTGCTCGCGGAGGAGCGGGTCGTCGCTCTCCGCGTAACGCTCGGCGAACGCCGCGTCAGCGCCGACGTTCCCGAGCGCGACGAG
>JBKPHO010000561.1:0-8062 GCA_046729915.1 Actinomycetota bacterium | reverse complement strand
AGGTAGATCGACTCGACTGCCGTTCCGAGCGTGAAGACGAGCGACGACCCCGCGTCGGCGAGAAAGGTCGCGAACCACGCGAAGCCGATGAACACCATCACCGTCCCGAGCCGGTTGTCGGGACGCTGCCGCCGCGCGATCAGGCCACTCCCGATATACGCCCAGCCGACGACGAGCGCGAGCGCCGCCGACGCAGCCGCCGGGCTCCGCTCGCGGTCGCTCCCGAGCACGAGCAGCACCGCGCCCACCCCCGCAGCGAGGGCGAGCAGCGCGATCAAACGGTCACGCCTCATCAGCC
Source organism: Actinomycetota bacterium (assembly GCA_046729915.1). Classification (GTDB taxonomy): domain Bacteria; phylum Actinomycetota; class Thermoleophilia; order Gaiellales; family Gaiellaceae; genus AC-32. Next base: position 7,764 of record JBKPHO010000561.1, on the reverse strand, counting down.
GACCGCAGAAATCGTGCACCGCCACGCGCACGGTGTGCAGCAGCGCCCATGTAAGGCAAGCCTCGCAGCCGCGCACCGGCCCCGCCACCCGGCGACCCGCAGTCGCGCCAAGTATGGCCACCCGGTAGCAGGAGTCCCGTTAGCCGTCTGTTGCCGCCGACTCCGACGGACCAGACTCGCGGCATGGCGATCAACCACAACAGAGAGCTGCTGACCACGAACCGGATCGCAGCCGCCGCGCTGGCAGCGCTCGGCGCCGCCAGCGCAATCCCGATTCCCCTCGCTCAGTTGGATTTCGCGGGGCTCTTCAACGCTTTCAACATCGACAGCGGCGACTCCCCGCGGGCGCTGTTGATCATTGCGGGCGTCGGCGGAATCCTCACTATCGCCGTTGTCGCGCTTGCTTTTGCCGGCGCCGCGCTCGCGCTCACCGGTGCGCCCAGCGCCCGCAGAATTCTCATCGCGGCAGCGCTCGGCGGATTGGTCACCGCGATGCCGCTCTGGATCCCGGCCGGAGTCGTGATCGGAGTGGCCGCACTCACTCGGCCAGGCCGCCGACGGCCACGGACCGATCGACAAAACGCATCGGAACATGCTGCGCACGAGCGGCGTAACTACCCACAGCCCCAAGCAAGGAGAGGCCTGATTCGCGTGGTCGGCAACCGCTGGCTCCCGCTCGCGCTCACGACCGGTGCTGCTCTCGCGCTCTGGGCACTCGCCGCCGCTCCTGCGAATCGGGCATCCCATCGGGGTGTCTGAGTTTCGGGAGATAGCAGACACCGCCAGCCCGACCTCATCCGGCGACGCGGAAAAAGAGCCCCTGCCCGCCGCATGGGGTAGGGGCTCTCGCGCTGATCTACTAGCTTCCGTCCCCCGTTCTGTGGCGTCGAGATACCGGAGGGACTACTTAGGTGCGGGTTTAGATTGTCGGAGTCGTAAGGTCAAGCGGTCGGTGCTGCCGGCAGGCAAAGAGCACCGTGCCGAGCCGCGCTGAAGGCGGTTGCGTGTTAGTCCGGGTCAGATCGACAGTCGGTCACCACACCCGTTGGTGGTAGCTTCGGCGGTTTGGCGGGAGGGGGCGGGGACTGCGTGCTCCCGCCCCCTCGCGGCTCGTGCTCAGGGACCCCAACCGAGGCTTGCGCCCAAAGCTGCGACTGCGATCGATCCGAGCACAACGAGGAACGTCGTGAAGCGCGCCATGACACACCTCCTTTCGGTGTCGGCCGTGTCTCCGCAGACGCGACGATACGGCAGGTTCGCGCCGCTCAGCGCGCGTCGGTGCCCAACCTTCGCGTACGCGTACTCAAGAGGGGTGCGGGCGCTCTAGGAGGGTGCCTTCTCAGAGCGTTGACGCTAGTCTAACCGGGCTGCGGTGACGCCCGACTCTGACAACCGCGAGGAGACGATTGGCGAACGCATTCGTCGGCTGCGGCGCGAGCGCGGTCTCTCCCAGCGCGATATCTGCGCGCCGGGGATCAGCAACGCGTACATCAGCAGGATCGAGCGTGGTCAACGCAGACCGTCTGGGAAAGCGCTCCGGCTGGTCGCGCGCGGACTCGGCGTCAGTCCGGAGTACTTGGAGACGGGCGCCGTACTCACGGCATCGGAGCAGATCGAACGTGAACTCGCCGAAGCCGAGCTTGAGCTGAGGCTCGGCGAGCTGAGCGAGGCTGAAAGGCGTTTTCGCGCCATCCTCTCGAGGGCTGCGGAGAGCGGGAACGCCGACGCGGACACCCGAGCCCGTGTCGGCCTTGGTGTAGCGGCCGCGCGCAGGGGCGCCTACCGCGAGACGATTGAAAGACTCGAGCGGGTCGTCGAGAAACGGGACATCTCGCCGGCCACGCACCCGGACGTGTACGCCGCCCTCGGGCAAGCGTACTCCGAACTCTCCGAGGCGACGAAAGCGGTCGAGCTCTTTCGGCAGTGCCTCGCGGAAATCGACTGGAAGTACGCCGACGATGAGGTCCTGTACATCCGCTTCGCCACTTACCTGAGCTACGCGCTGTCCGACGCTGGTCAGCCAGTTGAAGCAGATGCAGTGATCGCCAGCGCTATCAACCGCACGCGCGGCCAGCCGGATCCCTACAGCCGCATCCGCCTGTACTGGTCGCGAGCCCGGATCGCGAGCGACACCGGCCAGCACCGACTTGGCCTCGACAGCATTCGCCGAGCGATCGTGCTGCTCGAGCAGACGGAAGACTCGCTTCATCTCGGTCGCGCCCACCTGCTCTGCGCGGAGATCGTGCTCGCTACAGGCGACCTCGACGAGGCGGAGGAGCACCTTCTCGTCGCCGACGCTCTCCTAATACGAGTGGACACCGCACCACATCTCGCCTACCTCCGCTCAGAGCAGGCGAAGCTCGCGGCCCGCCGCGGCGACGGCGAACGCGCACTCGCGCTCGCGCTCGACGCGTTGGCCCTGCTCGGGCACGAGGACCAACCCGAGCAGGGGCGAGCCCAATGGGCGCTGGCCGAAGCCCATGTGGCGCTCGGCGACCATCCCGCGGCCGAACGCGCATTCGCAGTCGCCCGCGAGCTCCTGAGCCTGGAAGGACGCTACCTTCCTCAACTCGAGGAAGCGCGTCGGCGCTCACTCGGAAGCGCTGTGTCGCCGACCCATTATTAGATCCACGGCAAACCGCGTCGCGGTGTGCACTTCTTCTCGCGCCGCACACGACGGCCAAGACTGGCCTTGCAGCACCACGGCTCGTGCGGGCTACGCAGCGGTGGGATGGGCCGGCTGATGCCAAAAGTAGAACTTCGGTGCCAAAAGTAGTATCCTCGCGACGCACCCCGCTCGAGCGTCTTTCGGTGTGGGCAGACCAGGCGTGCAGACGCGCGCGAAGGGCCGCAGTTCGCGCCGTTCAACGTCTGGTTCTGCTCGCCGGAATACACGCGCACCCCTAGGGCTTGTATGGGGCACGCGATCTTTCGACCCGCTTTGTTAGGCAGGTGTAAGAAGTTCGAGCCAGGACGCCAACTAGCGGCTCGGAGAACGTTCTATAGAAGGATGTCAAGCAGCGCCGCTACCCCGGAGGAGCCCCGTCTTCTCGGTAAGGAGGTTGACGTCTTCCGGTGGCGCGTTGAACAGTTTCGCGTCTTGGGCTTCAATGACGCCGACGCATGCGAGCTTGCGGCCTCCGAGGCAGACCTCGGTCGGGCGCGCTACCTGTTAAGCAGCGGCTGCCCGCAGCGCCTGGCGCTGCAGATCCTGTCGTAGTTCGGACCGGCTAGCGCGCGAGCGACTCTGTCTCGCGCATCCGCCTAAGGCGCTTCAGCGAATCCCGCTCGAGCTGGCGCACGCGCTCGCGCGATACCCCGAGCCCCCGTCCGATCTCCGCAAATGTCTTCGGCTCCGAGTCGTAGAGGCCGTAGCGGAGGACGATCACCATCCGCTCCCGCTCGTCGAGGAGCACGAGCGCCTCCGCCAGCGCTTCGTTCCGGAGCGTATTTTCGACCCGCTCCTCCGGCAGCGGGCCCTCGCCGGCGACCAGGTCCCCAAAGAGGGCATCATCCTGCTCGCCGAGCGGCTGATCGAGACTCGTCGAGGCGCGGGCGGCCGCCTCAACCTCGAGCGCCTGCCGGAGCGGGAGGCCTGCGCGCTCGGCCACCTCCACGAGCGTCGGCTCCCGCCCGAGCTCCATCCAGAGCATTCGCTCCGCGCGGTTCAGCTTCTGCATCCGCTCGACGATGTGGGTCGGCATCCGGATCGTGCGCGCCGTGTCCGCGAGCCCGCGGGCGACCGCCTGGCCGATCCACCAGGTCGCGTAGGTCGAGAACTTGTAGCCGCGGCGCCAGTCGAACTTCTCGACCGCCCGGATCAGGCCGAGCGTCCCCTCCTGGATCAGGTCGAGGAAAGGGAGGCCCCGGTGGCGGTACCTCTTGGCGATCGAGACGACCAGGCGCAGGTTCGACTCGATCATCGTCCGCTTCGCGCCCGCATCACCCCGTTCGATCCGCTTCGTCAGCTGGACTTCCTGCGCCGCGGTCAGGAGCGGGTGTCGGCCTGCGTCGCGCAGGAAGAGCTGGAGGGCGTCGGTCGTCGTCTCGGGCAGGAGCGCGAGCGGCGGCGGCGCGTGCGCGTCGTCGATCAGCTCGATCCCCTGCTGCTCGAGCTCGCGGCAGACGGCATCAAACTCGAGCGGCTCGAGCTCGAACGGCTCGAGCTCGAACTGATCGACGATCTCTGCGACCGCACTCTGCCGGAGCGAGCCCGACTCCTCGGCCGCCTCGAGCAGCCGCTGCCACTGCTCGCTCGACAGGGCATGAGTCGTCGCCGATGCTTCGAGGCGGATACGGTCGTCCGCCAATCGGGAACTCCTCTCTCTGGACCGAAATCGGTCGCAACGAGTAGAGGAGCCGGCGACTTCCAGCTGGCTGGCTTCGGCGTCCGCTACGACTGCTCGTCGTGGCCAGCGGTGAGCCTAACAGCGCCTTTGCCGTCTAACCCGCGCTCGGTACGAGAAGCTCGCACTTTGCGAGCGATTCCTCGGCGGAATGGGCGTGACCGGTTCTGCGTCTCTCGGAGCGCATGCTGTCGGCGGTTGCGGACTCCTGGCGTCGGAAGCGGTGAGAGACGATTGTCCATCGCTGCTGCGAGCTGAGCTCTCCTTCGGGACGTCTGCTGTTCGCGGCATCGTGGCTGACCCACTTCAGCAGAGCGAGCCACCGCGGCTCGCGTTTAGGCGTGCTCTACCACCGAGGAAGAAGGTTGCGACATGGATGACCCGCAGCTGGAGCGGCTTGCGAAAGCGCGAGACATTTGTCCCGGTGGCGAACGAGCAGACTGCGCTAGTCGACGATCACTTCGGCGGGAGCATTTCGGCGTTCGAGATCGCCTGCGAGTGTGGACGAAGTGGCTGCGCCGAGGTGATCGCGCTCCAGCGGAGCGTCTACGAGAAGGCGCGAACGGAACCGCGACGATTTCTGCTCGTGCCCAGGCCACGAGCTGCCGCAGACAAAACGCGTGCTGAGCCGGTGTGACGGCTCCCTGGTCGTCGCGAAGGCGGAGCCGACAGCGGCCGCGCTCGCGAGAAGGGGAGTCCGGACAACTAGCGCGTTTCGATGGGCGAAACAAAGGCGCACTAGACTTACCCCCAACGAATGGGTGCAAGCAGCGAGAGCGAAGTACTTGCCCAGGAACTAAGCAGCGTTTCGGGCAAGGTCGCTGCCCTTGAGACGCGCATAACAGAAGTCGAAGCGGTGATCGCGCGCCTGGAGGCGGCCGCCGAAACGACAGCCCGCGCCTTGGAGGAGGTTTCGGCGCATTGGGACGCGGTGTACAGGGCGATGCGCCGCGCAGAGTAGTTCAGGCTGGAGCGCAACGACCGCGCCCTTAGCGAGAGCGCGCGCGACAGCCGCGCCAGGAGCGCCTCCTCTTCTCGAGCTCATGCATCGCGCGAGCAGCGGCTTCCTGGCTTGGGTAGAGCTATGGAGAACGGCTTACTCATCGGCTGAGCCCGACAGACCACGACTGCGAAGAGCACTGATCCGGCGCTGAAGGGCCAAACTAAGTTGCGTCCGGGATCCCTCAGACTCGGCTCGCTGGATTTCAGCCTTCTTGGCGGTGTCTTGGTGAGCGTGCCAAAGCTCGACGTGCAGCAGCTCGATCTCCTCGACCAGGATCATGATCGCCCTGCCGGCGGCTCTTAGCTCGTCCCGGCCGTCGTTCAAGAGACCTTCGCCCCAAATCCGCAGCATCTCGAGCTTCTCTTCGTCCAGACGATCCATCAGGCGCCTCCTCGCCGCCGATTCTGGAACGCCGCCGCAGTCAATTGGACGCGTCCGCCGGTGCTTCCGCGAGGAGGTTCTCACATGCTCGTTGGCTTTGTGCGGCTGCCCAAAGGGGGCGTGCCAGAGGAGTCCACAAACGGAGTCATGCCCCCATTCCTGACCCGTAAGAAACGGCTGATTTGCAGGGAAGAACTGCAAGGGGTCCATGATTCACACCCTTTGGGGGCAGCGATCGACTTGTCTGCCTCTGCCTGCCTACGAAGTACTGCCACAACGGGAAAGGGAATGCTCTGCAGGAAAAAAGCTGCGGGGTCCATGATCCACACCGTTGGGGCAGCAATGGACTTGTCTGCGTACAGACGCGGTCGACGCGATAGAAGCGGTCGAGACCGACTCGGCGGCCAAGCCGCGCGATCTGATCGTGATCGAGCGCGTCGAGCTGCCGGGTTAGCCCGGCGTCACCGCCGGCCGGGCCCTGCGGGCCTCGCCCTCGTCGCTCACTCGGGGCTCCGCGGAGAGGTTCGGGACCCACTCGAGCCAGCTCGGCAGGTACCAGTTCCACTTGCCGAGCAGCTTCATCGTCGCCGGCAGCAGGACCGCCCGCACGATCGTCGCGTCGATCAGGATCGCCACTGCGAGGCCGAAGCCCATCTGCTTGATGTCGATCTGGCTCAGGCTGGCGAAGATTCCGAAGACCGCGACCATCACGATCGCCGCGCTCGTCACCGTCCCCGCCGTCGTCACGATCCCGCGCTCGACCGCTTCTTCCGTCGGCGTGCCGCCGTCGACCAGCTCCTTGATCCGGCTGACGATGAAGACGTGGTAGTCCATCGAGAGCCCGAACAGGAGCACGAACAGGAATAGGGGCAGCCACGAGGCGATGCCCCCGTTGGAGCGGAAGTCGAGAATCCCCTCCGCCCAGCTGCTCTGGAAGACGAGCACGAGGATCCCGTAGGCGGCGCCGACCGAGAGCAGGTTGAGCACGATCGCCTTGATCGGGATCACGATCGAGCGGAAGGTCATGAGCAGCAGCAGGAACGCGAGCCCGAGGACGAAGAAGAAAACCAGCGGCAGGTGCGTCCGCATCAGGTCGTTGAAGTCGCGGTTGCCGGCGGTCTCGCCTCCGACGGCGACCTCGAGCCCCGGCACCGTCCCGAGCGTGGCCGGAATGATCTTGTTGCGCAGCTCCTTGAGAGCCCCGTAGGCGGTGGAGCTGCGGCTGTCGGTCGAGGCGATCGGCATCGTCACGCGCTCGATCGTGCCCGCCTTGTTGATGTCGATGTCGATCGGCAGGGTGATCTTGCCGGTCGCAAGCGCCTGATCGCGCATGTCGAGGACCGCCTGCTGTACCTGGAACGTGTTCATATCCTGCCCCTTGAGGACCACGATCATCGGCACCGGCGAGCCTGGGAAAGCCTGCTCGACCCGGTCGAACGTCTTCACGATTGGGATCGACGCCGGTAGGTCGGTGATGCTCGGGAACTTGGTGCTCAAGTTGAAAGCGGGGATCGTCAAGGCAAGGAGCACGGCGGCCGAGAGCACAACGGAGAACGTGGGATGCCGTAGCACGGGTCGCAGGATCGCGCTCCAGGCACGCGAGCCGCCAGCCGAGGCTTGCCGGTGGAGGAACGGGATCTGTCCCCTCTCGACGTTGTCGCCGAGGCGGTGCATCAGCGCGGGCAGCACCGACAGCGAGCCGATGATCGCGACCGCGACCACAATCATCGTGCCGAGGCTGATCGACTTGAACGTCGGGTCGCCGGCGACGAGCATCCCGGCCACGGCGACGAAGACCGTCGCGCCCGAGATCAGCACCGCCTGCCCCGACGTGGACGCCGTGTGCAGGAGCGCGGTGTGCGGATCCATCCCGCGGGCGCGCTCCTCCCGCTCGCGCTTGAGATAGAAGAGCGAGTAGTCCACCCCCACCGCGAGCCCGACGAGCAGGATCACCGACTGCGTCGCGTCGGACGCCGGGACCGCCTGGCTGACCAGGGCCGAGAGGCCGATCGCGGCGAGGACGCCCGAGAAGGC
>JBKPHO010000560.1:0-6155 GCA_046729915.1 Actinomycetota bacterium | reverse complement strand
TCCCCTCGGCGCGACCTGGGACGGCGAGGGGACGAACTTCTCGCTCTTCAGCGAGCACGGGGAGCGCGTCGAGCTCTGCCTCTTCGACGAGCGGGGCGGCGAGGAGCGCGTGCCCCTTCCCGAGCGCACGGCCTTCAACTGGCACGGCTACCTGCCCGGGATCGGGCCCGGCCAGCGCTACGCGTTCCGCGTGCACGGACCCTACGACCCCGGACGCGGCCTGCGCTTCAACCCCGCGAAGCTCCTATTCGACCCGTACGCGAAGGCGATCGAGGGCAGCGTCGACTGGGGCGCGGCGAACGTCTTCCCCTATGTCCCGGGCGGCGGCGAGGACGCCGACCTCGAGCCCGACGACGAGGACGACGCGGCCGCGATCCCGAAGTGCGTGGTCGTCGACCCGGCCTTCGACTGGGAGGACGATGCGCGGCCGAACACGCCGTGGTCAGCGACGGTGATCTACGAGGTGCACGTGAAGGGGTTCACGAAGCGCTTCCCAGCGGTGCGCGAGGATCTGCGCGGCACCTACGCGGGGCTCGCCTCCGACGAGGCGATCGAGCACCTCACCTCGCTCGGCGTCACCGCCGTCGAGCTGCTGCCGGTGCACCACATCGTGGACGAGAGCTTCCTGGTCGAGCGCGGGCTCACGAACTACTGGGGCTACAGCTCGATCGGCTTCCTCGCCCCGCACGCGCTCTACGCCGCCAGCGGCACGGGCGGCGAGCAGGTGCGGGAGTTCAAGGGGATGGTGAAGGCCCTGCACAGGGCGGGAATCGAGGTGATCCTCGACGTCGTCTACAACCACACCGCCGAGGGGAACCACCTCGGGCCGATGCTCTCGTTCAAGGGCGTCGACAACCTCTCGTACTACCGGCTCTCGCCCGATGACCTGCGCCACTACGTCGACTTCACCGGCACCGGCAACTCGCTCAACCCGGTCCACCCGAGCGTGCTGCGGCTGATCATGGACTCGCTGCGCTACTGGGCCATGGAGTGCCACGTCGACGGCTTCCGCTTCGACCTCGCGGCCGCGCTGGCTCGCGAGTTCTGGGACGTCAACCGCCTCTCGGCGTTCTTCGACGTGATCCACCAGGACCCGGTTCTCTCGCAGGCGAAGCTGATCGCCGAGCCCTGGGACGTGGGCCCCGGCGGCTACCAGGTCGGCAACTTCCCGGTCCTCTGGACCGAGTGGAACGACTCGTACCGCAACACGGTGCGCGACTTCTGGCGCGGCGCGCCGGGCGGGGTCGGCACCTTCGCGGCGCGCCTCTCGGGCTCGAGCGACCTCTACGCCGAGGACGGGCGCCGCCCGGGCGCGTCGATCAACTTCGTCACCGCCCACGACGGCTTCACGCTCGCCGACCTCGTCTCCTACAACGAGAAGCACAACGAGGCGAACCTCGAGGAGAACCGGGACGGCTCGAACGACAACCGCTCCTGGAACTGCGGCGTGGAAGGGCCGACCGACGACCCCGAGGTGCTCGCGCTGCGGCGGCGCCAGCAGCGGAACTTCCTCGCGACCTTGCTCCTCTCGCAGGGCGTGCCGATGTTGCTCGGCGGCGACGAGCTCGGGCGGACGCAGGGCGGCAACAACAACGCCTGGTGCCAGGACAACGAGCTGTCCTGGTTCTCGTGGGAGCTGGGCGACGAGCGCCGCGAGCTGCTCGAGTTCGCGCGGCGGCTGATCTTCTTGCGCCGCCACCACCCGGTCTTCCGGCGGCGCTACTTCCTGCAGGGCACGAGCGCGGCGGGCTCCGGCCTGCCGGATGTGTGGTGGTTCCGGCCCGACGGCCGTCGGATGACGCGGCGCGACTGGGAGGACTCGGAGCGGCGGACGCTCGGGGTCTACCTGAACGGCGACGAGCTGCGTGAGACGACCGCGCGCGGCGAGTCGATCGGCGACGAGTCGTTCCTGCTGCTCTTCAATGCGCATCACGAGCCGGTGACGTATGCGCTGCCGGCGCGGCGGTTCGGCACGCGCTGGAAGCTCGAGCTCTCGACCGCCGACCCGTACGCCGAGGAGCGCTCGTTCGCGGCGCGCGAGCAGGCCGTGGTCGAGGCACGCTCGCTGCTCGTCCTGCGCCGCGGCTGGTGAACCGCTGGCTCGCATCCCTGCTCGTCTGCGCTTTCCTTCTCGGCTGCGGCGGAACCGGGCCTCGCGGGCCGAAGCCGCCTGCTTCGCTCGACGGCTGCGTGCGCTCGGGTGGCGACACGACGATCGTCCGCTTCCCCGTCGGTAAGGGAGAGCATTTGCCGGCCGCACTGCTCGGAAGCGGCGAGACCGGGATCGTGCTGGCGAATGAGAGCGACCTCGATCTCTGCGGCTGGTTGCCGTTCGCGCGGAAGCTGTCCACGAGGTTCCGGGTGCTGCTCTTCGACTACGGCAGCCTCGCCCCTGAGGACGAGGTCGCCGCCGCGGCGCGGGAGCTCGAACGCGATGGGGCGAATCGAGTCTTGCTCGTCGGTGCGTCGGAGGGTGCGAAGGCGTCGATCCTGGCGGCTGCCGCCGAGCCGGGGCTCGCCCGCGCGCTCGTAGCGCTCTCGCCCGAGGCCACGTTGCGTGGGGAGGACGTCGCGCCGGCCGCGCGGAAGCTCTCCCTCCCGGCGCTCTTCGTCGTCTCGCGGGGGGACCCGTACTCGGCCGTGGATACTCCGGCCCTCGAGCGGGTCGCGGGCTCGAGCCGGAAGCGGCTGCAAGTCGTGCCTGGCTCCGACCACGGTGTCTACCTCCTCCGCGGCGCCCAGGCCGCGAAGGTCGAGGCCGCCATGTCGGACTTCCTCCGCCCGTTCGCCCCTGGTGGCTGAGTTCCGCGCGCTGTACCGGCTCCAGCTCGGGCCGGGCTTCGGCTTCGCGCAGGCGCGGTCGCTCGTGCCCTACCTGCGGGCCCTCGGGGTCAGCCACCTCTACCTCTCGCCCTCGCTGCAGGCGCGCGCCGTCTCGACTCACGGCTACGACGTGGTCGACCCGACCCGGGTCTCGGCCGATCTCGGCGGTGAGGAGGAGCTGCGCGCGCTCTGCCGCGAGGCGCCCGGGGTCGTGCTCGACATCGTTCCGAACCACATGGCGATCGACGAGGCGAACCCGTTCTGGGCGGACGAGGAGCTGCGGCCGCGGTTCTTCGACATCGACCCGGAGACCGGCCGGCACCGGCGCTTCTTCACGATCGACGAGCTCGCAGGCGTACGGGTGGAAGACCCGGAGGTGTTCGAGACGACGCACCGGAAGGTGCTCGAGCTCGTCGGCGAGGGACTGATCGACGGCGTGCGCGTCGACCACCCGGACGGGCTCGCGAATCCGCGCGAGTACCTGGAGCGGCTGCGCGCCGCGGGCGTCGAGCACGTGTGGGTGGAGAAGATCCTCGAGCCCGGCGAGGAGCTGCGGGCCTGGCCCGTGGAGGGAACGACGGGATACGAGTTCCTGAACGACGTGCTCGGTCTCTTCGTCGACTCCGACGCGGAGGAGGCGTTCACGTTGCTCTACCGCGAGCTGACCGGCGAGACGCGGCCGTTCGCCGCGGTGGCGGCAGCGGCGAAGCTCGAGCAGGCGCAGACCGGTCTGCGACCGGAGGTCGAGCGGCTGCGGCGCCTGCTGGACGAGCTCGAACTCGAGCGGGCGGTCGCGTCGTTTCACGTCTACCGCACCTACGTCGAGCCGGAGACGTGGCGGGTCGAGCCACTGGACCGGGCGGAGGTGGCTCGCGCCGGGCTCCCCGACCGGCTCGCGCGGATCCTGCTGCTCGAGGAGCGCGGCCACGACGAGCTCGTGACCCGCTTCCAGCAGACGACCGGCGCCGTGATGGCCAAGGGGGTCGAGGACACTGCGTTCTACCGCTACAACCGCCTGCTCGCGCTGAACGACGTCGGCGGCGACCCTGGCCGGTTCGGGCTCTCGCTCGACGCATTCCACGAAGGCAACGGGAAGCGCAGGCCGAACGCCCTCCTGACGACGTTCACCCACGACACGAAGCGCTCCGCCGACGTGCGAGCGCGGCTCGCGGCGCTCACCTGGGTGCCGGGCGAGTGGCAGGCGCTCGTGCGCTCGGTCGGGGTCGGCAAAGGGATTGACCCGAACGACGCCTACCACGTCCTCCAAACCGTGGTGGGCGCCTGGCCGCTCGAGCCGGAGCGGCTCGACGCCTACGTGGAGAAGGCGCTGCGCGAGGGCAAGCGCACCTCGAGCTGGACCGAGCCGAACCAGGACGCGGAGCGCCGTGTGCGCGAGTACGGCCGCGCGCTGCTCGTGAACCGCGAGGTGAAGCGCTTCGTCGGGCGGCTCCGGCCGCTCGCCCGCCGGATCGCTCTCGGCCAGCTGCTTCTGAAGCTGACCAGCCCCGGAGTGCCCGACCTCTACCAGGGGGACGAGCTCGAGGCGCGGGCCCTGGTCGACCCCGACAACCGCCGGCCGGTCGACTGGGCAAGGCGCCGGCGCCTGCTCGAGCAGCTGCAGGCGGGTGCCGAGCCGACCGCGGAGACCGAAAAGCTGTACCTGACCTGGAAGGCGCTCGAGCTTCGCGCGCGCAGGCCCGAGGCGTTTGCGGGCGGCTACGAGCCGGTCGACCTCGGGCCGAACGTGTGCGCTTTCGTCCGCGGGGGCGACATCTTCGTCGCCGCGCGGGTCCGCGACGTGCCGCTGCCCGAGCCGGGAGCGTCGTGGAAGGACGTCCTCGGAGCCGACCTCGGGGTCGGCCTCTTTGAACGTGCTGTCTGACACGACGTCTGCGAGAGACAGCCTCTGTATATTGCAGATATCAACCGACGTGAGCTGAAACCGCTTGCCGACGAGCTCTCGCAGCGCTGGCGGGAGCTCGGCACGATTCTCGCCAGCCGGCGGTTGCAAGCGTCCCTGCACCCGGACCTCGCCGCGAAGCTGACGCCGAGCAAGCTCCGAGCGCTCGATCTCTTGGCGGCGCACGGCGGGCTGCGGGTCGGGGAACTCGCCGATCGCCTCGCCGTGGACGACACCACCGCCACGCGGCTGGTCGACCGTTTGGAGGAGCTCGGCGTCGCCGAGCGCCGCCGCGAGCCCGGGGACCGGCGGGCAACCGTGGTCGCCCTCACGCCGGCGGGCGAGGAGCTCGTCGCCGGTGTCGCAAAGCAGCGGCAGCTCTTCTTCTGCGACGTGCTCGGCACGCTCGAGCCGGAGGAACGGGCCGAGCTCGTGCGGCTGACCGAGAAGGCCGCCGTGGCGCTGCGGGCGCGGAGCAAGGAGCTCGTGGCCCGGTGACGGCGCTCGCCCCGGCCGAGCGACGGCTCGACGACGCCCTCGAGCGCACGGTGCTCGTCGAGGGCCTGGTCGTCCGCTTCGGCGAAGTGCGGGCGGTCGCCGGGATCTCCTTCGACGTCGGCGTCGGAGAGGTCTTCGGCCTGCTCGGCCCGAACGGAGCCGGCAAGACGACGACGATCCGCGTCCTCACGACGCTGCTCCGTCCGGACGAGGGCCGAGCGTTCGTGGCGGGCCACGACGTCGTCCGGGAGGGCCTCGCCGTGCGCCAGGCCATCGGCTACGTGCCGCAGGCGATCTCGATCGACGGCGCGCTCACCGCGAACGAGAACCTCGAGTTCTACTGCCGCGCCACCGGCGTGCCGCGCCGCGAGCGGCGCGAGCGAATCGCCGAGGCGGTCGAGGCGATGCAGCTTGCCTCGTTTCTCGACCGGCTCGGCCGCACACTGTCGGGCGGGATGCTGCGACGGCTCGAGATCGCGACCGCTCTCCTGAAGCAGCCGCGGGTGCTCTTCCTCGACGAGCCGACGGTCGGTCTCGACCCGACCGCGCGCCGGCTCGTCTGGGAGCGGCTCGAGCTCCTGCGTTCCGAGGCCGAGACGACGGTGCTCGTGACGACGCACCAGATGGAGGAGGCCGAGCGGCAGTGCGACCGGATCGCGGTCATGGACCGCGGGGCGATCGCCGCGCTCGGATCGCCGCCGGAGCTCCGGCGCCGCTTCGGCGTGCCCGCGCCGAGCTGCGCAAGCTCCGGCACGACCATCTGGACATCTTCACGCGCTCCGTACAGCCGCTTCTCTGGCTGTTCGTCTTCGGGACGGCGCTGCAGCGCAACCACACGCTGAGCGGCGGCTTCGACGACTACCGCGCCTACCTCGCGCCGGGCGTGATGGCGCAGGCCGCGCTCTTCGTGGCGATCTTCTTCGGCCTCGGTGTG
>JBKPHO010000559.1:0-2721 GCA_046729915.1 Actinomycetota bacterium | reverse complement strand
AGGTCCTCGACGATGTCGGGCATCGTCAGCGCGAGCACTCGCTTTCCCTTCAAGACATGGGCCGCGGCCGCCGCAGTCGTCTGCAGCTCGGCGTCGTCGAGCTCGATCCCGAAGCCGCGAATCTGGTCCGCCAGCCTACGGCGCGAGTGCGTGGTGTTGTTGGTGACGAAACGCAGCCGGTGGCCGTTCTGGCGTAGCTGCGCCACCGCCTCAGGCGCGCCGGGAATCGGCACACCGGAGACGTGGAGGACGCCGTCGACGTCCAGGAGGATGCCCGCCATCGCGGCCGGGAGTCTACGGACCTGCCGACGGCGGCGAGCGGCGGCTGGCGAGGTAGACGTGGAGGTTGTCGCCGGCGACCGTGACTGCGGTCCGCGGGTCGACACCGATCAGCGTTCTCACCTCGACCGCGCGGCTCGCCCCGGTCTCGCCGCCGAGGACGTCGAGGCAGGAGGGAACGCCCCCGGAGCCGAGCTTCCGGCCCTGGATGGGAGGCTCGGCCGGCGTGGTCCCGAGGTAGCGCACCCCGTGCCAGAGCACTGCGAGGTCGCAGCGGGGCGGCGGCGGGGCCGGGCGCGGCGAGACCCGCTTCGTGCCCGAGTCGCAACCCACGCACAGGAGCGAGAGGCAGGCGGCGGTCACAATCCGCCTCATGGCCGACGAGTCTATTCGCGTGACGCGCTCGGTCTCGATCCCGCGTTCGGAGATCGAGCTGCGCTTCTCGCGCTCGAGCGGGCCGGGCGGGCAGCACGCGCAGAAGAGCGACACGCGGGTGGAGGCGATCTTCGACGTCGAGGCCTCATCGGCGCTCTCCGAGTCGCAGAAGCGGCGCGTGGTCGCCAAGGCCGGACCGGTGCTGCGGGCGGTCGCCCAGGACGAGCGGAGCCAGTGGCGCAACCGCGAGCTCGCGCTCGAACGGCTCACGGACGCGCTGCGCGCCGCGCTCCGGGTCCAGCGGCGACGCCGGCCGACGAAGCCGAGCAAGACAGCGGTCGAGCGGCGCCTCGAGCAGAAGCGCCGCCGCAGCGAGACGAAGCGCCTCCGCCGTCCACCCGACTAGCGACCGAAATCCTTACCGAGCCGTTACGTCTCGCTCACGACCGCGTAACGGCGCCCTGACAGGCCGGGGGGAGGATCACACCTGCAACGTCCTTCCGCGACAAAGGAGTCGTGATGAGACGGCAGACCCTGTACCTCGCCCTGGTCGCGTTCGCCCTGCTGGCGGTAGGCGCCTCGGGATCGCTCGCCGCGAGCAGCACCGGCGGCAAGGCGCTCTTCATCTTCAACGGGCGGCTCCTGGCCGACGCCGGCAGCTCGTCGAGCGTCTTCGTCGACGTGAACGGCGGCAACCGGATCGCGCTCAGGAAGCTGATCGGCCACGGCGACAACCAGCAGTTCGCGGTCGGCCCGAACACGCAGTACATCCGGTGGACGCACGGCGTGCCGACGGCCGTGCCGGAGTCGAACCTCGTCGCCGGCGACCGCGTCAGCGTCAAGATCCGCGCCGATCGCCGCGCCTCGCTGGCCCAGATCGAGTCGACTCCGGCGAAGGTGGTGTCGGACACCGGCCCGCCGAACGGGCGCAACCCGCGCAAGCCGCTCTGGCTCTTCATCGGGACGCTGAACGCGCCCGCGAGCGGCGGCCACTTCTCGCTGCACATCACGAACGGCAACCTGCGCTCGCTGCGCGGGATGCTCGGGCAGCCGCTCAACCAGACCTTTACCTACGACGGCCACACCGTCTTCGTGCTCTGGCACGGACGCGTGCCGACGCCGATCTCGCCGAGCCAGCTCCACGCCGGCGACCGGATCTCGGTCCGGATCAGGGCGCCTGGCTCGTTCACGCTCGGGCAGGTCGAGCAGGTGCCGGCGAACCACGTCGGCGACCACCAGCCCGCCTAGTGTGCCTTCCAGTGATGGTGCCCAGGCTCTCGGTCGCTAGCACCAAGCCAGAGTCCCCACTCGACCGCGGCGCAGGCTGGCAGCCTGCGCAAGGGCGAGGGAGGGCTCTGGCGCAGCGTGCTAGCGGGCGAGAGACGGGCGTCCATCGCTGGGAGGCGCACTAGCCCGCCTCCCAGCCCCGAGAGAGGCCGCCCCGGGCGGCCTCTCTCCCTATTCCTCGATGCGAGCGAGGAAGTCGCGGATCAACGCCAGCGTCTCCTCGGGCTCTTCGGCCTGCGCGGTGTGTGAGCTCTCCTCCATCACGACGAACTCGGAGCTCGGGATCGCGCGGTGGGCGATCGCGACGACGGCCGGCGTGACCTCGTCGTAGCGGCCGCAGAAGAGCAGGGTCGGCGCCTCGATCTGGCCCAGCAGGCCGGTGATGTCCCAGTCCTTGATCGTGCCGATCACGTGGAACTCGCTCGGCCCGTTCATCGCGTGGTAGACCTCGGGGTTCTCGTCGAGGATCCTGAAGCACTCGACGAGCCAGTCCGGCCACGGATCCGTGCGGCAGAGGTGGCGCCTGTAGAAGACCATCTCCGCCTCCTGATAAGCCGGGTCGTCGGTCGTGCCGGCCGCCTCGTGCTCACGCAGCGTCGCCTCGACCTCCGGCGGCAGCTCGGAGCGCAGCCGCTGAACCTCCGGCATCCACGCCGGAATGCTCGGCGGGCCGCTCTCCGCGACCAGCGACACCAGCCCGTCGGGCCGCCCGCTCGCGTACTGCATGCCGAGCATCCCGCCCCACGAGTGGCCGAGGACGTGGACCCGCTCGAGGCCCAG
>JBKPHO010000558.1:0-16322 GCA_046729915.1 Actinomycetota bacterium | reverse complement strand
CCCGATCCGCTCGTAGAAGAGCGCGATGCTCGGGGCAAGGTCGCGCAGCCGCTTGATATGCGTCGCATAGCGGCTCATCTTCACCGTGAAGAGAAAGCCCGGCGGGCTCTCGCGCACCCAGTTCGCGACCGCGGTCTCGCGCGGCAGGCGGTAGAAGGTCGAGTTGACCTCGACAGTGTCGAGGTGCCGCGCGTAGTACTCGAGCCAGCGGCGGGGCGGCAGCCGCGGGGGATAGAAGACGCCGTCGCGCCAGTGCTGGTAGTTCCAGCCCGAGCAGCCGATGCGGACCGACTTCACTGCGAGAGCGCAGCGAAGAGGCGGTCGCAGACCTGAGGCGTCGCGCCGGCGACGACGCGCGAACGGCCCTCGAGATCCAGCGGAGCGGAAGCCAGCGGCGGCGCTTCCGGGAGCTCGATCTTCAGCCCGCGCTCCCGCACAAGGAGCTGGGCGGCGGCGATGTCCACCGAGCGAGCCGGCTTCAGCGAGCAGACCGCGTCGACACGGCCCGCGGCGAGGTGGCAGAGCGAGATCGCGAGTGAGCCCATGATCCGGAGCCTGTGGGCGACGCCGACGAGGGAAGACGCCGTCTCCGCGACACTGGAGGTGAGGGTCGCCTCGAGCGAGAGGATCTCGAGCTCCTCCTTGGGACGCGTTTCACCGAGCCCGGCGCCGTTCAGGAGCACTCCGTTTCCCTTCTCGGCGACCCACTCCTCGCCGCTGCCGAAGTCGTAGACGTAGCCGAAGACGACGTCGTCCATCGTCTCGCCTTCCGCCACCGCGATCGAGACGGCGAAGAACGGGATTCCACGCTTGGAGTTGACAGAGCCGTCGATCGGGTCGACCACGATGCGCAGCGGACCGTCGCCGAGCACGCCGGCCTCCTCGGAGACGATCGTCGTCCCTTCGATCTCTCGCAGCCGCTCGAGGATCACGCGCTCGGCGGCCGCATCGACCGCGGTGGTCTCGTCGCCGCCTTCGCCGTCGCCGACGACAGGCTCGCGCTCGGCACGCCCGGGGAGGTCGGCGAGCACGCAGCGGACGTCGGCGACCGCGCCGCGGCAGAGGCCGAGCCAGTCAGTCAAGCGGAGGGACCGCTTGGGGTACCGGCAAGATCCAAGAAGAGCAGCCCGCTGACGAGCTTCGGGTAGAAGTATGTGCTCTTCTGCGGCATCGTCTCGCCGCGCTGGGCGACGGCGA
Organism: Actinomycetota bacterium; assembly: GCA_046729915.1. Lineage (GTDB taxonomy): Bacteria > Actinomycetota > Thermoleophilia > Gaiellales > Gaiellaceae > AC-32. Next base: position 15,125 of record JBKPHO010000558.1, on the reverse strand, counting down.
AGACGTCCTCGATTCTCGTCGGGCGCATGAGCACCGCAACCTCCGCCTCGCCTGCGTCCACCGCGCGGACGGCCTCGCGCCAGTCGGGCGTATAGCTGATCCCGTCGTGCCCGAGCCGATCGACAAGCCGCACGTCGAGCTCGTTCCCGTCGACGGCGAGCTCGGCGCGGCCGTCCCGGTAGAGGACGGCAGCGGCGCGGTCGGACGGCACCTGCTCGAGCGCGCTCAGAGCCGCCTCCGGGTTCGGGATCTGCTCCTCGGTCGGAAGCTGCTCGCCGGGAGCGCGCTCGAAGACCCGGTGCGTCGGGAAGATCATCAGGCCGGGGTCGTCGAGGCTGACGAGCACCGCGAGGACGTCGGCACTCTCGAGAGTTCCGGCCTCGTCGTGGTAGGCGAGCGCGGTCTCGTAGCGGTGGTGCCCGTCCGCGATCAGGAGCTGCCGGACGGCGAAGGCGTCCGCAATCCCGTCGGGCGGCAGCCGCCAGAGGCGCGCTCCCTCGACCTCGAGATCCGGGTCGCGGTTCGGCCGCATCGCCGGCGGCGGGCCCTCGTAGAGGAAGAACAAGGGCTCGAGTTGCGCGCGGACCTCGCGGAGGAGCCGCAGGCGGCCTTCCTTCGGCCCCCGATGCGTGCGCTCGTGGGGAAGGACGACGCGGCTCTCGTAGGGCTCGGCGCGCAGGGCGGCGGCGAGGCCTTCCCGTGTGCGCGCGACTCCGTCCGGCCCGACGTAGTCCTGCGAGAGCCACCAGAAGCCGGCTTCCTCCTCCTGGGTGAGCGTGCCGTCGCTCTGCCAGGCGCGCCAGAGACGCCCGGCTTCGGCCGCGTCCTCGGGAAGGGTCAGGTGAACGACGTTGTGAGGGCTTCGAGCGGCGAACTCGTCGCGCTCACGCGGCGAGATGACGTCGTAGGGCGGAGCGACGAGACTGTCCAGGGAGCCGGCGCGCGCGCCGTAGCGGACGGCGCGAAACGGCTTCACCTCGGCCACGGGGCCGGAGCGTACCATCCGTGTTCGGGCCTAGACTCGGGCGGTGTTTGTCCCTCGCCTGCGGCTCGCTCCCGTGAGGGAAACCATATCTCCCCCATGTGGCCCCTTCTTACAAGCTGACGTGGTGGAACGTCCCGGTTCCCCAACACCCCCTCCACATACTCACTCGCCGGGGGCCCGTGCGTGAGCGCGATCGCGTCGCTCGCCGAAGACCGGGTCGTGGAGGGCGTTTACGCGGTCGCTCGGAAGGAGCGGCGACGAACGCGCGCGGGCTCGCCGTATCTCGCGTTGGAGCTCGTCGACCCGAGCGGACGCATCGAGGCGCGCGTGTGGTCGGACGTCGAGCTGCTGGACTCGCGGTTCGGCGAGGGCGACGCGGTGCGCGTTCTGGGGCGGGTCGAGCGGTTCCGCGACAGGCTGCAGCTCGAGGTGCGGTCACTGGAGACCGCGGCGGATGCGGACCCGGCCGAGATGGCCCCGGCGCTGCGACGCGATGTGGCAGAGCTGGACGGCTTTCTCGAGTTCCTCGCCGCGGAAATCGCGCACCCCGGCCTGCGGGCGACGGTGGCGCGGTTCGTGGAGGACGACGCGTTGCGGGTGGGGCTGCGCAGCCTACCGGCCGCGGAGACGCATCACGCGTACGCCGGCGGGCTGCTTGAGCACACTGTCGGCGTGGCGACGCTGTGCCGCGAGGCGGCGCAGCTGCATCCGCGGCTCCGAGCGGATCTCGTGCTGGCGGCTGCAGTGCTGCACGACGTCGGCCGGACGGCTGAGCTGGAGCGCGGGCCGACGTTCCGCGCGACCGACGAAGGGCGGCTGCTCGGGCACGTCCACCTCGGCCTGCGGCTGATCGAGGCGCGTGCGGCCGCGCTCGAGACGGACGTGCGGGCTGAGCTCCTGCACGCCGTGGCGGTTCACCACGACGCACGAGGCGCAAGGACGGCCGAGGCGGCCGTGCTGTACCACGCGAACCAGCTGGACGCCACGGCCGCCACGAGGCCGGTCGAGTAACCGCGCTGCCCCCGGCAACGGGCGAATTCACAAAGTCGGCGCACTTCCGCGCAAGACACGTGCGCCAAAGGCCGGTACGCTCGCAGCGGGCGGCGGGTGGACCCTTCCTCCCCACCCGGGTGGGGACGCGCGCGCGTGATCCTAGAAGGCGCCGATCGCCGCACTCGGCAGGCGATTTCGCCCGGGTCGTCTCCTGGCCGGCGGCCCGCGGGTGCGCCGCTAGACGTTGAACCGAACGGTGAGCACGTCGCCATCCTGCACCTCGTAGGTCTTGCCCTCGAGCCGCTGCAGCCCACGGCGCGCAGCTTCGGCGTAGCCCCCGCTCTCTACGAGGTCGTTCCAGCGGACGACCTCGCAGCGGACGAAGCCCCGCGCGATGTCGGTGTGAATCGACGCGGCGGCCTCGATCGCCGTCTGGCCGCGCCGCAACGTCCAGCCGCGGGCCTCCTTATCGCCCGCGGTGAAGAACGTAATCAGGCCCAGCGCCTCGAACAGCCGCCGGACGACCTGGTCCAGCGCCGACGCCCCCTCCCGGAACTCCGCCGCTTCCTCTTCGGGGAGCTCCGCCAACTCGGCCTCGAGCTTCAGGTCGATGCCGCCGGGACCATTCACGACCGGCACCATCGGCTTCGTCGTCAGCGGCTCCAACTCCGGCGGCAGCTCCCCTTCCCACTCGCGAAGCGAGCGGCCGGCATCGAGGTGCGCCAGGACGCGCTCCAGCTCCGCGACCTCCTTCCGCAGCTTCGGATCGCCCGACTTCGCCTGCTTGGCCACGCGTTCCAGCCGCCGCTCGACGTGGTCGCGATCGGCGACGAGCAGCTCCAGCTCCAGCCGCTCGAGGTCTCCATCGGGATCCGCCCCCGCAGAGAAACCGTCAGCAACCGCAACCAATGCGTCGGCGCGGCGCAGGTTCCCGAGCAGCTGCGGCCCGGTTCCCGGCACGTCGACCACGCGGGCAGCGGCAGGCGTCACCTTCGGCGAGGAGACAACGGCCGCGATCTGCCCGAGCCGCTCGTCCGCGATGGGGGCCATTCCCACGTGCTCCTTGCCGAAGTCCGGCCCGACGCCGGCGCGCGTGAGCACGTTGAAGAGCGTGGTCTTGCCCGCGGCCGGGAGGCCGACGATTCCCGCTTCCAGCATTGTCAGGCCTAGTCTTGCGGGAGCTGCTTCTGGAGTGACGCCAGAGCGCGGTGTTGCAACGACTTCACCGCTCCCTCCGACTTGCCGAGGATCGTTCCCGCCTCGCCGTTCGAGAAGCTGAAGACGAACTTCAGCATCAGCACCTGCTGCTGCTCGTGGGACAGATTCTCGATCAGCTCGAGCATGCTGCGGCGGCCGATCGACTCGAGGGCCTCGTCCTCGGCGGACGATTCGGCCATCTCCTCGGGCTCGGGCACCTCCTCCTCGGGCTGCCAGCGGCGCGTGGAGCGGAAGTGATCCATCGCGAGGTTGTGCGCGATCCGAAAGAGCCACGCGGAAAAGGGGGCCGAGCGCCACCGGAACCGCCCGATCGCCTCCAGCATCTTGAGGAACGTCTGCGTAGTCAGATCCTCGGCGTCGTGCCGGTTGCCGACGCTCATATGCAGGTAGCTGTAGATCCGGTCGAAGTGCAGCAGGTAGAGCGACTCGAGCGCCTCGCGATCGCCCTGTTGGGCGAGCTCGACCAGGCGACGCAGGTCGTCGGCACGGGCGACGGCGCTAGAGCTCACTGGCGAGGCTTGCCCCGCCGCAGCTGACCGCTAACCCCGCTCAGGTGGGGGTGAAGCCGACGCGGCCTTCTCGGGTGAACCGCTTCACGTACACCACGCGGCGCAGGGAGACGGTGTAGCGGCCGTCCTCCGCCTCGACCGCGAGTGACCCGTCGCGGCCCTCGTCCAGCGCGCGCTCGAGCTCGTCGGCCGCCGGGAGCTCGACGTAGGCACCCATGATCTGGCCGCCGTCGAAGCCGATCTCGACGCGAACGCGCTCCTCAGCCACGGCTGACGATCTCCGCGAGCACGCCGTGGACAGCGTCGGGGTGGACAAATGCGACCTCGAGCCCGAAGAGCCCGCGCCGCGGCCGTGCGTCGATCAGCTCGGCGCCCTTCGAGGCCAGCTCCCCCAGCGCGGCCCCGACGTCGTCGACCTCGTAGGCAACGTGGTGCATCCCCGGGCCGCGATTGGCGAGGAACCTGCCGACCGGAGTGTCGTCCTCGAGCGCCGCCAGCAGCTCGACCCGGCCGCTGCCGATCCGGAGCGACGCCGCCTCGACGCCCTGCTCGACAACCGTCTCGCGGTGCTCAAGCTCCGCTCCGAACAGCCGCTCGTAGGTCTCGAGCGCCGCGTCGAGGTCGTCGACCGCGACCCCGAGATGGTGAATCCCGCTCGGCTCCACGCGGCCGATGCTATCCGGTCGCTACGAGTCGGCCGCGACGACTCGCTGAGGCACCGTTTGCGGTGCCGCCGCCAGAATGCGCGGGCTTCGCCCGTGCATTCGTCTGAAATGACCCGTCGAGAACGTCCCTAGTCAGCTGCGACGACCCGAACCGTGCCGACGGTCTCGGCCGAGCGCAGCTCCGGCTCGACGCCGGCGAGGAGCTCGTCCAGCTCCTCCTTCTGGAGCGTCTCCTTCTCGAGCAGCGCCTTCGCGATCAGGTCGAGCACGCCGCGGTGCTTGTGCAGCAGGCGGATCGCGCCGGCATAGGCCTCGTCCGTCAGCCGTGCCTGCTCCTGGTCTCGGAGGCGCTTGGTCTCCTCCGAGAGGGCGTAGTTGTCGGCACGCATCGTGCGCGACGCCGACGCATTCGACATCCCGTACTCGAACACCATCGCCCGAGCGACGTCCGTTGCTCGCTCGAGATCGTTCGCGGCGCCGTTAGTGACCCGGCCGAAGACGATCTGCTCGGCCGCACGCCCGGCCAGGTAGATCTTGAGCAGGTCCTCGAACTCCTCGGTCGTGTGCAGGTAGCGCTCCTCGGTGGGAAGGTTGAGCGTGTAACCGAGCGCCTGCCCGCGCGAGACGATCGTCACCTTGTGCACGGGGAGCAGGTCGCCGGTGAGATGCGAGAGGACGGCGTGGCCGGCCTCGTGGTAGGCGAGGATGCGGCGCTCCTTCTCGGTCACGACGCGTCGCTGCTGCAGGCCGGCGACGACGCGCTCCATCGCGTCCTCGAAGTCGGCGTTGCCGATCAGGCTCTGCCCGAGGCGGCCGGCGAAGATCGCGGCCTCGTTGGCGATGTTCTCGAGCTCCGCGCCGGTGAGGCCCGCGGTTTGCCGCGCGATCGACTTCAGGTCGACATCGTCCGCGAGCGGCTTCCCCCGCGTATGGACGCGAAGGATCTCTTCGCGGCCGGCGAGGTCGGGCGCGGCGACGAGCACCTGCCGGTCGAAGCGCCCCGGCCGCAGCAGCGCTACGTCGAGGTCCTGGAGACGGTTCGAGGCACCCATCACGATCACCTGGTCGCGCGCCTCGAAGCCGTCGAGCTCGACGAGCAGCTGGTTCAGGGTCTGGTCCTGCTCGCGCGAGAAGCCGTGGCCGGTGCGCTGGGCGCCCACCGCGTCGAGCTCGTCGATGAAGACGATTGCCGGCGCGTTCCGCCGCGCCTCCTCGAACAGCTTGCGGATGCGGGCGGCGCCGAGGCCGGCGAACATCTCGACGAAAGCCGAGGCGCTCTGCGCGTAGAAGCGAGCACCCGCCTCGCTGGCGATCGCCTTCGCGAGCAGCGTCTTGCCGGTGCCGGGCGGGCCGTAGAGCAGGATCCCCTTCGGAACGCGCGCCCCCAGACGGCCGAAGCGGTCGGGGTCGCGCAGGAAATCGACGACCTCGTGCAGCTCCTCCTTCGCCTCGTCGAGCCCCGCGACGTCGTCCCACGAGACGTCCGAATCCGAAGTGATCGTCTTCGCCGCGGTGACGCGCGGCATGACCTGCAGCGTGCGCCAGAGGATGTAGACCATCAGCACGAGCAGGACCGCGAAGAACAGCGGCAGCCACGCGGCGATGCCGTCACGGAAGAGGACCAGCCAATCCATCCCTCTCTCGTTATCGGTGCGTTCGGGCGCCCAGTCAACCGCCGCGGCCGATCAGCGGCGCCTCTCTAGACTGGGCGTGCCTTGCTCCCGCTCCCTTCCCATTTCGACCTGCAGACCGTCGGCGAGGTCTGGCGCGTGCGCTACGAGGACCGAGCCCGCGAAGCCGAAGCGTGGGCCGGCGAGCACGGCCTTGGACCGGCGGCAGAGGATGCGACGAGGATCTGCCTGGTCGCCGTGGACGTCCAGAACACCTTCTGCATCCCCGATTTCGAGCTGTTCATCCGCGGCCGCTCGGGCACGGGCGCGGTGGACGACAACCGCCGCCTCTGCGAGTTCGTCTACCGGAACGTGGACGCGATCACGCAGATCGTGCCGACCCTCGACACGCACCAGGCGATGCAGATCTTTCATGCCATCTGGCTCGTCGACAGCGAGGGGAGGCACCCGGAGCCCTACACGCTGGTCTCTGCGGACGACGTCGCGAAAGGACGCTGGCAGGTTGATCCGGCCGTCGCCGAGGCGCTCGGCCTCGACCTCGACTACGCGCGGCGCCACCTCGCCCATTACACCCGTGCCCTGGAGGAGAGCGGCAAGTACCAGCTCACGATCTGGCCCTACCACGCGATGCTCGGCGGGATCGGGCACGCGCTCGTGTCGGCAGTCGAGGAGGCGATCTTCTTCCATACGGTCGCGCGCCGCTCGCAGCCCGACTTCCGGGTAAAGGGGACGCTGCCGCTGACCGAGCACTACTCGGTTCTCGGCCCAGAGGTGACCGAAGGCCCGGACGGCGACCGCCTCGGCGGACACGACGCGGAGCTGGTCGAGAAGCTCCTCGGCTTCGACGCCGTCGTCATCGCCGGGCAGGCCAAGAGCCATTGCGTCGCCTGGACAATCGACGACCTCCTGCGCTCGCCGGTGCTCGGGGAGCGAGAGCTCGCCGAGAGGGTCTATCTGCTCGAGGACTGCACCTCGTCGGTGGTCGTGCCCGGCGTCGCCGACTACACGGAGGAGGCCGACGCGGCCTTCGCTCGCTTCGCCGAGGCCGGCATGCACGTCGTGCGCTCGACCGAGCCGATCGAAAGCTGGCCCGGGATCACCGCCCCCGCGCGGCCGTAGCGAGCCGCGTCAGGCCACGAGCTCCAGCCGCGGGTTCTCGCGATAGCGGCGACCGACCTTGGCGGACGGGCGGCCGTCGGTCATCACGATGTCGGCCGTGAAGTCGTTCTCGCCGCGAATCAGCGCGGAGCCGATGCCATAGGAGTCGACCGGCACCCCGCGCTCCTCGAACACCCGGATTCGTTCGACGGTGAAGCCACCGGAGACGACGATCTTGACGTGCTCGAAGCCGTCGCGGTCAAGCGCCTCGCGCACCTTGCGCACGAGGTGCTCGTTGACCCCGCGCGGGTCGAAGTCGCCCATCTCGGCCCAGAGCGCGCGGTCGACGAGCTGTCCTGAGGTGTCGAGCCTGACGCCCCAGAGGCGAGGCCCCAGAGCACGGGCGACCTCGAGCGCCGTTCCCACCGAGTCGTTCTCGAAGTCGACGAGCACGGTGACGTTGATGTCGGGGTCGGCGTTCTCCACGAACTTCGTCGCTGCGAGCACGGTGTTGCCGCCGTACGAAGCTATGAGCGCATGCGGCACCGTGCCGATGCCGCGGCCGCCCCACCAGGAGGCCTGCGCGTCGGAGGTGACGCCGATCTCGGCCCCGACGACCTGGCCCGCGACGTAGGCCGCATAGCCGTCACCCGTCTGCACGCGGTGGTGGTCGTGGCGGGCAGGCATGAAGATGATCGGCTTTCCGTTGGCCGCCTCCAGCACGCGAACGACGTTGGTCGTGATCAGCGTCCGGCGCGCGAGCACCCCGAGGTAGACCGTCTCGAGATGCGCGAAGCCCGTGTAGTCGCCCTCGATCGTGAGCACGGGCTCGTACGGCTCCAGCGCGTCGCCGTCGTAGAGCGCGTGCACGGTCAGGTCGTCCCAGTCGTCGGCGCAGAACTTCAGTACCGCAATCGCCTCGTCGACCCCGCCGAGGTAGGAGTGCTTCTTCTGGAAGACCTGCATCACGACGCGTGGACGGCGGCCGTCACGGAGCAGCACCTGGCGCGTGTGGTTGAAGTACGCGTCTGTGTAGTAGCCCTCCCGCATTTTCTCGACCGGGAGGTCGAAGATCTCCGGGGGGAGCCGCCTAGTGGTGACCCTCTGCATCGGCTTCCGCACGCTCGAGCTCGAGGCACGCGGCGAGCGCGGCCTCCGCGACCTCGAGCTGCTCCGGGGTCGGCTCGGCGGTGGCGAGCCGGTGCTGCAGCTCGTGCCCCGGGCGCGCCAGCGCGCGCGAGAGCGGGTGATCCGGGTTGCGGGTCATCCAGCCGAAGATCTCGGTCGAGGCCGCGAGCGCGCCGAGCTGTGCCGTCAGCCGCGCCGGAGCACGGAGCTCCTCGGGCGCTCGCGAGGCGATCGTCGCCCCGACAGCGGAGCTGAGGACGAGCGGACCGATCAGGTGCGAGCCGCAGCGCTCGTGCTCGCGGGCGCGCGGCTCGTCGTGCTCGTAGCTGCCGATCGAAATGTGTTCGGCCCCGTGGTAGGCGGCGAGCTCGGAGCTGCGGAGAGCGAGCGCGGCCGGGGCGAGCGACAGCAGCCCGCTGACGAGCTCCCGCGCGAGCGGGCTCAGCCGCTTCGACTCCTTGATCGCGCGCACGGCGATCGCCGTGCCGCCCATCGCGGCGAGGATCTGCGGCCGCTCGAATGGGAGCTTCGCCTCCGGGAGCCGCCGGCGAACCTGCGGCAGCAGTGAGAACACCTCGGCGATCCGCGCCGGACCGCGCAGCAGCGGGTTGCGGACCCCGGCCGCGCGAAAGCGCTTGTACTCGGACGCCACCTGCAGCTCCCCGTCCTCAGTGCGAATCGCGCACGCCCACGAACGAGGGCCGTGCACGAGCACGCCGTTCGCGAGCGCCATGCCGCCGAGCCGGATCTTCTCGTCCTTCTCGCCCATCGCCAAGAGCCTAGCGAGCGCCGGTCACCTCGACGGCGGCGTGCCGGAAGCACTGCACGGCGAGCTCGAGGTCGTCGACGGCGATTCGCTCGTCGGCCGAATGGATCAGCCGCGCCGCGAGCTGCGAGTCCATGGCCCGCGCCGGGAAGAAGCCGTACGCCACGGTGCCGAACGCATCCCGCAGCCAGTGGCTGTCGGTGAACCCGGCCACGCTCACCGGCAGGAGCGTCGCCTCGGGCTCGACCTGCGCAAGGAAGCTTTCGATCGCGTCCCACAGCGGGCCGCCGAGTGGCGAGCGCGTCCCACCGCGCCCCTCGATCCATTCGAAGTCGTAGTCGCCCTCGCCGAGGACCCCGCGCAACACCGGCTCGACCTCGGCCTGTGTCTGCCCGGGAAGGAGCCGGCAGTCGACGATCACCTCGCACAGATGCGGAATCACATTGCGGCGCTCGGACGCCGAGACGATGGTCGGCGAGAGGGTCAGCGAGAGGAGCGGCTCGAGCAGCTCCGCGACGGCTCCGTCGGCCTCCCGCGCCAGCTCCAGCGCCTCCGCCGCTCCCAGCGGCTGCCCGGCCACGGCCTGGATCATCGCGTCCGTCTCGGGGCCGAGCTGCGGCTCCGGCCGGTACGCGGCAAGGCGCTCGATCAGCGGCGCCGCCTTCACGAGCGCGTTGTCGGCGATGCCGGGCACCGATGCGTGGCCGGCCCGCCCGTGGACGCGCAGGCGGAAGGGCGAGCTCATCTTCTCGGCGCTCGAGCAGAGGTAGAACGCCCGCCCGAAGAGCTCCATCCGCTCGCCTGCGCCCTCGTTCAGCGCGTAGTCGGTGCGTACCGCGTCCGGGTGCTGCTCGCAGAGCCAGGGCAGCCCGAACCCGTCCCCAACCTCCTCGTCCGCGCACGCGGCGAAGACGAGGTCGCCGGCGGGACGGAAGCCTTCCCGGGCCAGCGACGCGATCGCGACTGCGTTCGCGGCCACGTGCCCCTTCATGTCGAGGGCGCCGCGGCCCCAGAGCTCGCCGTCGCGCAGCTCGCCCGACCATGGGTCGACCTGCCACTCGGCCGGGTCCGCGACGACGGTGTCGGTGTGCGACAGCAGCAGCAGGCTCGGTCCCTCACCGCTTCCCGGCAACCGCGCGACGAGGTTCGCCCGCTCGGGGACCCTCGCATAGAGCTCGCTCTCGACGCCGCTCTCGGCGAGGTAGTCGCGCAGCAGCTCGGCGGCCTGCGTCTCGTTTCCGGGCGGGTTGACCGTGTCGAGGCGGATCAGCGCCTGCAGGAGCTGCGTCACCTCGTCGCGGAGCGAGTCAGCCCTCCTCGTTCGCCAGCTCGGTGAGGCGGTTGCGTGCCTGCCAGAGCTCCGGGTAGAAGCGCTGCTTGATCAGGCTGCCGAGCAGCTCGACCGGCGTGCCCTGCGTGCCGACGACCTGGTCGCCGATCACGCGCGCGACGACGAGGTAGTGCCGCATGCGCCAGAGCGTGATCCGCTCGTCCCAGGCGATCAGCAGCTCGGCCAGGCGGTACAGGTCCTCGTGCTCGCGGCCCCGGCGGTAGAGCTCGACCACCGTCAGGCCGGCCTCGCGCAGACGCGCCTGGAAGGCCTGCCCCAGCTGCGGGGTGACGCGCCGGATCTCGCGGAAGCCGGGAGAGTCGAAGCCGCTGCCGTGGCCGAGCACCTTGCGCACCTCCTGGTACTCCCACGGCGACATCTCCTCGAGCATGTCGAGCTGCTGAACCACGTAGTCGAGGCAGAGCACGGAGCGGCGCAGCAGCCGGGCGGCACCCGGCAGGTCGCCTTGCTGGACCAGGCGTGTGGCCTCCTCGACCTCGCTCCAGGCGAGCTGGAGCCACAGCTCCGAGGCCTGGTGGACGGTCTGGAAGAGCAGCTCGTCCCGGTGCGCCTGCTCGTCCGGGCGCTTCTGCAGCGAGAGGAGCTCGTCGGTGCGCAGGTAGCGCTCGTAGTCGCTTGCGCCCTCGCCCGAGAGGACTGGCTGGGTGTAGTCCTCGACCTCGCCCGTTGCCACGGCGGGAGCATACTTCCCGCAGTGAGCGATCTTTTTGCCGACGCGGCGCGGGAGCGGCTGCAGGAAGTGGCGCCGCTTGCGCTGCGGCTGCGCCCGACCTCGCTCGAGGACTTCGTCGGGCAGGAGCCGGTGCTGGGCGAGGGGTCCGCGCTGCGCCTCGCGATCGCGGAGGACCGCATCGGCTCGGCGATCCTCTACGGCCCACCCGGCTCCGGGAAGACGACGCTCGCCAGGATCGTGGCCGAGACCACGGGGGCGGCCTTCGAGGAGCTGTCGGCGGTCTCGGCGACGGTGGGCGACGTGCGTTCCGTGCTGGCGCGGGCGCGCGACCGGCTGGGCGGCTCCGGCCAGCGCACGATCCTCTTCCTCGACGAGATCCACCGCTTCAACAAGGCGCAGCAGGACGCGCTCCTGCCGGCGGTCGAAGAGGGCCTCGTGACGCTGATCGGCGCCACCACGGAGAACCCGTACTTCGAGGTCAACTCGGCGCTGCTCTCGCGCTGCCAGATCTACGAGCTCGAGCCCCTGAGCGAGGACGAGCTGCGCGTGGTCGTCCGGCGCGGGATCGAGGCCCTCGAGGCGGAGGTGCCCGAGGAAGTGGCGGCGCTCGTCGCCCGCCGCGCGGGCGGCGACGCGCGCAACGCGCTGAACATCCTCGAGCTCTCGGCGCAGACCGCCCGCGCCGAGGGCTCCGTGGTGACGGAGGAGCACGTCGAGGACGCCGCGCGCAAGCGGCCGCTCGTCTACGACAAGGGCGGCGACGCGCACTACGACTTCATCTCGGCGTTCATCAAGTCGATGCGCAGCTCGGACCCGGATGCGGCGGTCTACTACCTCGCCGCGATGCTCGAGGGCGGGGAGGACCCACGCTACATCGCACGGCGAATGATCGTCCTCGCCTCCGAAGACATCGGCAACGCCGACCCGCGCGCGCTGCTCGTCGCCGTCGCGGCCGCACAGGCGGTCGAGCACGTCGGCCTCCCGGAGGCGCGGCTGAACCTCGCGCAGGCGGCGATCTACCTGGCGCGGGCGCCGAAGTCGAACGCCTCGTACGTGGCGCTCAAGGAGGCTGCCGCGGACGTGCGCGAGCACGGCCAGGTGCGGCCGCCGGACGCGCTGCGCGACGCGAGCTACTACGGCGCGAGGAAGCTGGGCCGGGGCAAGGGCTACGTCTATCCGCACGACGACCCACGCGGGTACGAGGCGGAGAACCTGCCGGCGCCGCTGCGTGGAAAGCGCTACTACCGACCGAGCGGCTCGGGCGAAGAAGACAAAGACAGCTGAGCTGTGCTTACATTTGGCGTGAAGGGTTGTGCACCTTCGCGCCGTCACCGCAATGACGGCACTCGCCGTCATCCTGCCGCCAGCCGCAACCGCTAGTGGATTCGTCGACGTGGTCCGCGGCCGCACGCGGCGCCGGGGGTCGTGGAGATGAGAAGGGTCGCCGCGACACATCTCGCGGTTGCCGCCGGGATGGTCTCCGCGCTCGCCGGGGCAACCGGCGTCACGCAGGCCGCCCGGTCAGCTGCGCTGCCCTGTGTCCAGCCGGCGCAGCCCGCCTGGATCGACTACGGCGACAAGTGGGTGCCCTTCAGGCGCCTCTTCTTCCGCCCGGGGCTCGCGGTCGCGCTGGCGCATGACGCGCCCGCGGCGGATGCGCGCCGCCGCGGCACACAGCTCGCGTTCTGGGACATGTCTCTAAGGCGGGCCGTCGGCACGCCCGCCAGGCCCGCCGACCCGCGCACGATCCCGGCTGCGACGGTGCGGCTGCTGGAGGACGCCGTGCGTGTCACCGGCTGCTCGACGCCGGTCGTCGGTCTGAACGAACTCTTCGGCGCCCATCGCTCGACGCCCTGGCGGCCACGCAACGCCCGCTACCGCGCCAATGTCCTCGCGCTCGTTCGGGGGCTGGCGGCGCGCGGCGCTCAGCCGCAGCTCTTCATCTCCCAGGCAGGCGCGACCGCGGGCGCGGCGGGGCGCTGGTGGCTCGCCGTCGCACAGTCCGCCACGATCGTCCGCGAGCTCTACCTGCCCGCTCCCTGGCTACACGCGTTCGGCCCGGCCCGCGCGAGCGTGTACATGCGCTTCGAGCTGCGGCGCGCCGTCCGCAACCTGACGACGATCGGCGTCCCCAGCAACCGAGTCGGCATCGCTCTCGGCTTTCAGAAGGGCGGCCGCAAAGGCCTGGCCGCAGTGCCCTGGTTCGAAGTCGTCAAGCGCGAGACGCTTGCGACCCGACAGGTCGCGGTCGAGCTCTCGCTGGCCTCGGTGTGGTCGTGGGGCTGGGCCGCCTTCCCCGGCAGCCGCGCCGACCAGGCCACGAAGCACGCCGCCTGCGTCTACCTCTGGGCGCGGGAAGCCGGCCTCTGCGATGGGCCCGCGGCCGCAGGAGCGGGCTTCGACCGCTCCCTCTCCCAGCCGGCCGAGAGTAGTCGCCGGCGAGTGACGCTCCGGCCCCTGGGCGGCCGGGTCTGGTTCCGAGTGTCCGCCTCGGCCAAGCTCGCGGCGCGCGTCGCGTTCCTCCAGGTGCGACGCGGCGGTGAGTGGCGCAACGCGCACCGCCTGCTCCTCGGCCCGTTGCATCCCCAGCGGATGCGCGTGCCGCTCGGGCACGGGCGCCATCTCGTCCGACTGTACGTCGCGGCGGAGAACGCGCCGGGGGGAGAAGCGTTCTGGACCGCTCCCCGCGTCGTCCGCGTGCACTGAGCGGTCTGCGGGTAGCCTCGCTCGCGACCAGCACACGACGAAGAGGAGGGAGCATGGCGATTGAGCGTCAGGCCAACGCGACCTGGGAGGGCGATCTGCGCGGCGGCACCGGGCGGTTCGAGGTCGGGAGCGGCGCGATCACCGGCCAGGAGGTGACCTTCGCCTCGCGCTTCGAGCAGCCGGGCGGGAAGACGAGCCCCGAGGAGCTGATCGCGGCCGCGGAAGCGACCTGCTTTTCGATGGCGCTGGCGAACGGGCTCGCCCAGGCCGGCCATGCCCCGACGCGGCTCGAGACCGACGCCGTCTGCACGCTCGACCAAACCGACGCCGGCTACCGCATCACCTCGCTACACCTGAGCGTGCGCGGCGAGGTGGAGGGGATCGACGACGCCGCGTTCAGCGAGGCGGCGCAACAGGCGAAAGAGGGGTGTCCTGTCTCGAACGCCCTTGGCGGCGTCGAGATCTCGATGGACGCTTCGTTGGCCTAGTCGGAGCCCTTCTCGATCCGGGCGGCGGCCATCTTGCCGAAGCCTCCGCCCATCCGGCGCCACGCCTCAGCCGCGCGTTGTGCGTCGTACTCGGTCCGGCAGAACTGGAACTCGCCGTCGTCGGCGCGAACCCCCCACGCCGCCCGGCGGTCGCCGTCGAGCGGCATCCCGACGCTGCCTGGGTTCAGCAGGTCGGTCCTGTCCGGGCCCGGCCGCCGGAACTGCTGGTGGCTGTGGCCGAAGACGACGAGCCGGTCGTGAACGCCGGCCAGCAGCCGCTCCTCTCCCGGCTGCGGCTCGGGCGCGAAGCTGTCGTCGTCGGCAAGCGGGGAGCCGTGGACGTAGAGGACACCGTCGAGCTCGGCCTGCGGCGGAAGATGGTAGAGCCACTCGATCACGTCGTCGGGCAGCCCGCCGGTGAACAGGTGGTAGTCCTCCATTACCTCAGGCCGATCGGTCGGCGGCTCCCGCAGCCAGCGTTCGCCGTTGCCGCGGATCCAGGTCGCGTTGTCTAACTCGCGGAGGCGTGCGAGCGTCTCGAGCGGCCAGGGGCTCGGCGTGCCGTAGTCGCCGCCCAGGAGCCACCGGTCGACCCCTTGGGCCTGCGCCTGTGCGAGCACCTGGTCGAGCGCCAGGATGTTGCCGTGGATGTCGTAGAGCACCCCGAGCACGCGGGGATAGTCTCACGCGAATGCGGCTGCACGTGTACGAGTGGGGGAGCCGTGACGCGCCGCCGGTGGTTTGCGTGCACGGCGTCTCGGCGCACGGCCGGCGCTTTCGCAAGCTCGCCGAGGAGCGGCTGGCGTCTCACTTTCGCGTGCTCGCACCCGACCTGCGGGGCCACGGCCGCTCGGAGTACGACCCGCCGTGGGACCTCGCGACGAACGTCGGCGACCTGCTCGAGACGCTGGATG
>JBKPHO010000557.1:0-4264 GCA_046729915.1 Actinomycetota bacterium | reverse complement strand
AGGTGCATCCGCACGTTGTCGCCGTCGAGGTACTCGACGACGAGGCCGCGCCGGTCGAGCTCGGGCCCGACGAGGTGCGCAATCGTGGTCTTGCCGGCGCCCGAGAGCCCGGTGAACCAGAGCGTGAAGCCGCCGGGCCGGACGTGCGTGGTTTCCGGGTACTCGGCGGCATAGATGTGGTCGGTCATGTGCCTCCTTGCTGGCTGAGGGGGGTTTCGAGATGGATGCCGCACTCGAGCTTGTCGGAGCCGGCCCAGCGGCCGGCGCGCTCCTCTTCGTCCGGCGCGATCGGTCGCGTGCAGGGTATGCATCCGATCGAACGGAAGCCGACGTCGTGCAGCGGGTTGTACGGAATCTCGTTCACGGTGATGTAGGCCCAGACGCGCTGCTCGTCCCAGTCAGCAAGCGGATGCAGCTTCCAGACCTCGTAGCGCTCCGACCACTGTACTTTGGGCGTCGATGCCCGGCTGGGCGACTGGTCGCGGCGGATGCCCGAGACCCAGGCCTCGTAGGGCTCGAGCGCCTTGAGCAGCGGCTCGACCTTTCGCACGTGGCAGCAGCGGTCCGGGTCGGTCTCCCAGAGGTTCGGGCCCTCGCGGCGGTGCTGCTCGGCGACCGTGATCAGGGGCGGCGGCGGGAGCAGGCGGATGCCGTAGCGCTCGACCAGCCGGTCGCGCGTCTCGTAGCTCTCCCGGAAGAAGAGGTGTGTGTCGAGCTCGATCACGGGGATGTCGAGCCCCAGCTCGGCGACCATGTGCACGAGCACCGACGACTGCTTCTGCCACGAGCAGGTCAGGCAGAGCCTCGCGCCGAACTCGGCGTGCGCCCAGCGGAGGACGTCCTCCGCACCCATCGACTCGAAGTCGAGCTCAGGCAGTAGGGGCGCGCTCGCCATCGAGCAACACCTCCCTCAGCGTGTCCCCGCGTAGGCCGAGCCTGAGGGTCTCGAGCGGGATCACTTCCTCCGGCGGGATGTTGCCGAGGTTCACGTTCGGGCCGAACTGCTTGACGAACCAGGCCTGGCTCGCCTTCGTCGGGGCCTCGAAGATCAGCTCGCCGAGCTCGATCTCGTGGACGATCTCGTCGACGAGCCCGGTGCGCATCTCGCCGGTCGGCCGGTAGATCCCGGCGGTGCCGCCCTCGCGTCCTTCGGTGATCACCTTCCAGGCGCCGGCGTCGAGCTCCTCCTTGATCCACTCGACCCACTGGTACGGGGCGAAGACGACCTCCTCGTCCTTCGAGCCCACCTCGGAGAGGACCGTGAAGTCGGCGGCGAACTCGCGGATCAGCTCCAGCTTGCGCTCGCGCGGGATCTCGAGCGTGCCGTCGGAGATCTCCACGTGCGAGAAGCGCTGCTCGACCAGCCAGGCCTTGAACTCGTCGAGCTTGCCGCGGGCGTACACGGCCTCGAAGAGCGTCCCGCCGCAGACGACCGGAGTCCCGAACGAGCGGTAGAGCGCGATCTTCTTCTCGAGGTTGTTCGTGACGTAGGAGGTGCCCCAGCCGAGCTTGACGATGTCGACGTACTGGCCGCCGGTGTCGAAGAGGCCTTCGATCTCGCGCAGGTTGAGGCCCTTGTCGATCACGTGCGTGAGCCCCTCGGTGCGCGGCTTGCCGGGTCGGGCGGGCAGGTCGAGGAAGCCGTTCTCAGAGACGGGCATAGAGCTCCTCCAGCTTCTTGTGGGCGGCGGCCTGGACGTCGTGGTAGAGCGAGTTGCCGTGGGCGTCGATACCGACGGTGAGCGGGCCGAAGTCCTTGACGCGGAACTTCCAGAGGCACTCGGGCATCAACTCCTCCCAGGCGACCTCCTCGATCTCCTCGATCTGGGTCGTCTCGAGCGCCGCCGCGCCGCCGACGATCGCGAAGTAGACCATCTTCAGGCGCTGCATCGGCTCGATCGCCTCGTCCGGGAAACCGCCCTTGCCGCAGATCGCGCGGACCCCGTATCGCTCGCCCAGCGGCTCGGTGAAGCGCACCATGCGCGCGCTCGTCGTCGTGCCGATGCAGACCGGGTCATAGCCGCCGTCCACCCGCTTGCGCACGCCCGGGGCGGTGTGGAGCAGGAACGCGCCGCGCAGGTCCATCGGCGGCTCCACGCCCTGGTCGAAGATCCGGATCTGCGTCCGGTCGCGCAGCCCGATGATGTGCCCCTGGACTACGACCTCGTCGCCTGCGCGCAGCTTGAGGATCTCGGCCTCGTCGGTGATCGGAAAGGTGACTTCGTGACGCGCCATCAGGCCTCGCGGTCGAAGTCGACGGTGCCGTCGGCCGCGACGTGAGCGGTCGCGCGGCGAGCGGCCCAGCACTGGTAGTTCACGGCGACCGGGTTGAGGGTCATGTGCGTGTCCGCGTGCTCGATGTGGCAGTTGAGGACGGTCACGTCGCCGCCGAGCCCCATCGGGCCGATGCCGGTCTCGTTCAGGAGCTCGTACAGCTCGTCCTCGAGCTTCGCGACGTGCGGGTCGGGGTTGCGCGTGCCGATCGGCCGAGCGATCGCCTCCTTGGCGAGGTACATCGCGTAGTCGGCGGAGCCGCCGATACCGACGCCGACGATCCCCGGCGGGCACGGCTTCCCGCCCGCGCCGACGATCGACTCGAGCACGAACTGCTTGATCCCCTTCACCCCGTCGGCGGGGACGCACATCTTCAGGAAGCTCATGTTCTCCGAGCCCGAGCCCTTCGGCACGCACTTCACGTCGAGGCCGTCCCACTCGGGCATGAACTCCCAGTGCACGATCGGGAGCCGGTAGCCGGTGTTCGGCCCGGTGTTCTCGCGGGTGAGCGTGTGGACAGCATTCGAGCGCAGCGGGTGCTCGAGCGTGGCGCGCTCGGTGCCGGCCTTCAGCGCCTCGTAGATCCTGGCCGGATGCAGCGGGAAGTGCTCGCCGACGCGGCAGGTGTAGACCGCGATGCCGGTGTCCTGGCAGACGAGGTTGGCCTGGTCGTCCGCGACCTGGACGTTGCGGACGATCGTGTCGAGCACGCGCCGGCCGGGCACCGAGGTCTCGCGCTGCTGCGCGTCGATGAGCGCGTCGCGCAGGTCTTGCGGGATGTCCTTCAGCGCCCATACGTAGAGGTGCGCAGCCGCGTCCTCGACGGCCCGGCGCAGGTCGGTCGCGACGGCGCTCACGACCGCACCACCCCCTCGATCTCCGCCCAGCGCTCGGCGATCACCTCCGGCTCCACGGGCTCGCGCCCGAGGTCGAGCCCGTCACTCGACGTCCAGCGCACGACGTCGAACTCCCCACCCGCGGCTTCGAGCACCGTGCCCGAGAACGTGCAGCCCTCCGAGGCGAGGAAGAGCACGCCCGGCACCACCTGCTCGGGCTCGAGCTCTCCCGGCGCCACCTCGCGCACGAGGACGCGCGTGGCCGCTGCCGGGGAGATCGCGTTCGCATGAATGCCGTGGGGCTCGCCCTCGGCAGCGGTAACGAGCATGAGCGCGAAGTGGGCCATCTTCCCGACCGCGTACGCGGCGAGCCCGGGCCTGGTGCGCCCGACCGCCATCGCACGGCCCGAGGTGGTGAACACGAACCGCCCGTAGCCCTGCTCCTTCATCACGGGGAGGGCCGCGCGCGTGATCTGGAACGGTGCGTCGATGCTGACGCGGCGCATGCGGTCCCAGCTTCTGTCGGCCGCCCCCAGCTCCTCCCAGATCACGAGGCCCGCGTTCTGGATGACGACGTCGAGGCGCCCGAGGCGCTCGACTGCCTGCTCGACGATCCGGGCACCGGCCGCCTCGTCCTCGAGGTTCTCGTAGGACGCGACGGCCGTGCCGCCGGCCGCAGCGATCTCCTCCACCACGGCGTCCGCCACGGCCGGGTCGCCGCCGTTGCCGTCGGGCTCGACTCCTGCGTCGTGGACGACGACCGTCGCGCCACGTGCCGCCAGAGCGCGGGCGTACGCGGCGCCGAGACCTCGCCCCGCCCCGGTGACGAGCGCAACACGGTCGTCGAACCTGATCGCGCTCATGCGGCCGCCCTCTCGGCTGCGGCAGCTCCCGCGCGCCGGCCGAAGACCGTGCACTCGAGCAGGCTGTTGCCCATCATCCGGTTGCGCCCGTGCGTGCCGCCGGCGATCTCGCCGCACGCGAACAAACCGGGCAGCGTCGTCTCGCCGTGCTCGTCGATCATGAGGCCCCCGTTCTGGTAGTGCAGGACGGGGTAGGTGAGGATCGGCTCCCGCAGGGGGTCGATTCCGGCGGAACGGTAGCGGCGCAGCATGTACGGCAGCGAGATCTCGGCGTCGTGCTCGGAGATGCGG
>JBKPHO010000556.1:0-7477 GCA_046729915.1 Actinomycetota bacterium | reverse complement strand
GTGTCGGCCTCGAAGGAGAGGCGGAACTCCGCGAGCTCCTGAGCGCTCGCTCCTCGGAGGCTCACGAGCGTCGAGAGCGCGGAGCCCAGGGTCGCTTCGGAGGGGCGCGCGGCGTAGGCTCCGCCGGAGCGCCCGGCGCGGATCTCGACGATCCCCAGCGCCTCGAGGGAGCGCAGCGCCTCGCGGACGGTCGGCCGCCCGACCTCGAATCGCTCGGCGAGGGCGCGCTCGTTGGGAAGGCGTGCTCCCTCTGCGATCTCGCCGGTGAGGATCGCGTCTCGAAGCTGGAGGAAGACGTCGTCCAGCGTGCGGAGGCGGCGGGCCGGCGTGAAGTGCATGGTATTACCATTTATGGTATCAACCGGGTCGGCTGATGAGCGTGGACGGCATCTCGACGATCAGGTACCTCACGACGGTGTCGTTCGGCTTCGGCGCGTCGGCGCTGCTCGCCGACGTGCTTGCGGAGCTCGAGATCGCGCGTCCGTTCGTGGTCACGGATTCCGGCGTTCGGACTGCCGGGATCGCGGACAGGGTGGTGGCCGGCGCGGGCGAGCCTGGCCGGGCGACGTGGTTCGACCACACCCCGCCGAATCCGACCGAGGCGGCCGTGCTGGAGGCGACGGAGGCGTTCCGCGCCGCCGGGTGCGACGGGATCGTCGCGATCGGCGGCGGATCCTCCATCGATCTCGCCAAGGGCGTGGCGTTGCTGGCGACACATCCAGGGCCGCTCGTCGACTACGCGGCAGTGCACGGCGGCGTCGAACGGATCACGTCGCGAGTCGTCCGGACCGTCGCAATCCCGACGACCGCCGGCACGGGCAGTGAAGTGGGGCGTGCGGCCATGATCAATGTGGACGGGCGGAAGCTCGACTTCATCAGCCCGCACCTGTTCCCGGCGCGCGCCCTCTGCGACCCCGGGCTCACGCTCGAGCTGCCGCCGTACCTCACGGCGGCGACCGGGATGGACGCGCTGACGCACTGCGTCGAGACCTATGTCTCGCCTCTCGTGAACCCGCCCGCGGAGGCGATCGCGCTCGACGGCTTCGAGCGCGCCGCCCGCTGGATCGAGGAGGCGACCTCGAACGGCCCCAGCCGACCCCCGCGGTGGAACATGATGATGGCGTCGACGGAGGGAGCGCTCACGTTCCAGAAGGGATTGGGCGCCGTGCACGCGATGGCGCATCCCCTCGGAGCGCTCGAGGATCTCCCTCTGCATCACGGCACGCTGAACGCCGTGCTGCTGCCCGCGGTGCTGCGGTTCAACGAGCCCGCTGCGCCCGAGAAGTACGAGCGCCTGCGCCGGGTCAGCGGCGTGGACGACGATCTGGCCGCGTGGGTCTCGGATCTCAACGACCGGCTCGGGCTGCCGCGGGGTCTCGTGGGCATGGGCGTGCCCCCGGAAGTCCTGCCGCGCATCGCCGAGGACGCCGAGCAGGACCCGGCCACCGAGACGAACGGGCGCCCGGCGACCCGAGCCGATTACGAGGAGCTGCTGCGGGCCTCGATGGGGCCCTAGAGCATCCTCTTCGGGATCGGCGTGTCGCCTTCGAACCGGCGCAGGGAGAACGCGTCGATGGGGCGATCCGTCCCGCCCTCGGTCGCGAGCTCTGCGGCGATCCTGCCGATGCCGGGGCCGAGCGCCAGCCCGTGACCGCTCAGGCCGGTGACGACGACGAGCCCGTCGAGGCCCGTGCTCCCGTCGATGATCGGCAGCCCGTCGGGCGACATGTCGACGACGCCGGTCCAGTAGCGGGTGATGCGCACGTCGCGCAGCCTCGGGATCATCCGGCCGGCGGCCTCGAGCGACGCGTCCATGAGCGCTCGATTCGGCTCGCGCTCGACCGACCGCGCCATGGAGGGGCGCCGCCAATCGATGTGGAGGCGGATCGCCTTGCGGTTGGCGAGGTAGCGGCGCGTCCAGGTCCCGGGGTGGCGGAGGCTCGCGAGCGACAGGTAGTGGTCGACGACCGTGTTCATCCCCGCGCTCATGCTGAGCTGGCCGTTCGGCCGCTGGCGGGCGCCGAACTCGAAGCAGCGAAGCGTCGGGCCGATCAGCGGCTCGACGGGCTCGGTCTCGCACTGCGACAGCGCCACCGGCATGACCGGGACCTGCACCCCAGCCGTCGAGGCGAGCTGCGCCGTCCAGATGCCGCCCGTCACGACGACGGCGGGCGCGTCGATGGTGCCCCGGCTCGTCGCGATGCCCGTGACGGTCCCGCCGGACTTGACAATCCGCGTGGCCGGCGTCGAGTAGGAGAACCTTGCGCCGGCCGCGGCCGCGCGCTTCGCGAAGAACTCCGTCGCCGCGCGCGGCGAGCACTGCGCATCGCCCGGGCTCCACATCGCGGCCGTGAACTCGCCGGTCGCGGCGGGAACGATCCTGCGCGCCTCCTCGGGGGTCAGCAGCCGCACGTCGGTGAGGCCGCCGGCATGCGCGGAGTCCCGCAGCTCGGCGGCCTGCCGGACCTCGTCCTCGTTCGTGCAGAGGTACAGGTTTCCGCCGAAGCGCAGCTCGAACTCGTCGCCGTGCTCGGCTAGCCCGCGCCAGATTTCGAGCGACTCCATCGCCAGTGGCAGCTCGGCGGCCTCGCGCCCCTGCACTCGGATCGCACCCTGCGCGCGCCCGGACTGCTCCATGCCCGGCCCGGACTCCTTCTCGACTACGACCACACGCGCACCCAGCCGCGCGAGCGCCTCCGCGGCCGTGACGCCGCAGATGCCTGCGCCGACGACCACCACGTCAGCGCTGCGTGGGGGAGCTTGACCAGGCTCGAGCATCGTTGGTTATGGTATTACCAATTAGCGGCATGAAGATCACCAGCGTCGAAGCGATCCCGCTCGCCGCCTCGTTCAAGGAGGTATTCCGCTTCGGGACGACCGACCGGTCGACGTCCCCGAACGTCGTCGTCCGGATCGCCACGGAGGACGGCGCAGTCGGCTACGGCGAGGCGTGCCCCGTGCCGGCCTTCACATCGGAGACCCAGGCCTCTGTCGTCGAGCTCGTGGAGACGCGAGTGGCGCCGACGCTCGTGGGGCGTGACGCGTCGCAGCGTGTCCCGCGGCTGGCCGACCTTGCGCGCGTCTTGCGCTTCGCGCCGTTCACGGTCGCGGCGGTCGATACCGCCCTGCTCGACCTGCTCGGCAGGCACGCGGGCGTGCCCGTCTCGAACCTCCTCGGCGGCGCCTTCCGCGACCGCGTCGAGGTGCACGGCTCGGTCACCTGGGATGAAGATCCTGCGCGCGTCGCCGAGAGCGCGCTCGAGCAGCGGGAGACGTACCGCTGGCTGAAGCTGTACGCCGGGCGCGGCGCGATCGACGCTGACCTCGATCGCCTTCAGGCCGTCCGCGACTCCGTCGGCCCGGATGCACGCCTGATGGTCGACATCAACGGCATGTGGGGGCCGAGCGACGCGATCCGCGCGCTCGACCGCGTCCGCGCGATCGGCCTCGAGCTGCTCGAGCAGCCGCTCCCGCCCGGCGCCGAACCCTTCCAGCGCGACCTTGTCGCGCGGCTCTCACTCGACGTCGCCGCCGACGAGTCCGTGCGCAGCGCCGCCGACGCCGCGAGGGTCGTCCGCGAGCGCACCGCCACGGTCGTCAACGTCGGCATGTCCAAGCTGGGCGGCCCCACAGCGGCCCTGCAGGCCGCGCAATTCGCCGCCGCGGGAGGCGTCGGCGTGATGGTCGGCAGCGTGATCGAGATGGGCATCGCCACTGCCATGGGCCTGCACCTCGCAGCCGTGCTCCCGCACCTCGCCTACCCGTCCTATCTGATGGGCCCGCTGAAGTACCGCGAGCAGATCACGGCCGAGCAGATCACCGTCGTCGACGCGCACGTCGAAGTCCCCAGCGGCCCAGGCCTCGGCATCGAAGTCGACGAGGACGCGCTGCACCACCTCGACGCCCGCAATCGCCACTAGTACGGGCGACGGACCCAGTACCGGCGATGGTCCTCGCGGAGATGTCGCTTGACGGCGATGTGTGCGCGTGTCAGAGTCGCCGGGTCAAGTCCTGTGGGCCTTCGGGTTCGCAGGACTTGGCGTTTTGAGGAGATCGACTTCCTCCCTTCCCTCTCGCACGGGTGGCAGCCGCGGCAGACGCCGAGGTCGTTCGCAGCGCGCTTCGCCGCCTATGATCGGCACCGTGGCGGGCGGCCGTTCCAGGGCACGACCGACCCGGCCGCCGCTGTGGCGAGCCGCGTGGAACGTTCGCACGAAGCTGCCGCAGCTTCGCCTTGCAGACCCGGGGCTGGCGTCGCTGAAGGCCGCTGCGCGCGCCGCGATCGTCATGCCCGCCGTCTTCGCGGTTGCGGACAAAGTCATTCAGAACCCGCAGACGGCCACGTTCGCCGCATTTGGATCGTTCGCGATGCTGGTGCTGGTCGACTTCACGGGACCGATGCGGAGCCGCTTCGTCGCCTACCTGGCCCTGGCCGGCGTCGGCGCCGTCAACGTCGTCCTCGGGACGTTTTGTTCCCGAAACGCCTGGCTC
The DNA here is from genome assembly GCA_046729915.1 of Actinomycetota bacterium. GTDB lineage: Bacteria > Actinomycetota > Thermoleophilia > Gaiellales > Gaiellaceae > AC-32. Next base: position 2,986 of record JBKPHO010000556.1, on the reverse strand, counting down.
GCCGCGGGTGCGATGGCGCTCGTCGGGTTCGCGATCCTCTTCTCGGGCATCATCAGTGGCTACTTCGCGGCGGCCGGAACCGCGGCGATGCTCACGTTCGTCTTGCCGGTGACGATCCCGGCCCCGTTCTCGGCCGTTCCCGATCGCCTGGAAGGGTGGGCGCTGGCGGCCGCGGCTGGAATCTGCGCGCACATGCTGCTCTGGCCGGCACGGCCGCGGGCCACGCTCCGCGGTGACGCGGCGCGCGCTTGCACCGCTCTCGCCGACCTCGCCGAGCCCGAGCCTGCGGGCGATCTGCCGTCAGTCGAGTCGCGCACGCGCGGCGCCCGAGACGCCGTCGACGGCCTTCGCCGAGGCTTCCTCGCCACGCCGCATCGACCGACGGGACCGACGGGACCGACCGCAGCCCTGGCGTCGCTTGTCGATGAGCTCGACTGGCTCCTGTCGTTTCTTACCCCTCGGCCCGACTCTCTCTCGCTCGACCTTTGTCGCGAGGAAAACGCTGAGGCGATGGCGGCCACCGTGGCGGTGCTGCGCGCGGCGGCTGCGACGCTGGCCGGTGGCCACGAGCGGCCGGATTTCCACCGACTCGACGAGGCACGGGAAGCAGTGGCACAGGCGCTCGCCCGCCGGATTTCGACCTCGCCGACCGTGGCGGAGGACGGGAGACTGGGGTCCGCACTAGAGCCGACGTTCCGAATCCGAGTGATCTCGTATACCGCCCGTCAGGTCGCCGGCTATGCGCTTCTCGCCAGCGGGGCGGAAGCACCGGAGCTCGACGAGCTCGACGTGGCCGGTGGGGAACCGAGCACGCGGCCGACGCGAGCGGCGCTCCGGGCAACCGAGCGCCTCGCGGTCGAGCACGTCAGTGCACGATCGGTGTGGTTTCGCAACAGCGTGCGGGGCGCCGTGGGACTGGCCGTCGCCGTCTACATCGCCCAGCGAACCGGTCTTCAACACGCTTTCTGGGTCGTGCTCGGAACCCTGTCGGTTCTGCGCTCGAACGCGCTGGGCACCGGCTGGTCGGTCCTGAGCGCCCTCGCCGGAACAGCAATCGGAATCCTCGTCGGTGCCGCGCTCGTCATCGCGATCGGCACGCACGAAGCCGTGCTCTGGGCGGTGCTTCCTCTGGCGGTGCTGCTCGCTGCCTACGCTCCGCGGGCGATTTCGTTCGCGGCGGGCCAGGCGGGCTTCACCGTCGTGCTGTTCGTGCTTTTCAACCTCATTCAGCCCAGCGGCTGGACGGTCGGGCTCGTTCGCATCGAGGACGTCGCGATCGGGTTCGCCGTCAGCCTCGGTGTCGGGCTTCTGTTCTGGCCGCGCGGCGCTGCCACGCTACTGCGCGAGAATCTCGCTTTCGCTTACCGGCGCAGCGCGGACTACGTCGCCGTAACGGCTCGCCAGATCATCCACGGAGGCGACGAACCGGGGTCGGCAGGCCCAGCGCAGGCTGCCGCCGTCGCCGTCCACCGGCTCGACGACGCCTTTCGCCAGTACCTCGCCGAGCGGTCTGCCAGGCGTGTGAACGTGGAGAGCGTCGCGGCGCTGGTCGCAGGGGCGGCACGCGTGCGGCGCGCAGGGCAGTCACTTTCGGCGCTCGGCCGCATGACAGACGGCGACGCGAGCCTTACGCACTGTGGCCAGAACCTCGACGGCGAGATTTCCGCCCTGCGGTCCTGGTACGTCACGCTCGGCGATTCGTTCGTTCATTCCACCGCGGCTCCGCCGCCGCACATCCGTGACGCCGAGGGTCGGAGGCGCCTGCTCGAGTGTGTGCGCGATGCCGTCGCGAGCGGCGACAAGGCGCAGGTGCGCCCGGCCCTTGTCTTGCTGTGGGCGGGCCAGCACCTCGACAACCTCTGGCGCCTGGAATCGCACCTTGGCCGGGCCGCAGCAGAGGCTTCGAGCGCGCCACCGATGTGAGAAAAGCCGGAAGCGGCCGCCGAATGCAACGCGACGACGGCAGGCACTGTGGCCGAGGTCCCTCCGAGACGACGGGGTTAGGGCCGGGCGGGTGGGGTGGGCCCCGAGAGTCATTCAACGCGGGAGGTTCGAGATGGGTCTCGACGACATGCTCAAACTGCAGATTCGCGAGCGCGCCCCCGAGCTGAAGCAGAGGCTCGTCGCCGAGTTCAGCGAGGTGACGCAGAAGGACATGGACGAGGCGAGCGACGATCCCGACGACATCGTCGACCGCGTCCAGAAGAAGACGGGGCAGCCCCGCGAGCAGGTCGAGCAGCGCGTCACGAAGGTGATGCAACGGAGCTGAGAAGGGAGTGATGGCAAACCCAGTCCCCGCCGGCAGCGACGTGTCATCGGGCACCTACAGATGCACCAACTACGGCAACCAGATCGACGTCGGCTCGAGAAAGAGCCTTCCTCCGTGCCCTTCCTGTGGAACGGGCGAGTGGGAGACGGTCACGGGCGGCGATAGCGCCCAAGATCCATACCCGGACAGCTAGTCGGGCTCGGGGCCGAGGCGGCTTGGCTCGGCCCCATTCCGCATGAATATTCCTTGACAGGAATATAATCGGAACGGCATACTTATGCAGATGGGGGGACTCGCCGCACTCCAAGTGCTGGCCGAGCCGCGTCGGCTGGCGATCCTCGACCTGCTCCGCGACGGCGAGCAGCCTGTCGGAGAGCTCGTCGAGCGGCTCCGCCTGAGCCAACCGGCCGTGTCGAAGCACCTCCGCGTCCTCAAGGACGCCGGGCTCGTCGAGGCCCGCCCGGATGCGCAGCGCCGCCTGTACCGCATCCGACCGGAGCCGCTCGCCGAGCTCGACGAGTGGCTCGCCTCCTACCGCCAGCTCTGGACGACCCACCTGGATCGCCTCGAAGACCACCTCGACCGACGGAGGACGACATGACCGACGCAACGCTGCTCACCGACCGCGCGCGCCCCGCCATACGGCTCGAACGCCACCTTGCCGACCCACCGGCGGTCGTCTGGCAGGCGCTCACCGAGCGCGAGCAACTTCGGTCG
>JBKPHO010000555.1:0-1053 GCA_046729915.1 Actinomycetota bacterium | reverse complement strand
ATGTGTATAAGAGACAGGGCGAGCAGCCGCTGCGCCTTCGCGATCCCCAGCACGGTGATCGGCGCTCCGAGGAAGCTGCCGTCGCCGCCGCGCAGGATCAGCCTCACGTAGCGCAGGTTCGATGCGATGTAGGCGCGCTGGAGCTGACGGTTGAGCGAGTACACGAGCGCCTGGACCTGCTGCTCGACCCGCGTGGAGATCGTTCCCCGCGAGAGCTCGAGCTGCAGCTGCGGGCTGCGCACCATCCCGCGCAGCGTCGAGACGAACCCCGGCGGCACCGTCACGACCGCGACGACGCGGCCGTCCCGCAGCTGCCGCGCCGCATCGTCGGCCGAGAGACGCACGAGTTTCACGTTCTTGCTCACCTCGCGGATCGTGCGGTCGACGTGGAAGCGCTTCCCGACGAGCACGACCGTGGCCGGCAGGTTGTCCTCGTCCACGAGGGCAACGCGCGGCTTCGAGCTGCCGTAGCTCGCGACGAGGCCGACGAGGAGCGCGATCGCCAGCGGGTAGGCGAGCAGGATCCCGAGCAGCAGGGGCGAGCGGCGCAGCACGACCACGTCCTTGCGGACGAGCAGGAGGATCCGACTCATGCCGGCAGAGTCTCGACGCTCGAGCGGTCGTACTCGCCTGCGGGCCCGAAGAAGACGAGCCGGCCCTCGCGCAGCGCCGCAACGCGGTCGGCGATGCTCTCGACCTCGTCGAGTTTCTGCGTCGCGAAGACGATCGCTCCCCCGGCCTCGCGCAGGGCCGCCGCACGCTCCCAGAGCCGCCGCCGCTGCTCCGGGTCGCGCGCGGCGGTCGGCTCGTCGAGCAGCAGCACGTCGGGACTGCCCAGGAGCGCGATCGCGAGGTTGAGCCGCTGGCGGTTGCCGACGGAGAGGTTCGCGCTCGGAGCGGCCTCGCCCGGGAGGTCGAAAGCGGCGAGCAGCCGCTCGGCGGCGACGCGAGGGTCGGGCTCGCCCTCGAGGCGCGCGAAGAGCTCGAGGTTCTCGCGCGGCGTGAGCCGCCCGTAGAGCGCGGGCCGCTGCGGCGCCCAGCCGATCCGCAGGC
>JBKPHO010000554.1:0-7247 GCA_046729915.1 Actinomycetota bacterium | reverse complement strand
CGAGCTCGTCCGGCGGCGGCCAGCCGAGCGACACGATCCCCGGCTACTAGCAACGGATGGCAACCCCCAGCGTCTGGGAAGAGGAGGAGCTTCGCCGCGAAGACGTGGCCGGCGCAGCGACCGTCGTCGGCCGCACGCCGTGGCAGCTCTTCTGGGTGCGCTTCAGCCGCGACAAGGTGGCGCTCGCAGCGCTCGCTTTCCTCGTCCTGCTGATCCTGGTCGCGATTCTCGCCGGCCCGATCACGCGCGGGGTGGCGCACCCTCCCGACGCGCAGTTCCCGAACGCACTCGACCCGCAGTTCGGGACACCGACCGGCCCTTCGTCGACGTTCCTTTTCGGCGTCGACAAGGTCGGCGAGGACGTCTTCTCGCGCGTGCTCTACGGCGCGCGCGTCTCGCTGGAGGTGGCGTTCGTCGCCACGTCGCTGTCGGTCGCGATCGGCGTCGTGCTCGGGATGCTCGCCGGCTACTACCGCGGCTGGGTCGACACGGTGATCTCGCGCGTGATCGACGTCACGCTCGCCTTCCCGATCCTGCTGCTCGCGCTCGGGATCGGGTCCGCGTGCTCGCTGGGCAAGGGTTGCGTCGGTGGCACCGTGAAGCCGGGGCTGCCGACGGTGATCTTCGCGATCGTCGTCATCAACTGGACCTACATCGGCAGGATCATCCGCGGCCAGGTCCTGTCGCTGCGGGAGAAGGAGTTCGTCGAGGCGGCCCGTGCCGCGGGTGCGCCCGACCGGACGATCCTCTTCCGCGAGATCCTGCCGAACCTCGTCGCGCCGATCGTCGTCTACTCGACGCTCGTCGTGCCCCAGAACATCCTGCTCGAGGCCGCGCTTTCGTTCCTCGGCGTCGGCATCAACCCGCCGCAGGCGAGCTGGGGCGAGATGATCGCGGAGGCGACGCCGATCTTCAACACCGCCTGGTGGTTCTTCGCGTTCCCCGGCGGTGCGCTGCTGCTCACGGTGCTCGCATTCAACCTGCTCGGCGACGGGATTCGCGACGCGCTCGACCCGAGGGCGGCGGCGTGACGCACGACGTTCACCCATACCAAGAGGAGGGAAGCATGAGATCCAGGTTCATCCCGCGTCGAGGCGCAGGCCGTCTCGCCGCCGCCCTCGCCGGCGGGGTGGCGGTCGCCGTAGTTGCCGCTGCATGCGGCAGCGGCGGAGCGACCTCGCAGCAGTCGGCATCGGGCGGGGAGCGAGGCGGCACGATCACCGTCCTTTCCGCCGGCGACGTCGACCTCATCGATCCCGGCCAGATGTACTTGCAGTTCAGCTACCAGATCGGCTACTCGACCCAGCGGCCGCTGCTCGCCTACAAGCCGGACAGCGTCGAGACGACACCCGACCTCGCCGCGAGCATGCCCGAGGTCTCGAAGGACGGGAAGACGGTCACGGTCAAGCTGCGCCAAGGCGTCCGTTTCAGCGCGCCGGTGAACCGCGAGGTGACGTCGGCCGACGTGAAGTACGCGATCGAGCGCGGCTTCGCCTCGAGCGTCGCCAACGGCTACGTGACCACCTACTTCGACGACCTCGTCGGCGCGCCGAAAGGCACAACGAGCGGGGTACCGGACATCCCCGGCATCCGGACGCCGGACAGGCACACGATCGTGTTCAAGCTGATGCGTCCCTCGGGCGTCTTCCAGGGCGCGCTCGGCATGCTGATCACGGCTCCGGTCCCGCCCGAATACGCACGGAAGTTCGACTCGAAGACGACGTCGGACTACGGGACGCACCAGGTTGCGACCGGCCCCTACATGATCCAGAACAACAAGGCGGGCAAGCTGACGGGCTACCAGCCCGGCCGCCGGATCGTGCTCGTGCGCAACCCGAACTGGAAGAGGAGCACGAGCTGGCGCCCGGCCTTCGCCGACCGGATCGTCTTCAAGGAGGGCTTCCAGGACCCGACCGTGATGACGCGGATGATCCTGAGCGGCGAGGCCGACGTGAACGGTGACACGCCTCCGCCGCCGGCGGAGCTGCGCTCCATCACGAGCAACCCGAGCGAGAAGGACCAACTCACCTTCACGCTGCAGGGCGGTGCCCGCTATGTCTCCCTGAACACCGCCAAGCCGCCGTTCGACAACAAGTTCGTCCGCATGGCGGTGGCCTACGCCCTCGATCGCAACGCGATGCGGCTGACCCGCGGCGGCCCGGTCGACGGGCGCATCGCGACGCACTTCATCGACCCTTCGTTCAAGGACAAGGGCTTCGAGCAGGCCGGGGGGTCCGACTTCAACCCGTTTCCGACCGCCGACGGAGGCTTCTCGGGCGACCTCGACAAGGCCCGGCAGATGCTGAGGAAGGCGGGCTTCCCGAGCGGCCGCTACTCGGGCCCAGCGTTGACCCAGGTGGCCGACAACACGCCCCCGGGCTCTGACACCGCCCGCGTGGTCGCGAGCAACCTGGCCCGGATCGGGATCCGGGTGCGGACGATCTCCGTGACCCACGCGACGATGTTCACGCGCTTCTGCAACGTCCCCAAGCAGGAGCCCAACATCTGTCCGAATACCGGCTGGATCGCGGACTTCCACGAGCCGCAAGCGTTGCTCGACGCGACCTTCAACGGCAAGAACATCGTCCCCGTCAACAACAGCAACTGGCCGCAGCTGAACGACCCGCGCATCAACGCGCTCATGAACAAGGCCGAGACGATGATCGACCCGCAGCAGCGCTACGCCGCGTGGGGCAAGATCGACCAGCTCGTCACGAAGACCGCGGTCGCGATCCCGTGGCTGTGGGAGACGTCTCCGACTCTCTTCTCCGAGCACGTCACCAAGGTGCCCGAGCTCTGGAACAACGGCTCACCCGATGTGACGTTCATGCAGGTGACCCGCTGAGGCAGATGGGCGGGCCACGCAACGACCGCCGCCGCGTCCCGCTTGCGAGGCGCGGCGGCTTCGCCCCGGATAGGCGAAGCGCGTGACCGCTTACATCGTCCGGCGCATCCTCTGGGGGCTGGTGCTCCTGCTGATCGTCAGCTTCCTGACGTTCGCGATCTTCTACCTCTTCCCGTCCGCCGACCCGGCGGCCCTGCGGGCTGGGCGATCGGCGACGCCGCAGCTGATCGCCCAGATCCGCCACCAGCTCGGCCTGGACAGGCCCTTCTACGAGCAGTACTGGATCTACATGAAGGGGATCGTCCTGCACTTCGACCTCGGCTTCTCGTACCAGAACGACGCCTCGGTGCGGGCCCAGATCCTGTCCCGGTTGCCGGCCACCATCTCGCTCACCCTCGGGGCGTTCGTGATCTGGATCGGCTTCGGAATCCCGATCGGAGTGATCTCGGCGATCAGGCAGCGCTCGCTGCTCGACCGGGTGACGATGGGCGGTGCCCTCGTCGCGATCTCGGCGCCGGTCTACTGGCTGGGACTCGTCGCCCTGTTCGTCTTCGGGAAGGGCACCGGCAAGCTGCAGTGGTTCGGCGGCGCCGGTAGCTACGTGCCGCTGACCGAGGACCCCGGCCAGTGGTTCTCGTCGCTGATCCTGCCATGGTTCGTCCTCGCGGCCGCGTTTGCGGCCTTCTACGCGCGGATGGCGAGGGCGAACCTCCTCGAGACGATGGGCGAGGACTACGTCCGTACCGCCCGCGCAAAGGGGCTGCGCGAGTGGCGGGTCATCGTCAAGCACGCCCTGCGCGTGGCACTGACGCCGATCGTCACCATCGCCGGCCTGGACATCGGCCTCCTGCTCGGCGGAGCCGTGCTCGCGGAGACGGTGTTCAACATCCCCGGCGTAGGCCGCTTCGCATACGACTCGATCATCAACTCCGACCTGCCCGCGATTCAGGGCACGGTGCTCTTCGGGGCCTTCTTCATCATCTTCGCGAACGTCGTCGTCGACATCCTCTACGCGTTCCTCGACCCGCGCGTGCGCTACTCCTGATGCGTGTCTCGATCCTCGGGAGCGGCGGCGGTGCTCCCTCGGGCGAGCGCGAAACTGCCTGCGTGTTCGTGCGCGACGGGGCCGAGGCCCTGCTCCTCGACGCGGGCACGGGCGCGCGCCGGCTGATCGCGGACCCCGGCCTGCTCGACGGGGTGCGCGAGCTCGACGTCGTGCTGACGCACTTCCACTTCGACCACGTCTGCGGGCTGCCGTACCTGCCGTGGGCCTGCGAGACCGCCACGATCTGGGCCCCCGGAACGTGGCTCTACAAGACTGACAGCGCCGAGATCCTCGATCCGCTGCGCCGCCCTCCGATGTCGTCGAACGACGTCACCGACAGCTTCGCGATCGAGGAGCTGCGTCCCGGAAGACAGCAGATCGGTGGGTTCAAGGTGCGGGCGAGATCGCAGCCGCGGCACTGGGCGCCGAGCGCGGGGCTGCGCGTCGACGACCTCCTCGCCTACGTCACCGACACGCCGTATGAGCCATCGAGCGCGGAGCTCGCGGAGGGCGTCACGCACCTGCTCCACGAAGCGTGGTCGCCGTCGAGCGCTCTGCTCTATCCGGACCGGGACGCAACCGCCGCCGACGCGGCGCGTGTGGCGCGGGAGGCGGGCGCGAGCGATCTCACTCTGGTCCACCTGAATCCAAGGCTCGACGATCTGTCGCCGCTCCTCGAGGATGCGGCGGCGATCTTCAAGCGCGTCGTGCTCGGGGAGGACGAGATGGTGCTTCCTGCGGTCTCCTAGCGATTCCCTGGAAGGACGAGCCGCCCGCAGGCGTCCGCACTAGTGGAGGACCACATTGACTCTCACCGACCCACATAGGAGGGACACTCGATGAACCGGAGCACACGCTGCGAGCTCGCGCGCCCGACGGCCGGGCTAGCTCCAGACTGCGAGCCAACGCGCGCCTCGATCTCCGCCGCCCTCGACCGGGAGCTGTGCGAGCTCGAGTCGACTCGCATGCGGAAGCACCTCGAGCACTGTGCTTCGTGCCGGGCTTTCCAATCCGACGCCGAGACACTCGTCACGGCACTTCGCACGCCCGCTCGGCCGAGCTCGAGACTCGTCACGCCGCCGCCGGAGACGGCCGGATCAGCGCGGCAAAGAACCAACGGACAGACGCACGAGCTGAAGCTCACCTTTGGCGAGCTTGCGCTTGTCTACAAATCGCTCCAGGCAGCAAAGACACTGGGCGCGCTGCCACCAGACGACGACCTCCTCGACGACACGATCCAGCTTGTGGATCAGGCGCTGAGCGACGCAGTCTCCGGATCGCCTCGTGCCGCGGATGAGCGTTGAGCGTCAGAGGTAGGCAGTCGGCGAAAGGCAAGCGGGCGGACGTGCGGCCGTAGCCGACCGCCCGCAGAGCCTTCTGGACGGCGCTCATCGCGTCGTCGGTGGCGACGCGCGCCTGGCAACTCTCCGCAGCTCGCGGAGGTCGCCGAGCGGGCCCAGATGCCGGAGCTTGGTCCGGTTGATGACCGCGTGCACGGTCTGGACGACGCCGTCGGCGATGTCGAGCTCCATCAGGTAGAGCAGCCGGCCATCGGGGTCGAGGAACAGCGCTCCCGGCTGCCCGTTGACGTGCGTGCGCCGGATCGTCACTTCGAGCTGCCGCGCGTGCCTCCCTAGGCCGAGCATCAGGCGCACGACGCGGTCGCGGCCGAAGATCGGCCGCCGCCAGGAACCGGCCCTGCCGCCGCCGTCGCCGACGACCACCGCGTCCGCAGAGAGGAGCTCCACCAGGCTCTCCATGTCGCCGTCCCCGACCGCCTCGAAGAACCGGGCCGCGAGCTCGTCTCGCTGCCGGCGCGAGACCTCGAAGCGGGGCTTCTCCGCCTCGACGTGGCGCCGCGCACGAACCGCGAGCTGCCGCGCGTTGGCCTCGCTCTTGCCGACGATCTGCGCGACCTCGTCGTAGCCGTAGTCGAAGACGTCGTGAAGCAGGAAGACGGCGCGCTCGACCGGGGAGAGCCGCTCGAGCAGCAGCAGGAAGGCCATCGACAGCGAGTCTGCGTCCTCGGCATAGCGCTCCCCTTCCGGCGCCGTCTCGTCGGTCAGCAGCGGCTCCGGCAGCCACTGGCCGACGTAGCTCTCCCTGCGTGCCCGCGCCGAGCGCAGGTGATCGATCGCAAGACGCGTGGTGACGGCCGAGAGGTAGGCCTTCGGCGACTCGATCTCGCCGCCCTGCTCGGCGAGCACGCGCTGGTAGCGCAGGAACGCGTCCTGGACGATGTCCTCAGCCTCCGCGACGCTCCCGAGCATCCGGTAGGCGATCGAGAACAGCAGCGGTCGCAGATCCTCGTAAGCCTCGGTCAAGCGCACTCTCCGGAGTGAGGCCTCCACATTGCCAAAGACGAGTTGGCCGCGTCCGTTGTGACAGCTCAGGCGGGCTTGCTCACCGCATAGACGATCTCCACCGAGCCGCCCGGGAGCGCGTGCTCGCGCTCGAACGTCAAGCCCGTGTCGACGCCGAGCGCCGGAGTCAGCCGCATCCCGTCGCCGAGCAGCAGCGGCAGCACGACCAGGTGGAGCTTGTCGAGCGCTCCGAGAGCGCGGTAGGTCTCGATCGTCCGAGGCCCGCCGATGAGGTGGACGGCGCCGCCTCGGTTTGCCTCCCGGACCTTTTCGAGCAGCCGGCGCGGGTCGCTGTCCGTGACCACGTCCGCTGGCGTTCCGGCCGGATGGTGGGAGGCGAGCACGAAGACGTCCAGGTTCGGCCACGGCCAGCGGGGGTTCGTGAGGGCCGGCTCGAAGGTGACGCGGCCCATCAGCGCCGCCTCGACTCCCTCGAGGAACTCGCGAATGCCATGGCTCTCGCCGGACGCGAAGATCGGGTCGGCGAGCTGCGCGGGCCACCCGTCCGGCGTGGTCACGTAGCCGTCGGCGCTCGTGCTCATGCGGGCGCGGATCTGCATTTGCTGCCTCCTTGCGCGGTCGTTCGTTGGACGGCTCGAGCGCTCGGAACTCATCGGGCGCCGACCTGTCACAGAGGCGCGCCGGTTCTCGTCTCGGGAACGACAACACGAAAGGAGTACGCGATGCGTGTGTTCGTTGCAGGAGCAGGCGGCGCGATCGGCAGGCGCCTCGTGCCGCAGCTCGTCGCAAACGGCCACGAGGTCGTCGCGACGACGCAGAGCCAGGAGAAGGTCGAGGCGCTCTGCGCCCTCGGCGCCCGGGCCGTCGTGATGGACGGGCTCGACGCCGGTTCCGTCGGAGAGGCGGTCGCGCGAGCCGAGCCGGAGGCGGTGATCCACCAGATGACGGCGCTGCCGGCGTCTCCGGACCTGCGCAGGTTCGACAGGGAGTTCGCCCGCACCAACGAGCTGCGGACGCGGGGGACCGACCACCT
>JBKPHO010000553.1:0-3447 GCA_046729915.1 Actinomycetota bacterium | reverse complement strand
CCAAACAGGGTCCCCGCTACCTTCGCTGGGCGCTCGTCGAGGCCGCCACCCACGCCTGCACCAACCCTGCCTACCGCGACCGCTATCAACAACTAAAAGCCCGCGTCGGCAGACAGCGCGGCGCCAAGGTCGCGCAGGTCGACCTCGCCCGCCGCTCGTCCGAAGCGATCTGGCACATGCTTACCCGCGACCAACCCTTCGCTCCGGCAGGCGCCACCGACCCCCTGGCCGCCTGACGGTCCTTAAGGAGATGCGCTACCGGAGCGAGCTCCAATCGGCCTTGTCCTCCCCAACGAGGAGGCGATAGAGAGATGAGCCCAGCTCTCCACCCCCCACCGACGCAACGCCCGCCCTGACTGGGCGATGAACGAAAGCAATCGGTTGACGCACGGCCCTTCTTCATAGAGAGGGGGTCGACGGTTCGAGTCCGTAGAGGACTCTGCGAAAGCCCCGCACGTCGGAGCTTTTTGTATGCGCTTCTGTTGCGTCTCTTCCGGCATGCTCAGGTGTGGAAAGGCGGATGGAAAGACCAGTTCTGCGGCCACGGGCGCGACGGAGCGTGTGCCGCCAGCGGAGCTGGAACCGCCCTGGCCCGACGCAGGAAAGGAGCTCCTTCGCGCGCGCGTGAAACAACATCAAGAGGCAGTCGTCACGCGGCGCGCACATCGGTCACCTATCTGAAGAGATGGTCGAGGTCGACTTCGATGCGGCCGCCGGGGGCGCGACCGGCGGGCCCGAGCTCGCCGTCGCCTCCGCCCGCGCGCACGACGTCGCATAGGGCTTGCACGCGTTCGGTGAGGAAGCGCGATGGTTTGCCGTAGCCGTGTGCGTCGTCGCGGGCGCGCGGGCGGTGGTAGTAACGCAACGGCACGTAGATCGAGAGCGCTCTGCGCGGCCTCGTCAGTGCGACGTAGAACAGTCGTCGCTCTTCCTCGAGGCCCTCTTTTGACGAGAGTGCCATGTCGATGGGGATGTTGCCGTCGCTTGCGTGGATGACGTGGACGTGCTCCCACTCGAGGCCTTTCGCGGAGTGGATCGTCGAGAGGGCGAGGTAGTCCTCGTCGAGGCCTGGTGGGCCGGCGTAGTCGGCAGTGGAGAGCGGCGGGTCGAGAACGAGTTCGGCGACGAAGCGTTCGAGGCTCAGCGCGGCTGCGGCTGCACCGACCAGCTGCTCGAGATCGACCACGCGCGTCTCCCCATCGGGGTACGCGGTGCGGATCAGCGGCGCGAGCGCCCGCTTGAGCTGCTCGACCCGTGCGGCAACGCCGGCGCTCGCTGAAACGAGTGTGTCGAGCAGGAGTTGGCCGGGTTCGCGTGCTGGGGCGGGCATGTCGGCCTCACGCCAGCGACCAGGCAGCTCTGACAGCGAGGGTTTACCGGCGAGCAGGTCGTCGCAGAGCCGCTTGGCGATCACCGGACCAATCCCATCCAAGAGCTGCAGGAGGCGGAACCAGCTGAGCTGATCGGTGGGGTTGGTCGCGACGCGCAGCAGCGCGACGAAGTCCTTGACATGTGCGGCTTCGAGGTAGCGGATGCCGCCGTATTTGACGAACGGGATCTTGCGCCGTGAGAGCTCGAGCTCGAGCAGATCCGAGTGATGGCCGGCGCGCATCAACACCGCTTGGTCGCGCAGCAGTGCCCCTTGCTCGCGAGAAGCGAGAACGCGGTCGCAGACCTCGCTCGCCTGTCGCTGCTCGTCGAGGCAGAAGACGAGCTCGGGCCGTCCATCGCCGTTGCGTTCCGCGGTCAGGCGCCGAGCGAAGGAACGCGCGGCGTGGGTCGCGACTTCGTTGCCGGCGTCGAGGAGCGGCTGCGGTGAGCGGTAGTTGCGCTCGAGCTTGATCACCGTCGCCTTGGGATAGAGCGAAGGGAAGTCGAGGATGTGCGCCGGGTCGGCGGCGCGGAAGCCGTAGATCGCCTGCATGTCGTCGCCGACGACGGTGACGTTTTCGTGCTCGCGGCTGAGGGCGTGCACGATCGCGACCTGAAGCGCGTTGACGTCCTGGTACTCATCGACGAGTACGTGCTCGTACCGGGCCGTGAGCCTCCCGTTGAGCCGAGCGTCGGCGAGCGCCGCGTGCCAGTAGAGCAGCAGGTCGTCGAGGTCGAGCGCGTTCAGCTCGCGCTTCCGCGTGGTGTAGGCACGAAACAGCCCCGCGATCTCCTCGCCGTAGTCGGCGCACCAGGGGAACGACTCGACGAGCACCTCGCTCAGCTCGCGCTGGGCGTTCACCGTGCGCGAGTAGATGTCGAACAGCGTCCCCTTGCGCGGGAAGCGCCGCTCCATCGACGCCAGTTCGTTTTCTTCGCGCAGCAGATCGAGCAGGTCGGCAGCGTCGGCGGCGTCGAACAGACTGATGCCGTCGAGTCCGAGGAGCGGGGCTTCGTGCAGGATCGTCCGGTAGGCGACGGAGTGGAAGGTGCCGCCGACGACGAAGCGCGAGTTCGTCTTCCCGCCGACGAGTGCGCGCGCCCTGGACAGCATCTCCCGCGCGGCCCTGCGCGTGAACGTCAAAAGCAGGATTCGTTCCGGCGGGACGCCTTGCTCGACGAGCCAGGCGAGGCGGGCGCAGAGCGTGGTCGTTTTGCCTGTTCCAGCACCGGCGAGGATCAGCAGCGGGCCGCTCCTGTGGGTCGCAGCACGATGCTGCTCGTCGTTGAGATTCCCCATCGGGGCGGCGATGGCCGAAGCGAACATATGTTCGGTGACTATAGGGTCGCCCCCGGCCAGCGGCAACCCGCAGTCGCCTCTTTGCCGACGGCCGCTTGCGCTAGGCGCGTGGCCGCTGCTCCACTCGCGTGGCGGCCAGCGGCGCCTGCAATCGTCGATCCCCCGCGAAGTCGCCACTTCCTCGCCCGATCGCCGCACGCGAAATCGTCGTCGCGTCACCTCCGGCGACTCCGCGAACGCCGCTACCGCGTCGGTGCGCGGCATGGGAAACAACCCTCAGGCGCTGATGACTCGGTCGGGCGCGGGCGCGAGCGCGAGCACGGCGACGAGCGTGTCGCCCTCGAGTCGCATCGCCGTCCAGCTGTCGCCGCGGTCGCGGCTCTCCCAGAGCTGCCCGTTGGCGAGGCCGGCGAAGAGGCGACCGTCGGTGGCGAGGAGCGCGTAGGGCATCGCCGGCAGCGGCTCCGGCAGCCCGCCCGTTAGCGGCTGCCAGGGTTCGCCGTCGCACCGCCGGTAGATGCGTGCCTGCGGGTCGCCGCTACTCTTTCTCGTCTTATGGTCGCTGATCCCTCTCACGGCCGGAATCCTCTTTCTTGTCGCTGGAAGGATCGAGCGTCCGGGGCAGCAAGGCTGACTCAGGGTTTGATCACAGAGACCCGGCGCGTGCTCAGGCTACGCCTCGGGTCCGCGCTCGGACTAGTCGCTCTTCGGCCATGATCCCGAGCGTCGCCCCCTTACTCCAGTTCGCTGCGATCGCCTTGTGACCCGGCGTACAG
>JBKPHO010000552.1:0-10547 GCA_046729915.1 Actinomycetota bacterium | reverse complement strand
CGCTGTCGTAGAGCGGCGCGTGGTCCGGGAGCAGGCCGAGCTCGCCGTCCCGCCGCAGCACGGGCGCCTGGCCGACTTTCAGGTGGATGTCGCTCGCGCCGAGCTCCACGGCGCGGCCCAGTACCGCATTCAGGTCCACGAAGGGGCAGATCGGCAGCTACGCAGTGGCGCTTGAGCGACCGGGTACCTTAACTAGGCCTAGGGGGCGCGAGCCAACCCGGTGTCAGACACAGGACGAAACGTCACGAACAATCCACAACGTCGTCAAGTGCAGGTACTTCTCGAGGCCCACCCGATGTCAGACACCGTGACGGAGCTGCAACGCTCAGCCCTAGCGGCCGAGTACCTCGACCAGGCGGAGCGGTGCGCGAACGAGGCCCTTCGCCTCGCCCGGATGCGCGAGGTCGCCGCGCAGGAACGCTGCGGTGAAGCCCCACACGAGCGGCAGGCGCGCCACTTCGAAGACGACGCGCGGGAAGCGCTCCAGCGCGAGCTTCGCCTTCCACGACGCCGAGAGCGTGCGCCCGAGCGCGGCCTCCAGCCTCGGCTCGTAGCCATCGAGGTCGCCGCCGCCGAGGAGCTCGAGCGTGCTCTCCGCCGCGAGCCGCGAGCTCACGAGCGCCTCGTAGATCCCGTCGCCCGAGAGCGGATCGACGAGCCCGGCTGCATCGCCGACGAGGAGCGCGCGGCCGCGGCGAGCGCCGTCTCCCGCCGAGCGCATCGGTAACCGGTAGCCGCGCAGCGACTCGAGCCGCTCCGCGGGGAGCCCGTACGCCGCGCACGCGCGCTCGAGGTGCTCGCGCAGTCGCGGACCCTCGGACTCCCAGCCGCCGACGCCGACGTTGACGTGATCGCCCTTCGGGAACACCCAGGCATAGCCGCCGGGCACTGTGCCCAGCTCGACGACCGCGCGCCCGCGGCGGTCCTCGCGCGCGCGCGCGTGAACATAAGCGACGTTGCCCTCGAGCGCCACGCCGTGGCTGCGGTCGCGCCCAAGCCCGAGTGAACGCGCGCTCAGGCCGTTGACTCCGTCCGCGCCGATCACGATCGGCGCCGAGGCCGCCGAGCCGTCGAAGCGCACCGTTCCGCCGGCCTCGTCCAACTCGAGCGCGGAGGCCTTCGTGCCGTCACGAAAGTCGGCCCCTGCTGCCGCCGCCTGCTCCGCCAGGTGCGCGTCCAACCGGCGGCGCTGGGTCATCAGGACCAGCGGCTCGGCGCTGTTTCGCTCGAACCGCTTCCCGTACCGGAAGCCGAGCTCGAAGCGGTGGACGGTGTCCTCGACCACCGGCTCGACCCCCACCGGCAGCTCCCGCACCGCGCGGTAGGTCAGCCCTCCCCCGCACGGCTTGTCGCGCGGGAAGCGCTCCCGATCGAGCAGCAACACCCGCGCACCCGCGCGCGAGAGGCGGAACGCGGCAGTCGATCCCGCAGGCCCGGCGCCGATCACGATCGCATCGAACCGCTCCACGGGCTTCATCGTACGAGCCGAGGCGGGAAGAAGCAGCCGGGTTCGCGTCGGGGCGAGCTACGGCGAGAACTACGCGAGGCTTGCGCAAATCAAGGCAAAGTACGATCCTGAGAACGTCTTCCACGCGAACCAGAACATCGTCACTGCGGCCTAAAGGGAGTGGTCATGCCGAGATATCTCGTGGTCAGGAGATTCGACGTCGGTGAGGAGGAGATGCCGGAGGTCGGGCGTCGGTCACGCACCGTGATCGAAGAGAAGTACCCCCAGATCGTCTGGGAGCACAGTCACGTGATCGTCGATGAGGACGGGGCGGTGATGACGTACTGCGTATACGACGCCCCGGACGAGGAGACCGTGCGGGCGCACGCCGTGGACCTCGGCGCCCACCGCATCCAGGTTCTCTACGAGATCGCGGGCGACGTCAGCCCTGCCGATTTCCCAGCCGTCGCGGCCTCCTAGCCAGCTCAGCGCATGAGTTGTCGCGCGTCGGGAATGTGCATTGCCGCCGTGCGCGCGAGCGCAACCCGGCGCCGCAGCATTTTGAGGCGGTCTCCGTCCTCCTCTTGCACGAGGTCGAGCGCCTCGCGGTAGAGGATCGCCGCCTGGTCCTTCGCCCAGCCGCGCTCCGCCTGCTCCGCGGCTCTGACGAAGTAACCGAGCGCACGCTCGGGATCCCCGGCCGCGCGCCAGTGGCGGGCGAGCGCCGCCGCGGCCTCGCCCACTTCGGACGTCGCCTCCTCGAAGAACTCCGCCACGCGCGCGTGCCGCTCACGGCGCTCGGCGCGCGGCAGCAGCTCGTAGGCGACGTCCCGGATGAGCACGTGCTTAAAGCTGAACTGCTGCTCGCCCTCGATGATCGAGGCGGTGTCACGCATGATCAGGTCGCGCCGCTCGAGGGTTCCCAAGAGCTCGGAGAGGCCCTCGTTCTCCGCCCTCACCGGGTCGATCGCACCGCGCCAGAAGGTCTTCCCCACCACCGCTGCGTCGAGTAGCAGCGAGCGCTCCTCGGCCGGCAGCGCATCCAGCCGCGCCCCCACGAGCCCACGGATCGTGTTGGGAAGCGCGCCGGGCGTCGACGGGCCCGACTCCGCCATCGTCGCCGTGAGCTGCTCGATGAACAGAGGGTTTCCGCCCGCCGTCTCCGCCAGCCGAACGGCGTCGTCGTGCCGGAGATCCCGCAGCCGCAGCGACGCGAGCTCCTCCCCCTCGGTCGCACTGAGCGGCGCGAGCGGCAGGGCGGTGTACGCGGTCAGGCCACCGCCCCACGCCGGCCGCGAGTCGATCAGCTCGGGCCGCGCGAGCGTCAGCAGCAGCACCGGTAGATCGCGAAGCCGGGCAGCCAGCAGCTCGACGAGGTCAAGCAGCCCCCGGTCGGCCCAGTGGATGTCCTCCAGCACGAACATCATCGGCTGCTCGCGCGCCACCGCCTCGATGAAGCAGCGCACGGAGAAGAACAGCTCTTCGCGGTCCTCGACGCTCCCGGCCGGGTCGAGCCCGAGCAGGATCGCGAGGTGCTGCGTGACCGTCTCGGCGCTCGCCCCCGGAGGCAGGTCGCCCTTGACCCGCTCGCGCAGCTTTCGCAGGCCGACCTCGGGCGGATCGCTTTCGAAGATCCCGCAGAGGGCCTTCACCTGCGTCGCGAAGGCGAAGTAGGCGCTGCTCTCGCGGTACGGGAGCGACCGCCCGTGAACGCTCCGGCCGCCCAATCCCTCCACGAGGGCCGAGAACTCCTGCGCCAGCCGCGTCTTGCCGATGCCCGCAGGGCCGAGGACGGTCACGAGGTGCGGGACGGCCTCGCCGGCGACGCGCTCCCAGATGCCACGCAGCACCTCGAGCTCGCGCGTCCGCCCGACCAGCGCGCCGGAGAGGCGGCGCTCGCCGGCCGGGTGAAGCGGCCGGACGGCGGTCCATGCCTCGACCGGCTCTGCTTTCCCCTTCGCCTGTACGGGCTCGGCGGCTTCGAATTCGATTGCGTCGCGCGTGGCGTTGTACGTCTCGCGGCCGACGATCACGCCGTTCACCGGCGCCGCGGATTGCAGCCGCGACGCCGTGTTGACGACGTCGCCGGCGACCATCGCCTCGCCGAGCTCGGGTCGCGCTCCCAGCGTGACGAGTGCCTCGCCCGTGTTGACCGCGATGCGGACGCGAAGGTCGAGGCGGAGCGAGCGCGCGTCGAGGTCGGCCACGGCGTCACGAACGGCGAGCGCCGCGCGAACGGCGCGCTCGGCGTCGTCGCCATACGCGGTCGGCGCGCCAAAGACGGCGACGATGGCGTCGCCGATGAACTTTTCCACGATGCCGCCGAACGACTCGAGCTCGTCGCGGACGAGGTCGTGGTACGGAGCGAGGAACGCCCGCACGTCCTCGGGGTCGAGCCGCTCGGAGCGCTCCGTGAAGCCCACGAGGTCGACGAAAACGACGCTCACGACCCGCCTCTCCTCGCGGGGAGCGGCCGCAGGATCTGCGAGCTCCCTGCCGCAGGCGAGGCAGAACCGGGCGTTGTCCGGGTTCTCTTGGCCGCAGCTCGGGCACGTGATCATCGGCTAAGCGTAGAACGCGGCGCCGTTGGTGGAATGCCCGGCTTTGTGTTCGGCTAGCGAAGCGGCCCGGCGACGAAGATGTCGGACTGGCGCGGGTCGCGCCGGTCGGTGGCGACGATTCCAGGCGCATCGCCGCTGAACAGCGCGGTTCGCCCGTCCCCGGAGACAGCGGCCGTCGCGGTGCAGCCGATCGACGGGCCGGCATGCGCCAGGACCCTGGTCGTGCCGAGGCGAAGGTCATGTACGAGGACGTCGTCGTCGGGACCGTGGCCGCGGGCGAGGTTCTTGGCCCGCGTACAGAAGACGACCGTGCGACCGTCGTCCGAGATCCCTGCGCGAGAGACGGAGTCGGCAGGCGGCCGGCCACCCAGGCCGGGGTTGGCGATCCGGCTGCGCGCGCGCCCGAGGTCGCGCACGACGAGGACGTTCCCGCACTCGTAGAGCACGTGGTGCGCGTGTGGCGTGAGCGCCAACACGGGCTCGACGTAGCAACCGGAGCTCCCGACGCTGACGACGCGGGTCGTCCGCCGCAGCCGGTCGTGCACGTAGACGTCGCCGAGGCGATCGCGGTCACCCGGCGAAAGCCGCGCGCCCGTGTAGAACGCGACGTAGCGCCCGTCCCCGGAGATTGCCGCTCCTTGCGCGCCGGCCCGGCTCTGGCGACCGGCGGAGCTGACGCTGACGCGGACGGTCCGGTCGGCAGACCAGTCGTAGGCGAAGACGTCGGCGTAGCCGTTCGTGTCGCGGAAAACGAGATCGCTCGCGTGCGACTCGAAGGCCACATCGCCGTTGTTCGCGACGTCCGGACGGCAGCTCGCATTGTTCGCCATCCCACCCGAGCGGTCGTCGCTCGCCCGGCGCGTCAGCCCGCGGCGCAGGTCGCGCACGAAAACGTCCGTCCTCGGGTCCCAGCCCGGGCCGGTCCAGGGAACGCCGGAGTGCCGGTCCGGCCTGGCCAGGTTCGTGGAGGTCGAGCACCACGCCACGAAGCGTCCGTTCGGC
Organism: Actinomycetota bacterium; assembly: GCA_046729915.1. GTDB lineage: Bacteria > Actinomycetota > Thermoleophilia > Gaiellales > Gaiellaceae > AC-32. Next base: position 5,537 of record JBKPHO010000552.1, on the reverse strand, counting down.
GAGATCGATGGTTGCCAGTCGGCCAGGTTGCTCGTCTGGCCCCGCGAGCCGAGGCTCACCATGCGCGTCCTTCCGCGCCGCCGGTCGCGTAGATACAGGTGCTGAGGGCTGCCGCGGCGCGCACGAGGCGAGAGGTTCGTCGCGAGCGAGTGAAAGACGACGAGCCGCCCGTTGCGAGAGATGTCTCCGCCGATGCTGTGGCCGTTGGCCTGCACCTCGCCCGAGCTCACGCTGACGAGCTGCACCGCGACGGCAACGAGGGCCAGGCCGAACACCGTGTTCCCGCTATACCCGCTCGGCGCTCCCGAACCCTCCGCGGCCCGCCGCTACAATGGCCGCCCCCGGGGGTGTGCCCGAGCGGCCAAAGGGAACGGGCTGTAAACCCGTCGGCTCAGCCTACGGAGGTTCGAATCCTCCCGCCCCCATTCCGGCCAAAGACTCGAACGTCTTGGCCGCAATTTTGCGAAGATCCGGGCTCGGAGCCGTTGACCGGCGCGGGAACGTTGCCCACGAGAGTCGGGTGGTTCCCCGCCTACGTGCGGGCTTGGGCCGTCGGAGTTTGCCCGCCTAAGACTCTGGGAAAGCAACGCTCTCGCAAAGGAGGTACACGTGGCTCTGCTGATCATCCTTGCACTGATCGTTGCTCTGTTTGTCGGTCTAGGTTTCGTCGTCAAGTGGTTGTTCATCCTGGCTGTAGTTGCTGCGCTTATCTGGGTAATCGCATTCTTCATGCGAGGAGCACGCACCTAAGAGTCTGGGCCGGGCCGCACAACCGGCCCGCCCTTTTCACGCACCCACGCGATCGCGCTGTCATCGAGTGGTGACAGCCACTCGCCGCAGCTTCGCCAGCTACGCTCTCCCGGTCGAGCCGCTCAGTCCGGAACTGGCGCTCGTCGACCCAGATCTGGCCGAACGAGCGCGCGCGGAACTTGTCGACGCCGGCGAGGCGGCGCCGCGACCGGCCCCTGCAAGGCAGCCGCAGGAGACGCCGCAACCGCCGCGTCCTACGCCGATGCGTCAACACCCGCATTCAGCACCACCGGTCGAAGCCACGCGTCACAGGCGGAGCAATGGGGGGAAGGCGATAGTGGCGGTAGTTGCGCTCGCGGCCGGGCTGGGCGGGGCAGCTGCGATCTGGGCTCGCTATGACGGCAGCGCCTCGAGCTCTGGAGGACTGGATAAGCCCGCGACGCAGTCGCAGCGCGAGGAGTCGCCGACGACCGCCACGAGCGAGCGCGGCGAAACGACGACGGCGAGAGCATCGAAGCAAGCTCTCGGCAATCAGCGCCACGTGAGGGCAGCGACGCCCTCCCGCCGGAAAGGGACTGGCGTCGTGGGCCGGCGAAGCAGCGTCCCAAGGCAGGCTCTCAGACCACCGCGAACGGCCGCCTTCAACGTGCCGGGCGCGCCGGAGGAGCCGCTCGACGAGATCACCCTCCCGGCCCGCGCCAGGCGCCTCGATGCCTGGCTCACCTCGGCCCGCGGCCCCACCGCCGCCAACCAGCGCCATTGGCTCTACCAGCACGCCTGGATCGTCACCGGCGCGACCTTCGGCTGGTGGCAGGGCGCCGAAGCGCTCCGCGTCCTCATCCGCGTCGACCGCCGAATCGAGTCCGAGTGGGGCATCGGCTACCGCAGTGAGGCGGCCGCGCGCCGAGCGCTCGCCGCAGTCGAGGCGAGGGCGAAGTGAGGCTGCCGGGCTCGTTGCCGACGGATGAAGCGGCCGCCTGAGCGCCTTGCGGCACGCGTCTCAGGGCCCACCGCGGTCCTGCGCGCGGACACCCCGAGGGCTGCCCCTACGCGCTCGCCGCGGGCGGGACGTTGTGGTTCATGTGGAAGACGTTCTCCGGGTCGTAGCGCGCCTTGAGCCGCGCCAGCCGCTCATAGTTGGGGCCATACATGCCCCGAATGGCGTCGTCGGCGTCGTCGTCGGAGAAGTAGTTCAGCCATCTCCGCTCCGAGAGGTACGGGCGGAACGCCTCGTACGTCTCCCGCGTCCAGGCGATGTTCCGCTCGGTCTCCTCGGGCGCCATCCACACCGTCGGGATGAGCACGTTGTAGCCCTCCTCGCGGTGCGGCACCGCCGTGTCGGAGACCCCCACTCGGGTCACTGCCCCGTGGAAGTGCTCGAGGAGGATCAGACTCATCGGCGAGGCGGCGGATGCGAACCGCTCGACGGCGGCGTCGAAGAGGCCGTCGTCGAGGCTCTTCGCGAAGCTCGACTTCCAGTAGTTGAGCGCGCCCTTCGGGAAGTTCGCGTCGAGCAGCGTGTTGATGACGGGGTACGGCATGGGACCGAGCTCGACCAACACCGGCTCGCGGAACTCCCTGAGCGGCGCGATGTCCTTCTCCGCCTCTTCCGGCGACCCTGCGTGGCAGACGGCGATCACCGAGAGCTTCATCCCGGAGCCGTCGGGTGAGTGGACGACCGCGGCGAACACGGTCAGCTCGTCCGGGACCCCCGCCTGCGTGAAGTCGCGCCAGAACCGGAAGACGTCTCCCGCCGCGTCGAACGGGTGCGCGATCAACCCGCCGACCACTTGGCTCAGCGGGTGGAGCCGGAACTCAAACGACGTCGCGACGCCGAAGTTGCCTCCGCCGCCTCGGAGCGCCCAGAACAGGTCCGGATCCGACTCCGCTGTGACGTTCTGCACCTCGCCTTCGGCGCTAACAAGCTCGACCGAGAGCAGATTGTCGGCGGCGAGGCCCTGCACTCCCATGAGCCAGCCGAGGCCGCCGCCGAGCGTGAGGCCGGCAAGCCCCGTCGTGGAGATCGTGCCGCCGGTCATCGCGAGTCCGTGGAGGGCGGTCGCCCGGTTGAACTCACGCCAGATCACCCCGCCCTGCGCCCGGACCGTGCGGGATTCGGGATTCACGTAGATGCCCTTCATCTCCGCGAGATCCACCATGAGCGCCCCGTCAGCGACGGCGCGGCCGGCGATGTTGTGACCGCCGCCCCGCACGGAGATCTCGAGCCCCGCCTCGCGCGCGAAGCGGATCGCCTCGACGACGTCGGCCGTGCCGCGGCAGCGCGCGATCAGCGCGGGCCGCTTGTCGATCAGCCCGTTGTGGACGCGTCGCGCCTCCTCGTAGAACGGGTCATCGGGCTGGAGCAGCGTCCCCGAAAGAGTCTCGGAAAATGCGTCGATCCGCTCGGTCTCGAGCGCCATCGCCATCTTCTGCCTCCCACGTCGGGTGCGATCACCAAGTCTAGGCTTTGCGGCATCGTTGTTTAAGCTCCGTCTTCGTGACGCGCGTGGGCGAGCGTCTGCGCCGTCGCCTGACGTTTCAGTAGGTTCGGAACGGGCCGGCCGGGTCATGGGAATCGTCTTAGGGCTTCGGCTCGCCGCCGGCCCGTTCCATCGGACCACGTACAATTGACGAACGCGCCCGGTACTGCGGCGGGGCTAACGGCCGACCTGACCACGGATCGACCCGAAAGGCCGCCTCTCGCTGAACCCCTCTCCCCTCAGCCCGAGGTATGCGGGCTCCGCCCAGCCGGGCGTCGCCTCGCCTCTGCCCTGGCCGCGCGGCCGTTCAAGGCACGCGCGAGCGGCTGATCCAAACGAGATGGCCGAGTGCGACGCCCAGTCCCTCGAGCGCGCTCGCTGGATTGCCGCGCACGATCTCCATCCAGCCGCGCTCGTCGAAGATCACCCCGTATTCGCACGCCTTGAAGTCGGCATACGTGCTTCCGCGCTTAGCCTCCGCCGAGCCGGCCAGAGCCTTGATGGTCAGGACAGGTGCGTCTTCGAGGCCGGCAAGGGCGAGGTCCGCCTCGTGCACGTTGACCTGGATGTTCCCGAAGCGGTTGAAGTCGAGAACCTCGCCCCGAATTTGGCCGTCCGTGATTTCCGGCTCGGACAGGGTCAGCGCGTTCAGCGTCGCGGGGTCGACGGACGGCCCGAGCTGGTCGACCGGCATTCCGGCGGCCAGGTGCGCCGACGCCCGGCATAGGGTGTCGGGGGCGCGAAACGATTCCGCGCGCGGGGGACGAACGACGTCCGGGGACGTGATCTCGGCCACCGTTGCCACTCCTCCGGCGGCCTCCCAGGCGATCGACAGCAGGCCGTTGTCCGGTCCCATCAGGTACCGGCCGGAAGCCGTCCCGATTGCGACCTCGCGGTCGTTCCCCACGTTGGGATCGACGACGCCGAGGACGACCGCGTCCTCGGCGATGTAAGGCATCGAGTCGGCCAGCAGGAGCGCTCCGGACTGAACCTCGAGCGGACGGATCAGGTGCGTGAGGTCGACGATTGGGCTCCGCGGCGAGATCCCGGCCAGGACCGAGTGACAGATGCCGACCCACTCGTTTCCGAGCCCGAAGTCGCTCACGAAGACGATCGGACGAGCCCCAGGCGGCATCGGAGACAGCATCCTCCTCGCCATAGAGCAATGCAAGCGACCGCCTCCGGATGGGCCCGGGCACAATCACGGCTTGCGGATCGTGCCCTGGATCCCGCCGCTCTTCCGCGACCGCGCCGGGGCGGGCCGGGCGCTCGCGGCCGCGGCGACCGGTTACGCGGACGCCGTGGTCGTCGGTGTCGCCCGAGGGGGAGTGGCGGTCGCGGTCGAGGTCGCACAGGCGCTCGCGACGCCGCTGACCGCCGTCGATGTCGAGCGGGTGAACGCGCGCGGCCTGCGGCTCGGCGCGACCACGGCGGAGGGACCCCCCTACCTCCGCCAGGGGCACGGCGTCGCCGAAGACGAGGTCGAGGCCGCGTTGGCCCGCGCCCGCCGCGCCGCCGAGGAGCTCGAGGCGAGGCTCGAGCACGAGCGACTCGCCGTCGCGGGCCGCACGGTGCTGATCGTCGACGACGGCGCGATCACCGGCCTGACGCTGGCGGCCGCCTGCCGCTGGGCCCGGGCGTCCGGCGCGGCAGAAGTCGTGGCAGCCGTCCCGGTCAGTCACGTCGACGGCCTTGCGCGGCTGCGAGACGAAGCCGACGAGGTCGTGTGCCCGCATCCGCTCGAGCAGATCGCGGTCGTCGGCCAGGCCTATGACAGCTTCGACCCGCTCGACGAGTGGTACGTCGCGGGCCTACTGGCCGGTCACTGATGCCGGGACAAGCGAGGCTCCTAGCTCGATCACCGTCGGCACGATCAGGTCGACGTCCTCCGGCCGCGTGCGCCAGTTGACGATCGCCGGGCGGAAGGCGACCTTGCCGCCGTAGACCGTCGTGCCGAAGTAGACGCGGCCGTCGTCGAGGACAGCCTGGCCCAGGCGGCGGTTGAGGTCGTCCAGCTCGTCCTCGGCGACGCCTGCCGGCCGGTAGCGGAAGCAGACGACGTTCAGCGGCACGTCGGCCAGCCGCTCCAGCTCGGGGTCGGCGTCGACCTGCTCGGCCAGGCCGCGAGCAAGGGCGAGATGCCGTTCGACCATCGCCGTGTAGCCGTTGCGCCCGTAGGCGCGAAGCGTCGCCCAGACCGCGAGGGCCCGCGCGCGCCGCGACATTTCCGGCGCCAGGTTGCTGAAGACCGGCCGGTCGAGCTCCTCGCGGCCGAGATACGCGGCCGAGGCCGTGAAGGCGCCGGCG
>JBKPHO010000551.1:0-2207 GCA_046729915.1 Actinomycetota bacterium | reverse complement strand
CCACCGCTTCGTTCAGGCGCAGCTCGACGAGGGGTTCGGGGAGCGGCCGCCGCAACCGTGGTGGAAGCGTCTCCTCTCTGGACGGCGGCGCTAACCGGGTCAACTGCGCCAAAATCTGACTCGCCCTTGACAGGGGAACGTGTGTTCGTGTAGAACATACGTTCCCATGATCGCCTGCCTCGTCATCCCCGGGTTCGAGCTGCGGGTCGCGCTGCGCGAGCGGCCTCGGCTGCAGCTGGCGCCCGCCGCGCTCGCGCCGGAGCCGGGGGCAGAGGCGCTCCTCGGGCCGGTGACGGCGGTGGCCGAGGAGGCCGGCGTACAGCCGGGGATGCGGCTGGGGGAGGCGCTGGCGATGTGTCCGTCGCTCCAGCTCGTCGATCCTGACCCCGCGGCGGCCGAGGAGGCCTGGGAGGCGATCGTGCGGCGGCTCGAGGATGCGGGCTTCGCCGTCGACGCGGCCGCGCCCGGGTGTGCGTACTTCGAGACGCGTGGGGTGGAGCGGCTCTATGGCGGGCTCGAGCCTGCGCTCAAGCGCGCGCTGACGGCGACGGGGCCGGGCTGGGACGCGCGCGTGGGGGCTGCGAACCGGCGCTTCGCCGCGCTCGCCGCAGCCAACGTCGCTCGGGCTGGGCAGGCGCTGATCGTCTCCGACGAGCGGACGCGGGAGTTCCTCGCGCCGCTGCCGCTGACGCTGCTGTCGCTTGACGCGCGCAGGCGAGAAGAGCTCGAGGAGCTCGGGGTGAAGAGGCTTGGGGAGCTTGCCGGGCTTCCGGGCGGCGCCGTGGCCGAACGTCTGGGGCCGGACGGCCGGCGCGCCTGGAGCCTGGCGAGGGGCGGCTCGAAGCGCCGCGTGCGCGGGCGCAGGCCGGCGGCGGAGCTGTCCGAGACGCTGGAGTTCCCGGAGGCGGTCGGCAACGAGCTCACGCTCCGGCGCTCGCTGGGCGTGCTGCTCGACCGGCTGCTGGCACATCCGGAGCGAGGCGGGCGGGCCCTGCGCAAGCTCGCGCTCGCGGGACGCCTGGTCGGCGGCGGCTCGTGGCGGCGGACGGTGACCCTCCGCGACGCCACCGCCGATCCCGCCCGCCTACGGGCCGCACTCGGGCCGAAGCTGCTTGAGCTGCCGGCGCCGGTGGTGATGCTGCGGCTCGAGGCTCTCGCGCTCGCGGAATCGGTCGGGCGGCAACTCGAGCTCGTCCGCCCCGAAGGAGACGAGCTGCGGTCACATCTGCGAGAGGGCCTGCGCCAGGTCCGCGCGGGGACCGGGTCGGGCTCCGTCTGCACCGTCGTCGAGATCGCACCGTGGTCGCGCCTGCCAGAGCAGCGAGCGCTTCTCGTCCCACGCGACGACTAAGGCGTCGCTTGCGATGCCGTTCAAGAGTCGTGCTGGCTTTGCCAGTGCGACGTCTTACTCGTCGCTTGCGATGCCGTTCAAGAGTCGTGCTGGCTTTGCCAGTGCGACGTCTTACTCGTCGCTTGCGATGCCGACCATGAAAGCCGTGCCGGCTTCGCCGGTGCGGCGTGTAAACGAGCCTCGGGTTGCGCTGGTAGAAGCGCACGTGGACGGGTCGCCTCGGCGAGTGAACCGCTCGGCGGTGGCGCTGGTGCGGGAGGAGTGGCGGGTCGTCGACCGCTGGTGGACGGAAGAGCCGGTCAACCGGCGCTACTTCGACGTCGTGCTCGCGGGCGGGGAGCACGCGGTCGTGTTCCTCGACGAGGAGGTGGGCCGCTGGTTCAGCCAGCGCGGGACGTGAGGACCAACTCAGGTGTTGCGGCGCAGGCGCTGGACGAAGCCGCCGGGCGGGGCATGGAGGTTGAGGACGCGGATCGCCTCCGGGCCGGGATTGCGGAAGCCGTGCACGGCTCCGGGCGGAGCGGCGACGAACGTTCCCGGACCCCCACGCCGCGGCTCCTCGCCCACGAAGAACTCGACCTCGCCGTCGAGCACGTAGAAGGCGTCCACGTGGTCGGGGTGGGTGTGCGGGTCGACGCCCTCGAACTCGGGGAGGAAGGTCATCTCGATCGCGGAGAGCTGTGGCAGGTCGCAGATGATCCTGTGTGCGCTGGTTTGGCTGCGGATGGGCTCGCCCGCACCCGGCCCGGTGAAGACCGCGTCCGAGAGCGGGCGGCCGCCGTCCGCGGGAGGCTCGTGCTGGTCGAACCCGGGGTCGTGGCCTCGACGGATCTGGTTGCCGAAGCCCATCGACGGT
>JBKPHO010000550.1:0-1404 GCA_046729915.1 Actinomycetota bacterium | reverse complement strand
CCCCTCACAGGCTCGCGGAAGCGCGTCGCGAGCTCCGCAACGGTCCCCAGCGTGACCTCCTCGAACCGCTTCGTCAGCTCACGGCAGACGGCGCAGCGGCGGTCCGGGACCACGCGCGCGAGAACAGAGAGCGACCGCCCGAGCCGCTGCGGAGACTCAAACGCGACGACCGGCCAAGACCAGCGGGCGAGTTCCTCGCCGAGCTCCAGGAGCGGGCGTTCCCGTCTCGGGAGGTAGCCGACGAACTGGTAGCGCTCGCCCGCCAGGCCGCTCGCGACGAGGGCCGTCTCGACCGCCGACGGGCCCGGCAGCACGGTCACCGGCACGCCCGCTGCCAGCGCCGAGGCGACCAGCCGCGCGCCGGGGTCGCTGACGGCCGGCAACCCCGCGTCACTGACCAGCGCCACCCGCTCCCCACCCTCGAGCCGCGGCAGCAGCTCCGCCGTCCGCTTCGCCTCGTTGTGCTCGTGGTACGAGAGGAGCTTCGCCGAGATCCCGTGGCGCTCGAGCAGCCGCCGCGTGTGGCGCGTGTCCTCCGCGAGCACGACGTCGGCCTCGCGGAGCTCGCGCAGCACGCGCAGAGTCACATCCTCGAGATTCCCGATCGGCGTCGCGCAGACGGCGAGCGGCACTAGGGCCCCCGGCCGAGCGCCTCGAACGCGAGCATCCCGGCGCCGATCACGCCGGCTTCCGAGCCGAGCCGGGCCTCGACGATGCGCACGGTTTCGCGACCCGGTGAGAGGCCGTCCTGGGCGAGCACCTCCCGCGCCGGGCCCGTGACGAACTCTCGCGCGGCCTCACCGAAACCACCGCCGATCACGATCAACTCGGGCTCGAACACGTTCACGAAAGTCGCGATCCCGGCCCCGAGATAGCGCCCGATGCGGGCCAGCGCGGCGACGGCCTCGGCCTCCCCGGCCTGTGCCCCCCGAATCAGCTCGTGCGCGGTCGAGCCGGGCCCGTACAGCTCCGAGGCCGCGCGATCCGCGGCTGGACCGGCGGCGAAGGACTCGAGGTGCCCGCGCCCGCCGCACCGGCACGGCGGCCCGTCCAGCTCGAGCACGATGTGGCCGAGCTCGGCGCCGCTGCCGGTCGCGCCCCGGTACGGCTTTCCGGCGAGGATCAGCCCGCCGCCGACTCCGGTGCCGATCGTGAGCATCACGACGTCGCTCGCCCCCTTGGCGGCGCCGGCACGCCACTCGGCGATCGCGGCCGCGTTCGCGTCGTTGTCGATCCCCACCGGCAGGCGGTGACGGTCGCGCATCCGGTCGCGGAAGTCGACGTCCGTCAGCGGGATGTTCACCGAGGCCACCGCGCGGCCCCGCCGCTGGTCGATCCGCGACGGCAGCCCGAACCCGAGCGCCGCGATCCGGTCGTCGCCGGCGCGAAGCTCCTCGACCAGCC
>JBKPHO010000549.1:0-4847 GCA_046729915.1 Actinomycetota bacterium | reverse complement strand
GGTCCACGATGGCGATCATGGGCCCTTCCGGCGCTCCCCTGAAATCGGCTGATTTGCAGGGGAAAAGTCGTGGGGGTCCGGGATCCGCGCTCTTTGGGGGCAGCAATGCGCTCCACTGCCTTTTCCACCCGCGCCACAAGTACTGCCACAACGGGGCATGACCTCCGCCCCCAGCTCGCGACAGCCGCGACCGCAGGCGCACCCAGACGAGTCCATTTCGGCCCCCAAAGGGCGCGGACCCCGGACACCCTCGGCTTTTCCCCCGCAAACAAGCCGTTTTCGGGGGGCCGCGGGAAGGGGCCGTGATCGTCATCTTGGACCCCCTAGTAAGCGGACGACGTGATCGTGGGCGAAGACCATGCCCCCGTTGTGGCAGTACTTCTCGCGGCCGCAGAAAAGGCAGAGAGTCCATTGCTGCCCCCAAAGGGCACGGACCCCCGGACCTTGCGGGCTTTTCACCTGCAAACCACGTGTTTTCAGGGGACCGCTGGAAGGGGCCATGATCGCCATCGTGGACCCCCAGGGCAAGCCGACGCCGTGGTGGGCGAAGGCCATGCCCTCTCGCGTCTTCTAAGTGCGTGGCGCCCTACGAAACGATCCAGCGGTTGATCCCGCCGGCCAACGGCTGTCCAGCCCCGCAATGCTCGCGGACGGTAAGCACCCTCGCGTGGACGGCTTCGTCTCGCTCGGCGTCGTCGCCAGCGCCATCGTCGTGTCACTCGGATTGCAAATCGGCGACCCGATCATCGGCCTTGCGATCACGCTCGGCGTCCTGCGCATCACCTGGCAGTCCTGGCGGACGGTCTCCACGACCGACCCCGGCGAGATGATCGAGCCTCACGAAACTAGCCCTCTGTCGGGCTCAGGCGCTCTCCTTCAACCTTGACGTTACGGAAGAGAACGTACAGGCCCGCGTCGTAGAGGCTCTTGAGCGCGCCAGCGATAAAGAAGGGCGTCCCGAGGGCGCCGCGGAGCGTGGCGCCGGCGATCAGCGGGGCGATCGGCCGGGTGACGTAGCGGGCGGTGTTGGTGTAAGCGGCGGCCGCGGTGCGCTCGCTCGGGTCGACGACGGCCATCAGGTATGCCTGCCGGGTAGGCACGTCCATCTGCGAAAGCGCGAAACGTGAGAGGAGGAGGACAATCGCCGTGGCGAGGTTGGGCGCGAAGGCCACCGCCGCGAGCAGCAGGTTCGAGGGCAGATGGGTGAAGACCATCGTCCGCAGCAGGCCGAACCTGCCGGCGAGCCGTACGGCGGCCTGGAAGGAGAGCGCCTGCAGGATGCCGATCGCAAAGAAAACGATTGCGAGCGTCTGCGGCGAGGCGTCGTACTTGCGCACAAACAGGTAGGCGATGAAGGTCTGCGGGACGAAACCGCCGCCGAAGCTATCGAGCGCGAACAGCCCCGAGAGGCGCATGACTATGCCGCGGGAGCGGTGCAGCGGTGGGAGCGGCTCTTCCTCGAGCTCGTGGCCGAGCTCGACCGCCGGCGAGAGACGAGCGGAGGCGAACAGTCCGGCGGTGGCGGCGACCGGGTAAACGAGCAGCCAGCGCGGAGATGAGCCGACCAGCGCGATCAAGGCCCCAAACGACCCGGCAAGCGTCGCGACCGTGTTGTAGGAGCCGAACAGGCGGGTCGGATCGTGCTCCCCGGCGGCGTGCGGGAGCATCGCCTGCTCGAGCGAGGTGAAGGGGCCCGACTCGACAACGTCGGTCGAGACGGTGCCGCTGAGTCCCGCCAGGATCAGTGCAGGGAGCCAGCCGGTGAGCGCAAACACGGTGCCCGCCAGCGCCATGACGACGAAGAGCAGGCGGTAGCAGCGACGCCTGCCGAAGCGGTCGCCATAGCGGGCGATTATGACCGAGACGAGCGTGATGCCGGCGAGCAATGAGGCGAGCACGACCCCGACCGCCCTGTTGGACAGGCCGCGCTCAGCGAGGGTGACTCCGATGAGCACGGAGCCGAGGCCGTAGGCCAGCGCCCGCGCGCCCTGCGCGGCGATGATCCGGCGTGCGTCTGGGCTCAGGCGCGTTCCTCGTAGACTGCCGCGCCACCGCTGCCAGGGCAGAACACGTACAGGCAGTGGTCGTCGGGATCCCAGCCCAGGGTGTGGGCCCCCTCCTCGGTCTCAACCGTCTCCACTGGCTTGAGCCTGGCGCTGTCGAAGCTGCAGACGACGCCGGGATCACCGATCGCCGCGTAGAGGCGGTGCAGGTCAGGGTCGTGCACGACGACGTCGGGCACCCCGGGCAGCGGCAGATTCGCGAGCAGATCTCCCGTGTCCCGGTCGAGCACAAGCAGAGCGCCGCCGTCGGCTGCGCAGAACAGCCGGCCAGCGTCGAGCCAGAGTCCGTGCGGCCCCTCGCTCGGGACTTGGAGCGCTCGCTCGATTACTGGGCGCTCGCAGTTGATGACGACGATCTGGGCCGGCTCCCGGATGTTGGCGTACACCGCGTCCCGCTCGGGATCGTAGAGCGCCCAGCGCGGCCGGCCCGGCAGTGCAAGCTCCGCCGCCACGCTCATAGCATCGAGGTCGACAACCGAGGCGGTGCAGCCCTCGCCCACCGGCTCGCCGAGATTGAAGCTGTAGAGGCGCCGCCGCACGCGGTCGTAGGCAAGCCCGTTCGGATGTGGCCCGACCTCGACCTGGCCGAGTGCCAACTCGTCCGAGCAGCGGAAGACGCTGACGCGAGCGGCGCCGCGATCGCTCGAGAAGAGCAGGTCGTGCTCCTCGTCGACAAGGACGCCGGCGACCCCAGGAAGATCGGGAAGGGCGCGCAGGTAGCTGCGCGTGGCGCAGTCGAGTACGTCGATCCGGTCGGCGCCCGTGTGCGCGACGTACATCCGCCTGCTAGCGCGGTGGAGGTCGGCATGGTCGAGCCCGGGCTTTGCTCCCGGCGGGATCGGGATGAAGCCGACCCTGGCGAGCGTCACGTCAGTTGCTCTCGCCGGAGCTGCCGACCTCCCGCTTGCACCAGGCATAGAGCGCGTCGTAGACCGGCAGCGACAGCTCGAGCTGGCGGTGGTCGCCGAGGTTCAGCAGGTGGAAGCCCTCGGCCACGGCTAGCAAGCCGCGCGATTGTGGCGTCGCATCTCGATCGTCGGCGACGTCGGCACCGTGCACGATCCGCGCTAGCAGGTCGATGGCTGGGTCGTCGAGGTCGTACTCCTCGACGAGCACCTCGAACGAGCACAGGCCGTCCCGGTGCGTGTACTCGGCGTCGGGCGCGTCGTAGGAGTGCGCCCCCTCTCGCTCTGCGACCTCGAGCACTCGATCGGCCGGCACGTAGAGAAACTCCGCCTCCGGGTCGATGAAGTTCTTGATTAGCCACGGACAGGCGATCCGGTCGGTCTTCGGATGTTCCCTGGTCACCCACTTCATCTCCTTCTCCTTTCGTCGGCTACGGCGTTCACGCCGGCTCCCGACCCAGTAGCAGTGCGCGCTTGCGGTACTCGTAGAGACCGTCGAAGAGTGGCCCCGAGAGAGCGAGCAGCTCTTCGTCGTCGCGGACCATCGAGAGGCCGCGCATGAGCACGTCGAGGCCAGGTGCCTCGGGCGCGTCGTAGCGCTCGTCGGCGAGGTCTGCCTCGTGCACGATCTTCCCGATCTCCCACAACACCGGGTCGGCGAGCTCGTAGCGGCGCAGGAAGGTCTCGAAACTGCAGTCGCCGCCGTGGTGAGAGAGCTCCGCGCCGCGCATATCGAATGGGGTCGCGTCAGCCGGTACCTCATCAGGGTCGTCGATGAAGACGAACTCCGGCTCTGGGTCGAGAAAGCGCTGGATGAGCCACGCACAGCCGGCCCGGTCGACGTGGCAGTGGCGGCGAGTCGCCCACCTCATCCGACTGGCTCCTCGACGAGCGCCGCCAGCTCCTCGACCGCCGCTTGTGCGAGCTGGCGCTCCGGCGGAGGAAAGTAGTCGCGCGCCCGGATGCGTCGCAGCTCGCGCCGAAGGCGCGAGAGTGTCCGGCGCCGCTGACCGGGCGGCTCCTCGCGCGCCGCCTCAGCGTCAGCGATCAGCGACCGGTAGTCGGCTGCGACCAGCTCGGCCATCTTGCGCGCGAGCTCCCGCTCCTGAGCGGCTGAAGCTAGTTCGCCCAGCCAGATCGACGCCTCGCCACCTGCCTCGACCACCTCTTCGGCAAGCCACTCGAGCTGCTCACGGTTGCGCGCATCGAGTGGAAGCGCGGTCAAGCCGTCGCCGACCTGCCCCGTCCCCAACCGGCGCAGCTTTCGCCAGAGCGCGCTTCGCGGCGTCGACGGCTCCCTCGGCAACCGGTACGCCAACAAGACCCACCGCGTCCGGATTGATCTCACCCTTGCAGTATGCCGAATACTGCAACTGTGGTTGCATAGCTCGTTTCTCCTAACGGGCCTCCTCAGTCTCCAGCTGTCCGTCGTTCCAGACGGCACCCCGCCGTGTTGGGGGGGCGAAGGCCGTGCCCCCGTTGTGGCGGTACTTCTCGCCTCTGCTACAAAAGAGGCAGAGCCGCCGATCTTCGCCCCCAAAGGAGTGCGACCCCTGCACCCTGACCCAGATTTCGGCCGCTTTGCAGGGATTTATGGCTTCGGGCAGGGGACGCTCATGGGGGCGAAACGGGGCGATCGTCGTCCCCCCTCCTATCTCCACGCTGAGCGCGAACGCCATGCCCCGTTGTCGCAGTACTTCACGCGTCTGCGAGGCCACTCGAGGGGACCGTACCTCGGAGAGCATGGCACGGTAACGCCACGGGGCGTTTGGCTCACGGCCAGCCCTTCGCTCTCGTGCTACGAACGGGTGCCAGGTTGTACCGAACGAAGCGGCGGGAAGTCGGCGAGCAGGTCGGCCGCCTCCACCTGGTAGAGATC
>JBKPHO010000548.1:0-3268 GCA_046729915.1 Actinomycetota bacterium | reverse complement strand
AGACCGCCGTGCCGCCCGGCTCGTCCGCGATCAGGTAGGCGTTGGAGAGCCAGCTCGGGTGCATGCTCCGCTCGACGATCACGGTTCCTACATTGACACAGACCGGGACGACCTGGAATTCTCGCGCTAACCGCTAGGAGGCGCAGGTGCGAGGGGAGAGACCTCGCTGCGGCGGATGAGCACAACCGGGCGGCTGGCGGCGGGTTCCATGCCGATCGGGGCGGGAGCTGACGACCCGTCACCCCAACTGGTTCGAGTCCTCCTCTTCACCGACGTGCGCCTCTACCGCGAGCTGCTGGCGGCGGCGCTTGCCGAGCACGACGGGATCGAGCTCGCCGGCAGCGCTCCTTGCGACGTTGCCGCCATGGCCGTCGGCATGTTCGAGCCCGGCGTGGTCGTCGTCGACACCGCCTCGGTCTCGGTGCCCGACGGCCTACACGCGCTCGCGGCCGCGCTACCGGAGGCGAAGATCGTCGCGGTGGGGGTGCCCGACGACGACGAGGCCGTCGTCGCGCTGCTCGAAGCAGGAGCCGCCGGGTACGTCACGGCCGAGCAGCCCCTCCCGGACCTCGTCGCGGCGATCGAGGCCGCGGCGCAGGGAGTGCTGCGCTGCCCGCCGCGGCTGTCGGCAGCCCTTGCGAGGCGGATGGCGGCTCTCGCGGCCGGCAGGCTGCGCGAGACCAACGGCAACGGCCTCACCCCGCGCCAGCACGAGATCGCGACGCTGATCGCCGAGGGCCTCTCGAACAAGCAGATCGCGCGCCGTCTGTCGATCGAGCACGCGACGGTGAAGAACCACGTGCACAGCATCCTCGTCAAGCTCGGGGTCAGCCGCCGCGACCAGGTCGGAACTCGGCTTCACGCGTAGCGGCTCGCGCTAGATCTAGGCCTAGATCCTCTCTCGAATATGTAGACCCAATTTGGCCCCGGCGGTCCATTGCCTCGGCCGTTCCCACCCCTAGAGACTCGCAATGCGAGGCAGGGGCGAGAAGCCCTGCCTAATCCCAAGGGGAGGATTGCCCGTGATGCGAAAACGTAGGACCTTCGCGATTGGCGGGACCGTGCTGTTCGCAGCATTGATCCTCGTCCTGTCGCTTGGGGCAAGCGTCGTGCTTGCAGGTGGATCGCCGACGATCCGCTCCGGGAACGACTCGGCCGCCAACAAGGCGGGCGGGTCGGGTCCGGCGCTGCAGAAGGTCGGTGACGTCTGGGTGGGGCACTCGTACCACAACGACGCCACCGTGCCGCTGCGACGCATGCCCGCGCTTCCGATGCAGCCACCGCGCGAGCACACGGAGGCGAACCCGAATCCGAAGCTCGGGATTCGGCACCAGGACCGGCAAGACACCAAAGTTCAGAGCAAGCTGGCTTCACCGAACATGCCGTCGCCGATCTTGAACTTCGACGGCATCCCCTTCCCAGGAGTCAACTGCAACTGCGCCCCGCCCGACACGAACGGCGAGGTCGGGCTGACGCAGTACGTCCAGATCGTGAACATGGGCTTCCAGGTGTTCGACAAGAACACGGGGGCCTCGATCTTCGGGCCTGTCGCGATCACGAGCCTCTGGACGGGCTTCGGGGGCGTCTGCGAGACCAGCGGCTTCGGCGATCCGGTCGCGCTGTTCGACCAGCTCGCCAACCGTTGGGTCATCACACAGTTCGCGGGCACGAGCGTGCCGACGGACGAGTGCGTCGCCGTCTCGCAGACGAGCGACGCGACCGGCGCCTACAACCGCTACGCGTTCCATCTCGGTGAGGACTTCTTCGACTACCCGAAGCTCGGAGTCTGGCCGGACGCCTACTACATGAGCATGAACGTCTTCAACTCGTCGGGCACGGCGTTCCTCGGCCCGCAGGCGTTCGCTCTCGACCGGACCGCGATGCTGGCCGGCAACCCCGCGACGTTCATCGCCACCGCGCGGGGCGCGTCCACGGACGACGGCTTCATGCCGGCGGACATGGACGGCTCGATTCCACCGCCGGCTGGCGCACCGAACCCGTTCTTGTCTGTGGGCGTGCTCGGGACGTGGCCTCTACATAGGTTCCACGTTGACTTCGCCAACCCCGGGAACTCGACGTTCGACCTGGCCGGGACGCTGACTCCGGCGCCGTTCACCGTGCTCTGCCCGTTCACACGCAGCTGCGTGCCGCAGCTGGGCACGGCGGACATGCTCGATGCAATCGCCGACCGCGGGATGTTCCGCTCGGCCTACCGCCACTTCGCGGACGGCCACGAGGCGCTCGTCGGCAACATGACGGTCGACTCGGGAGGGGTAGCCGGCATCCGCTGGTTCGAGGTCAACAACGTGACCTCGGGCACGCCGAGCTTCGTCCAGGAGAGCACGTACCAGCCCGACTCGACCTGGCGCTGGATGGGTAGCGCCGCGATGGACGGAAACGGCAACCTGGCGCTGGGCTTCAGCGCGTCGGACGCCACGATCAACCCGCAGATCCGCTATGCGGGCCGACTCGCGACCGACCCGCCGAGCACCCTGGGCCAGGGAGAAGAACACCTCTTCAACGGAACCGGCAGCCAGACGGACACGGTCAGCCGCTGGGGCGATTACAGCGACATGACGATCGACCCCGTGGACGACTGCACCTTCTGGTACACGCAGGAGTACTACCAGGTGACGTCAAGCTTCAACTGGCGGACGCGGATCGGGGACTTCAAGTTCCCGTCGTGCACGTCGGCACCGAGCGGGACGCTCACCGGCACCGTCACCGACTCGTCGACCGGCGACCCGATCGCGGGCGCATCGATCACCACGGATCCGCTCGGAGCGTCGACGGTGACGGACGCCAGCGGTCACTACACGCTGACGCTGCCCGTCGGTGACTACGACGTCACCGCCAGCAGCTTCGGCTACACGTCGCAGACGCAGCCGGCGACGATCACCGACGGCGGCACGACGACGGTTGACTTCGCGCTCGACCCGGCCCCCTCAGGGTCGCTCAGCGGAACCGTCAGCGACAGTGGCGGCAACCCGATCGAAAACGCGACGGTCACCATCAACGGCACTCCCATTCCGCCGGAGACGACCGACGCAGCCGGGCACTACAGCTTCGCCTCGGTGCCCGAAGGCACGTACAGCGTGACGGCTGCCGCGGGTCGGTGTACGACGCCTGACACGGAGACAGTGAACGTCTCAGGCGATACCGTGCAGGACTTCACCCTGCCCTCGCGACACGACAACTTCGGCTACTTCTGTCGAGTCGAGGCCTCGAGTTACGAGGAAGGTGACACGCCGCTGGGGCTGTCCGGAGA
>JBKPHO010000547.1:0-11028 GCA_046729915.1 Actinomycetota bacterium | reverse complement strand
AGGTATCGGGGCCGCCGAGGCCAGTCTCTCGGCCGGGCTCATCGCGATCGGAGTCGACGAGCCCACCTCCTTCGCAATCGCGATCACCCAGCGCCTTTGGACCTTCTATTTGCCTCCCATCTGGGGATATGTGTCGCTGCGCTGGCTCACTCGCAAGGGCTACATCTGACGGCCTGCCAATGTAGAACGCCCGTCAGGCGGCGGCTCTGGCCTCGCCGAGGGGAAGTTGCCGGAAACAGCGAGGCGATATTGGAGCGCCTCCGGGACGGCACGATGCCGTGCGATGGTGCCTGGTCAGACGAGCAAACGGCTGTCTTCAATCGCTGGGTCGAGACAGGAACTCCCGCCTAGCACCCGCAGGTATTCGCGAGTGCGTGGCGCCGGGGTCTGCAGATGGACAGTGGGCGAGTGAAAGCCCGCATGTTCCAGCGGCTACCTCCCCAGCCGAGCCAGCGACTCTTGCCGGTTAGCCGATCGTTGCGACCAGGTCGTCGCAGGCCTGCTTGCAACGGCGACAGACCTCGGCGCAGAGGCGGCAGTGCTCGTGATGGGCGGCGTGCCGCTCGCACTCCTCGGCACAGGCGAGACAAGCAGCCGCACAGGCTTCGACCAGGGCGCGGATGAGGCGGAGGTCAGGCGCGGTCTGGCGCGTCACGATGCGTCCGGTTGCGTCGCAGGCATCGGCGCAGTCGAGGCAGAGGCGAATGCAGCGCACCATGTCGCGCACGTCATCCTCGGCGAGATCGGCGTCGGCACAGCTCGTACAGCTGGCGCCGCAATCGAGGCACTCGTCGATACAGCGCAGAAGCGCGTCGCGATCCAGGCTGGTCGGCTTTGGATGCAGCTTGATGATCTCTTGGAACGTCACGTCCCTCCTCTCGTTCGAGCGGCACTGGAAGGCGCCCCGAAGAGCACACATATCACCGTCAACCGCGGGCGTCGCAGCGATGAAGAGCGCTTGGCCTGCGATCTTGCGTCGGCGCCTCGTAAAAATCGCGGAGATGGGCCCTGCGGTCGATCGACTTCCTGCAACCGCCGCCTGGCGCCATCTGGGCGCTCGGGCCGGGTTCGAGGTGGTCTTTCTGGGGAGAGCGCCGGACGGCCACCGGTTCCAGGGTTACTCGACGGCCGTCGAGGAGGGTGAGGCATGGAGCGTGCATTACGCCATCGCCGTCGACCCGAGCTGGGCAACGCGCAGCGTCGAGATCACTGCTCAGTCCGCGGACGGCGTGACCGAGGTGCGGCTCGAGCGAGATCCGACCCGCGGATGGCGGATCGACGGCAGGCCCGTACCACAGCTTGGCGACTGCCTGGACGTCGATCTCGAAGCATCGGCTTTCACGAACGCCTTTCCCGTGCATCGCCTGAGGCTAGCCGTGGGTCAGCGCGCCGACGCCCCGGCCGCGTACGTGCGCGCGCCGGGACTCGGCCTGGAGCGCTTGGAGCAGAGCTACGCACGTTTGGAAGACGCTCGCGAGCAGTCGCGCTACGACTACGCGGCACCATCCTTCGGGTACGCAGCGGAGCTCGTCTACGACCAGTTCGGGCTCGTGCTGGACTACCCGGGTATCGCGGTACGAGTCGCCTGAGTGCGTCTGCCCGATGAGTCGTATCGCGTCGGCGCGTTGTCGGGAGCTTCCGCGCACAACTCCGGTAACCGGTCACGATCGCTAGCGCCCCGGCCGACTCGCCCTCTGGGAGGATCCCCGTCCGCCTACTGGGGTAGGTGAAGTTCCTCCCCAGGGGCGTTTCGAAGCACGGACGCGGACGCCTACCGTGGCAGACATGAGCTCGGCGGAGAGCATCCCGGCAAAAGCGGCGCCCGTTGCCCAGCCATCCGGCCGGCGGGGCGCCGGGCGCCCACCGGCGCTGGTCACGAAGGGCCTTACCAAGCGCTACGGGGCCAGGCTGGCCGTTGACGGTCTGGACCTCCAGATTCCAGCCGGCGTGGTCGCAGGAGTCATCGGCCCGAACGGCGCCGGCAAGACGACGACACTGGCCATGCTGCTCGGGCTCGTCACGCCGACCACCGGCAGCGGGACCGTCCTCGGCGCGAGCCTCGGCGAACCCTCCTCGTACCTGGGCCGCGTCGGCGCGTTG
Organism: Actinomycetota bacterium; assembly: GCA_046729915.1. Lineage (GTDB taxonomy): Bacteria > Actinomycetota > Thermoleophilia > Gaiellales > Gaiellaceae > AC-32. Next base: position 8,928 of record JBKPHO010000547.1, on the reverse strand, counting down.
ATCGAGACGCCTGCCTTCTGGCCCGGCCTCAGCGGCATCGAGAACCTGCGCGTCCTGGCGACGCTCGGCGGAAACGATCCGAGTCGCATCCCCGACGTGCTCGGGCTCGTCGGGCTCGAAACCCGAGGCTCGGACAGGTTCGGCCAGTACTCGCTCGGGATGAAGCAGCGCCTGGGCATCGCCGCGGCGTTACTCGGTGACCCGGAGTTGCTGGTGCTCGACGAGCCGACGAACGGGCTCGACCCGGCAGGCATCAACGAGATCCGACAGTTCATCCTCGAGCTCGCCGACGGCGAGAGAACCGTGCTCGTCTCCTCGCACATTCTCAGCGAGCTCGAGCACATTTGCGACTGGCTGATCGTCATCGACGAGGGCACGCTTCTGTACCAGGGCCCGGCCGAAGGGTTCCTCAACAAGGTCCCGACCGTGATCGCGCTCGCCCCCGAGCACCTCCGCGACTTCGATCGACTGGCCGAGCTCGCCCGTGCCGACGGGCACGAACCCCGCCGAGACGGCACCGAGCTCACGATTCCCGTCGACGAGCGCGACGCCAGAGGCGTGGCGGCGGCGCTGAACAAGGCCGCGATCCGCCGGGGAATCGTCCTCGCGGAGTTGCATCTGCGCAAGCCGAGCCTCGAGTCGCAGTACCTCGCGGCGATAGGCGAAGGTGAGCGATGATCGCCGCCCTGCGAGCCGAGCTGGTCAGGCTGCGTCGGCGCCGCGTGCTCCTGGTCACGGCCGCGACCACCGCCGTGTTCGCAGTCGGCTCCGCCGCGATCGTCCTGGCATCGGCGGAGCCGACGAGCCAGCGCGTGTCGGGACGTGGCGTCACGGTCGCGTCGCTCTCGGAAGCAGGTGGCGGAACCGATGTCTTCACGACCGCGGTGTCTTTCGGCGGAACGTTCCTGTTCGTCGTCTTCGTCGGCGCCGTCGCGGTCGAGTTCTCGCGCGGCACCTTCCGGACAATGCTCTTGCATCAGCCTCGCCGGATCCGCCTATTGGCGGGGAAGATGGCTGCCCTGCTCGCGTTCTCCGCCGTCGTCCTTGCCGGCGCGGAGGCCCTGACCTGGGTGGCTGCGAGGCTCATCGCGCCCTCGCAGGACGTCGCGACCGGCGACTGGGTCAGCCTGGCCGCGCTCGGGCAGGGTCTTGCCGATTACGGCTCCGTTCTCTTCTGGGTCGCCGGCTACGCCCTGCTCGGCATGACCCTGGCTGTCGCGGTCCGCTCGGTGCCTGTGGCGCTGGCGATAGGGATCGCCTGGGCGGGACCGTTCGAGCATCTGCTCCAAGATGCTTGGGGTCCCGCACAGCGCTTCTTCCCGGGACTGCTCCTCGAGGCGTTCGTCGCCGGCGGCACCTCGGGGGTCAGCGCCGAGAGGGCGTTCTTCACGGTCGCCATCTACGTTGTCGCCGCCGCGGTACTCGCGGGAACGATCTTCGCCCGGCGTGACATAACCGCCTAGCCGCCCGCACCGCCTCGGCTCAGGCCCTCAGGGATCGGTAGAGGTAGATCGCCGCGAGGGTGCGCCATGGCCGGAAGCGTTCGCCGATGGCGTCTACCGCTGCGACCGACGGCGCGGCGCCCAGGTCCCAGACCCGCCCGACCGCCCGGCGGAGGGCCAGATCGGCGGCGGGCCAGACGTCCTGCCGGCCCAGCGCCAGCATGAGCACGCCGTCGGCAGTGAAACGGCCTACCCCTTTGACCTGGGTGAGCTCGTCCCGCGCCTCGTCGTCGTCGAGCTCACGCAGCCGCTCGAGGTCGAGGCGCCCGTCCACCAGCCGCCCCGCGAGATCGTGCAGATACACCGCTTTCGCCCGGGAGAGTCCGAGGGCGCGGAGGGCCTCGGCGTCGGTGCCGAGCAACTCGACAGGCGTAGGGAGCCGGCCGTCGGAGAGCGCCTCGAGTCGCCCGAGGATCGCGGCGGCCGCCGCACGCGAAAGCTGCTGGCCGATCACTTGCATCACCAGCGCACCCCAGACGTCGTTCGGCCAGCCTTCGAAGACGCGATCGGGATCCAGGTCGGGGTCGGCGTCCACGAGCGCCGCCATCCGTGGATCCGCGGCGCGCAATGCCGCCTTGCCGTCCTCCCACACCGTCACTTGTCCATCCGGCGGAGCCTAACCGGCTACCGGTCCGGGCAGGCCGTCGGCCAAGCGGGAACCTCCCGGCCGCTACAATTCTCGACGCCGGGGGGCAGTATCCCCGAACGGGTGTCGCTCGTCAGTACGGCTCGAGAGTCATGAGCCCGGGCGCACCGGCCCGCACCGCGAGGCGGGAGAGACCTTCGGCTGATCGTCAACCACGGCGCTCAGTCGAAAGGAGACTCTGAGCAATGAACATCACAGCGACTCGCTTCGCGACCAAGACCCGCACGTGGCTGCTGATCGCGGGACTGACCGGCCTGCTCATCGCGATCGGCGCCCTGATCGGCGGGGGCGCGCTCTACATCTTCGTCGCCCTCGCGGTGCTGATGAACCTCGCCGGCTACTGGTTCTCGGACAAGCTCGCGCTCAAGGCGAGCCGGGCCCAGCCGGTCGAGCCGGGCACGCAGCCCGAGCTCGAGGCGATGGTGCAGGACCTGGCCCAGCGCGCGCAAGTTCCCGTGCCGCGGCTCTTCCTGATCCCATCCGAGCAGCCGAACGCGTTCGCGACCGGCCGGAACCCGAAGCACGCCGCCGTCGCGGTCACGCAGGGCCTACTGCAGCACCTGCCGCCGGATCAGGTGCAGGGCGTGCTCGCGCACGAGTTCGCGCACATCAAGAACCGCGACATCCTCGTCTCGTCGATCGCGGCGATGGTGGCCGGTGCGATCTCGGCGATTGCGAACATCCTCCAGTTCTCGCTGTTGTTCGGCGGTGACGACGAGGACTCGGGGCCGCTCGGCCTGATCGGAACGCTCGCCACGATCATTCTTGCGCCGCTGGCGGCCGCGTTGCTCCAGCTCGCGGTCTCGCGGCAGCGCGAGTACCTCGCCGATGCGACCGGCGCGCAGCTGCTTGGCCGCGGGGCGCCGCTGGCTAACGCGCTCGAGACGCTCGAGCGCGGCGCGCAGGCGGTGCCGATGAGCGTGAATCCGGCGACAGCGTCGCTCTACGCCGTGAACCCGCTGCCGCGGACCGGCGTGGCGACGCTCTTCATGACGCACCCGCCGCTGGGCGAGCGCATCCGCCGGCTGCGCGCGATGGACGGCGACTCGTCGGTTCGGTTGGTGGCCTAGAACCGCGAGGGGCGGGTGGCTACACGCCGCCCGCCCCTCTGCTGGACGGGTCAAGACGATCGCGCGAGCGCGATCCACGCGACGAGCGCCGCGAGCTTCTGGTCCTGCGCCCACGGCGGCCCGACCTCTCGCCGGAGCTGGTCGATCCAGTCCCGCAGCTCCTCCTGCGCGACACCCAGCGCCGCCTGGCCCTCCTTCCAGATCGACTGCTTCGGGATGGCCACTGCGTCGAGTCCGCACGACTCGGCGCCGTGCAGCAGCGCATCCTGGTAGAGCCGCCCCTCCGCAGCGTGTACAAGCGCGTGTGAGGCGAGGATGGACTCGAGCCGCGGCCGGCCGGCAGACGCCCCGACGACGACTGCACACGGACGCACGACAGCTCCCTCGTCCCTCGCCAAGCGCAACGTTTCGTTGAGGGCGACAGCCGCCTGGTCCGTCGCGATGCTCTCGGCGGCTTCGACGAGGTCGGCCGCGGCAGCGCGCTCGAGCCCGCGGGCCGCATGGTAGGCGTTCCTCTTGACCCGTCCGCGGGGATCGCCGAGCTCCACGCGCCGGCGGAGGAGGACCTCGGGCCGCGCGACTCCTCCGGCCACCACGACGAGGGCAGCCCATCCGGTATGAGCGCGACAGCCGACGGCCGCGCCTCGAGCCGGATCGCCGAACGCCCCTACCGCGTCCTGACCTCGATCCCGCCCATGAAGGCGTAGGCCTTGATCCGGACGGAGGGCGCGGAGGGCGGCGGCGCCGTCTTGGCGGGCGTGAACTCCTTGCCCCCCATGAACGCGAAGCCCTCGACGTCGACGTCCACGCCTTCGGGAACGATGATCTCGGCGCCGCCCATCACGGCGACGACGGTGATCGTGGAGTCGAGGTCCTCGAGCTCGGCGTGACGCAGGTCGAGCTCCGCGCCGCCCATCACGCAGACGACGTTGGTCTCGCGCGCGAGTCGCCACCGGCCGCGCCTCTCCGTGCCGCTCATGACCGACACGATCCAGCGGGCGGCGCGCTTCGGCCGCCGCTCCGGAGCCGTGGCCGTCGTCGCGGGGAGATCACGCGTGAGCGCTTCCAGCTCTTCTCGGGTCTTGGCGTCGTAGGCGCGCTCGATCCGGTCCGCGAACTCCTCGAGCGTCAGGCGGCCGTCGACCGAGTGCCGGCGGAGAAGCTCGACGGTGTGCTCGCGCTCCGAGTCGGAGGCGCGGATCGCCGGAGTCTCGCTCGTCACGTCACCTGCAGCTTGTAGTCGGCCTGGACGTCGTTTGCAAGTTCCCAGACAGCGCGGAGCACACCAACCGGCTCACGGTAGCTCCTCGGCGGACTCGGCTACGGGGGGGATCGGCTCGAGGCTCGCGACCATCTTGGCGAGCGCGCTCTCGAGGCAGCGGCGCTCGTCGTCGGTGAGCCCGCCGGTCGCCCGCTCGGCGAGCGCGCCGCGTTCGGCGAGAATCGGTTCCCGGAGCGAGCGCCCGCGGTCGGTGAGCCAGAGGCGGACGAGTCGCGCGTCACGTTCGTCGCGGCGCCTGGTGAGGAGGCCGGCCGCGTGCATGCGCGAGGCCATCTTCACGATCGTCGGAGTGCTCACGCCCAGTCGCTGTGCGATCTGGCCCGGGGCGAGGCCATCCTGCTCCCACAGCAGCTCGAGGACCAGGTTCTGACCGACGCGAACGCCGTGGCGGCCGTAGGCGGCGTCCGCGGCGCCCCGCATCAGCTTGGAGGCCCGGGTGAAGAGATCGACGAAATCGCCCACGGGCACAGCCTAGACAGCCGATCGCTTGCCGGCTAGCAAGTTTGTTACGATGTCGTTTGCCGGCTAGCGACAGTTGTCGAGGAGGGTTGGATCGACATGACGACGCTCGTGACCGGAGCGACCGGACGAATCGGCAGCCGCTTCGTCCCGCGGCTGCTCGACCAGGGCGACGAGGTAGTCCTGCTCGTGCGCGACGCCGCGCGGGCCGAGCCGCTCGCCGACCGCGGCGCACGCCTGCTCGAAGGTGATCTCCGCGAGGAGGACACGCCGAGCCGGGCGGTCGCCGGCGTCGACGCGGTGGTTCACCTCGCGGCCTCGTTTCGCGGCGTGCCCGAGACGGAAGCGGTGGCCGTCAACCGCGACGCGACCGCCCGCCTTGCCCGCGCGGCGGTGGAGGGCGGCGTGTCCCGGTTCGTTCTCGCGAGCACGAACCTCGTGTTCGGACCTGGGCGCGGACGCCCTGCCCGCGAGGACGACCCGCCCAAGCCCGCCGGTGCGTACCCGGCGAGCAAGGCGGCTGCCGAAAACGTGCTTCGAGACCTCCACGAGCGCGAAGGGCTTGGCCTCCGAATCCTGCGGTTCGCGTTCGTCTACGGCGAGGGCGATCCGCACCTCGCGGAGTCGCTCCTGTGGGCGCGGGAGTGGCCGCTGCACAAGCGGTTGCACCTCGTCCATCACACCGATGTCGGCCAGGCGTTGCTCCGTGCCCTGAGCGCCGACGGCATCGACGGCGAGACGTTCAACGTCGCGGACGACGCGCCTGTCACAGCTTTCGAGCTACTTGAGGTGAATGCCGAGCCAGTTGCGGCCGAAGCCGCCGATCGACCGCTCCAGGACCCGTGGGAAGGCATCGTCGACTGCGCGAAGGCACGGCGCGAGCTCGGCTTCCGGCCGATCTTTCCGTCACTGCAGACCGCGCGGGCCGCAGGCGCCCTCTGAGGCTAGGCCGACTCGACCTCTCCCAGCCCGAGCCACGAGGCCAGGTCCTCCAGCTCGGCCTGCACGGCCTTGGTCATCGTGCGGGTGAACTTCACGTCCTCGTGGATCGCGTTCACCCGCAGCACGGAGGCCTTGCGGTCGGCGGTCGCGTCGACCTTTCCGACCAGCCCGTCGTGGTGGAGGATCGGAAGCGCGAAGTAGCCCCAGCGGCGCTTCGCCGCGGGCTTGTACATCTCGAGGGTGTACTCGAAGTCGAACAGCTCCTCGGCCCGGACCCGGTCGTGGACGAGCCGGTCGAACGGCGACAGCAACGCCGTCCGTCCCTCGAAGTCCTCGCCGAGCGCGGCCGGGTCGACGCGCCACTCGCCCTTGACGCCCTCGACCACAGCCGGCTCACCGGCCTCGCCGACGTGGGTCGGCTCCATCGGCATCGCCCTGGTCTTCTGGCGGGCGATGCCGAGCGAGGCGAGCCGCCGCTCGTTCTTCCTGCGCTCGGCCTCTTCGACCGACGGGACGGCGACGTCGGACGGGTAGACCCGCTCCGCCAGGTCCCACACCCGCTCCCGCCCGACGCGCCCGGCGATCGCGACCTCGCCGCGTGTCATCAGAAACTCAAGCATCTGCGTCACGTTCCGGTTGTTCGTCCACCCGCTCGAGGCCCAGGGCACGGCGCACGTGTCCGGGATGTCGCGTGAGCTCAGCGGCCCGGAGCTACGGAGCAGCTTCAGGATGTCGCGCCGGAAGCGGTCGTTGTCGCGGAGCCAGGCACGGCTCCGTTCGTAGCTGGGGAAGTCGGCAGCGCCGGCGAGGTAGAGGCCAAGGTCGCTCATCGGCCGGATCAGCGCCTCGAGCTCGAACAGCGTGCGGTCCTGCTCAACGGCCTGCTTGAGGTGGTCGGGCCGGTACGACGAGCCGAGGCGGCTCCAGGCGACGAGGTCCGCGCTGGGCGCGATGGCCGCGGTCGGGTCGATCTGCAACAGGGTCAGCTGCTGCACGACCGCGACCAGGTCGGTCGGCCGCGGCGCGTCGAGCAGCTGCGCGCGCACCGCCATGCGCCTCGCCTGCGCCTTCGTGAGCCGGTGCACGGACAGGAGACTACGTGGGAGCTGTTAGACCACGAGCTGAAGGGCCGAAGTGTCGAGTGATGCCCTGATCGTGAGCTGGGGTAGCGGAGGGAACCTGCCGCCGCTCCTCGCTGCGGGCAGGCTGCTCGCCCGCCGCGGCCACGCGGTCTCCGTTCTCGTCTCGGCGGCCACTCGTGAGGCCGCGCTGGAAGGGGGCTTCGAGGTGATCGGCTATCGGCGTACCCCGGATCCGAATACAGAGCGGGCGTTCGAGGAGCAGGCCGCCCAGCTGATGGCGACCGCCGCCGGAGCGGACCTGGCCCTGGACGCGTGCGATGTCGTGGCCGAGGTTCGGCCCGACCTGTTGATCGTCGACTGCATGCTTCCGGCCGGGATCGCCGCGGGCGAGGCGACGCGGACACCAACCACGTCGCTCGTGCACTTCCCGTACGGGCTCGCCCGGACGCAGATGTTGCGCGGCGCCGGAGCGTGGACCACCAATCGCAGGCGGCTCAATATCACCCGCCGCGGCCTAGGCCTGAGACCCGCGACAGACGATGTCGCTGCCTGGGAGTCGGCCGACCTGCTGCTCGTGACCGTCCCGAGGTGGTTCGATCTAGACGCCGACTATCCCGCCAAGGTCGTCCATGCCGGGCCCCTCGGCGTCACCCGGCCGGACCACGCCGCGACCGCAGGGGGTCGGCCGCTCGTGCTGCTCAGCTTCAGCACCACCGTGATGGAAGGCCAGGCTGGGCTCGTCCAGCGGGTCTGCGATGCCGTCGCCGGTGAGGAGGTGGACGCGATCCTCACCTTGGGACCGGCGGTGAGCGCACGCGACCTCAGCCTCCCGAGCAACATCGACGCCGTTCCCTACGCGGACCACGATCAGCTGCTGCCCACCTGCGGAGCGGTCGTCACACACGGCGGGCTCGGGACGACCCTGCGAGCGCTCGCGCACGGCAAGCCGCTACTGCTGCTGCCGCTCGGCCGAGACCAGGCGTTCAACGCCGGGCGCGCGGTCGAGCTCGGAGCCGGCATCCGGCTGCCGCTCGAGGCGGCACGCGCCGAGATCGCATCGGCTCTCGCCGAGCTCCTCGCTCGGCCGCGCTTCACTGACGCCGCGAACAGGGCGGCCGAGGCGATCGCAGCCGACGCGCCCGACGAGACGGCGACCCGTGCACTCCTCGACCTCGGGCCGCGGGGTTAACCGATTCGGGTTGACATGGTCACCCAGTTGGTGTCCCAGGTTTCGCCCTCGTCGAAGGAGAACGCCTGCTCCCAGGTGGCCGAGGTGGCGGTGATGTCCTTCCAGGTGAAGCGGACTCTCAGCGGAACCCGGTCGATCACGTCCTCGCACTCGAACAGGCCGACCCCGTTCCGGAACCGGCCGACCACCGGTGGGTCGAGCTGGCCGTGGCCGACCGTCGAGGCCCACCAGATGCGCCAGAGGCCGGTCTCGGGCTCGAACAGCCGCAGCGAGAATCCCTCGAACCCAGGCCTGCCGGGAAACCTCGGCGCTTTGAAGGTGTCGACGTTCCCGAGGCCGGCGACGATCGGCCACGCCTCGCTCCGCGACTCGAACTCGACCCATTCGGTGTCGCCCTTGACAAGCGGCCTGACACGCTTGCGGTTTTCCTGCCGCCAGGTTCCGAAGAAGAAGTCGAAATCGTGACTGCCGTCGTTTGCTGTGGGCGCTGTCGCGGGTTGGTGTGCCATTGAGCCACCTCCTCTGAACCGAGTCTCGACTCGGCCCACGCTATCGGCCTTTGCGGCCAGTTTTTGTCCGGAGCTGTGCTTGAATCGCGCACATGTCGCGTCCGGCGTCCCGACTTCTCGCGTTTCTCGAGCTCCTGCAGAGCCGGCCGGTCGTCGACGGACGCGCGGCCGCCGACGAGCTCGGCGTGAGCGCGCGGACGATCCGCCGGTACGCGGTCGCGCTCGAGGACATCGGCATCCCCGTCGA
>JBKPHO010000546.1:0-1839 GCA_046729915.1 Actinomycetota bacterium | reverse complement strand
TCGTGCAGCTCCATCGTCACGTGCGCGGCCTGCCGTCGCCCTGCGTGCTCCTCGTAGCTCACGCGCCGAATGTAGTCCTTCCCGTCGATCCAGACCTCGAGCGGCAGCGTCCTCAGCTTGCTCTGCGAGATGACTCGCCGGAGCGCCTTCTGCTCGCTGCCGTTGGCGCGGTCGGCGGCCCGCTGTAGGTCCACGGTCACCTTGTAGTGCGTGGCTTTCGTGCCTCCGATCGAGTTGGTGCCGACCTTCTCGACGTCACGTACCCCCTGGAGGTAGGCCAGCGCATTCGCAGGGGTCGGGCTCGCGTCGAGCAGGCTGCTGAGGTCGACGCCGCGCTGCTGTGCGAGCGCGACGAGGTCGAGCTTGATCCACTGCTTGTCCCCCGCGAGGACCTGCGCGAAGACCGGCGAGCGCATGTAGAAGACGTCGCCGGTGATGATCGTGTCGACGGGGATCTGGCGGCCGTTGGCAGTCACCTTCATGCTCAGCTGGCCGGAGCGGGACTTGCCCGTGTTGAAGACACCGCTGCCCGCGCCATTCAGGCCCTGCCCTGAGAGATCGAAATCGGCCTCGAGGCTCCCGGCCCGAGCGGTCTTGGTCGCGGCACCGGCGATGTCGGCTCTCGAGGCCGACTCGCCGCCTCCGCCGCATCCGGCTCCGACGAGCACGAGCGCCGCCAACAGCGTGAGGCGGCGCATCAGTACGTCCGCTCCATCGGTTGCCACTTCGTCATCGTGACGGGCCTCCAGTTGAGCTTCGGCGCGCCGTCGACCCACGTGACGAGCGTGTGGCGCAGGAAGTTCTCGTCGTCGCGCTCGGGGTAGTCGTACGGCCGCGCGTGGGCTCCGCGGCTCTCCTTGCGCTCGATCCCGGCGACGACCATGCACGCGGCGAGGTCGAGCAGGAACCCGAGCTCGAGCGCCTGCGTCAGGTCGTTGTTGAAGACCCGGCCCTTGTCCTCGACGATCACACGCTCGTAGCGCTCGCGCAGCGCCTCGACGATCTCGTCCTGCCGGCGCATCTGCTCCTCGCGGCGGAAGACGCCGAAGTTCTCGTGCATCGTCTCCGCGAGCTCGTTGCGGATCGACCACGGCCGCTCGCCATCCTCGCGGTCGAGGAGCTCCCTCAGCTCGCGCTCCGCGTCGGTCTCGACGCTCTCGGGTACCTCAACCGTCGTGTGCGTCAGCGCCCAGTCGGCCGCGTGGGCCCCGGTTCGCTTGCCGTACGTGATCGTCTCCATCAGCGCGTTGCCGCCGAGCCGGTTCGCGCCGTGGACCGAGACGCAGGCGCACTCGCCCGCGGCGTAGAGCCCTTCGAGCGAGGTGCGGCCCCAGGTGTCGGTGTCGACGCCGCCCATGTGGTAGTGCGCCCCCGGCCGGACCGGGATCGGCTCGTGGATGGGGTCGACTCCTGCGAAGACCATCGCCAGCTCGCGGGTCCCGTGCAGGCGCTCGAGGATCTTCTCCGCGCCGAGGTGGCGCATGTCGAGCAGGACGTTTCCTTCGACCCCGCGGCCCTCGTCGATCTCGGTCTGCTCCGCGCGCGAGATCACGTCGCGCGAGGCGAGCTCCATCGCGTTCGGCGCGTACCGCTTCAGGAACCGGTCGCCCTCGGAGTTGAGCAGGAACGCACCCTCGCCGCGGGTGCCTTCCGTGATCAGCACCCCGGTCGGCGCGAGCGTCGTCGGGTGGAACTGCATCATCTCCATGTCCTCGAGGGCGACCCCGAGCCGCAGCGCATGCGCCATGCCGTCGCCTGTGCAGGCGTAGGCGTTCGTCGTCCCCGTGTAGAGGCGGCCCGCACCGCCGGTGGCGAGGATCACGGTCTTGGCGCCGATGG
>JBKPHO010000545.1:0-4416 GCA_046729915.1 Actinomycetota bacterium | reverse complement strand
GCGCCGCTGGCCGAAGCCGAGGCGCCGGGACGCGAGTACCGCAAGGTCGTAAGCGTCCTCTTCTGCGACGTCGCCGGCTCGACCGCGCTCGGCGAGAGCGTCGACCCCGAGGCGCTGCGTGCGCTGCTCGGCCGCTACTTCGACGAGATGAAGGCGATCGTCGAGCGGCACGGAGGCACCGTCGAGAAGTTCATCGGCGACGCGGTGATGGCGGTCTTCGGGGTGCCCCAGGTGCACGAGGACGACGCGCTGCGCGCCGTGCGCGCTGCGGTGGAGATGAGGGACGCTCTGCCGGAGATCGGCGTCGAGGCGCGGATCGGCGTCAACACCGGCGAGGTGGTCGTGGGGACCGCCGACCGGCTTGCGACCGGCGACCCCGTGAACGTCGCGGCCCGGCTCGAGCAGGCCGCTGCGCCCGGGGAGATCCTCGTCGGCCCCGAGACGGCGCAGCTCGTCCGGGACGCCGCCGAGACGGAGCCGACCGAGCCGCTCGAGCTGAAGGGCAAGAGCGAGCCGCTGATAGCCCACCGCCTCGTCGTCGTGCACCAGGCGGCTCCGGCGTTCGCGCGGCGCCTCGACGCCCCGCTCGTCGGCCGGCAGCGCGAGCTGCGCCGCCTGCGCGAGGCCTTCGGGCAGGCCGTCGCCGACCGCTCGTGCCAGCTGTTCACGATCCTCGGCGTCGCCGGTGTCGGCAAGTCGCGCCTCACGTCCGAGTTCATCGGCTCGCTCGAGGACGCGACCGTCGTCCGGGGGCGCTGCCTCCCGTACGGCGAAGGGATCACCTACTGGCCGGTGGTCGAGGTGCTCAAACAGCTACCGCCCGCGACCGACCTCGGGCTCGAGCCCGCGGCGATTGGAGCGATCGAGCGCCTGCTCGGCGAAGACCAGGCTGTGAGCTCGAGCGAGGAGATCCCCTGGGCCGTGCGCAAACTGCTGGAGACGGCGGCGGAGTCGTCCCCCGTCGTGGCCCTGTTCGACGACATCCACTGGGCCGAGCCGACGTTCCTCGACCTGCTGGAGCACGTTGCCGACCTCACCCGCGAGGCGCCGCTCCTTCTGCTGTGCCTGGCCCGGCCCGAGCTGCTCGACCGGCGCCCCGGCTGGGGCGGCGGGAAGCTGAACGCGACCACCCTCTTGCTCGAGCCGCTCAGCTCGACGCAGACGGACGAGCTGCTCGAGCGGCTGCTCGGCGAGGCAACGCTCGCGCCGAACCTGCACGCGCGGATCCGGGACGCGGCCGAGGGGAATCCACTTTTCGTCGAGGAGATGGTCGCGCTGGTCGAGGAGTCGGGCGACGGTGAGGTCTCCGTCCCGGGCACGATCCAGGCCCTGCTCGCGGCGAGGCTCGACCAGCTCGAGCCGGCCGAGCGCGGCGTGCTCGAGCGCGGCGCGGTCGAGGGAAGAGTCTTCCACCGGGGTGCCGTCCAGGCGCTGGCGCCGGAGGAGACGCAGGTCGACAGCCGCCTGACAGGGCTCGTCCGCAAGGAGCTCGTCCGCCCCGACAAGCCGCAGCTTCCGGGTGAAGACGCCTACCGCTTTCGCCATCTGCTGATCCGCGATGCCGCCTACGAGGCGCTGCCCAAGGCGACTCGCGGAGAGCTGCACGAGCGATTCGCGACCTGGCTGGACGTGCACGGGGCCGACCTCGTCGAGCTGGACGAGATCGTCGGCTACCACCTGGAGCAGGCCCACCGCTACCTCGTCGAGCTGGGCGACAACGGGCGCGCCGAAGGCCTCGGGCGCCGGGGCGCGGAACGGCTTGCCGCGGCGGGCCGGCGGTCGCTCACGATCGGCGACGCGAACGGCGCCACGAGCCTCCTCCGCCGAGCGGCCTCCCTCGCACGGCCCACCGGCGCCGAGGGCGTCGAGCTGTTGCTCGACCTCGCCGCGGCCTTCACCGACGCGGGCGAGCTTCGCGAGGCCGACGCGCGCTTCGAGGAGGCAGTCACGCTCGCGCGAACGTCGGGAGACCGTGCCCAAGAGCTCCGCGCCACGTGCGAGCTCGCGAACCTGCGAAGCCTGACCGACGCCTCCTTCACCGCGGAGCAGGCGATCGAGCTTGGCCAGGACGCCGTTCGCGAGCTGGAGCCGCTCGGCGACGACCGGGCACTCGCCGCGGCCTGGCGTCTTGTGATGGCGGGCGAGAATCTGCGCGGGACCTGGCAAGGGGTCATCGCCGCCGTTGAGCGCGTGGTCGAGCATGCGCGCCGCTCCGGCGATCGCAGACAGGAGGCCGACGCGCTCCCGATCCTCGGCCCGAGTCTGTTCTGGGGACCGACTCCGCTCTCGGTCGCGCTGCCGCGGGTCGAGATTCTCCTCCGCGACGCGGAGGGCGACAAGTGGCGCGAGGCAGCGTCGATCCGCCCCGTCGTCGGCTTCTACGGAATGCAGGGACGTGTCGACGAGGCGCGAGAGCTGCTCGTTCGCGCCCGGTCGATTCTCGGGGAGCTGGGGCGACCGCTCGAGCTGAGCACGCTCGCCTTTTGGAGCGGACCGCTCGAGTTGCTCGCCGGAGACCCCGCCGCAGCCGAGCGCGAGGTGGCCGCGGCCTGCGACGTGCTCGAAGCGGCAGGCGAGAAGGGATGGCTGTCGACGATGGCCACACTGCTCTCGGAGGCGCTGTACGAGCAGGGCCGCTTCGACGAGGCGGAGGTGGCAGCCCTTCGCAGCCGGGGCGCCGCCACGAGCGACGACTACAGCGCGCAGTCACTGTGGCGCGCCGCCTACGCGAGGGTCCTGGGACGCCGGGGGCGGCTCGACGAGGCCGACCGCCTCACGCGCGAGGCGGTCGAGTACGTCGACCGCACCGACGAGCTGAGTAACCAGGCGGGCATCCGGATGGGCCGCGCCGAGGTCCTCTGGCTCGCTGGTCGCGACGACGAGGCCCGGAACTTGCTCGAGCAGGCGCTCGCCCGCTTCGACCAGAAAGGAAACCTCGTCATGGCCGACCTGGCGCGTAGCCTTCTGGCCAACCCCTCGGTGCGCTGACCTGTAGAAACAACCTCCGGCCGAGTCCGAGGACCCCGCTGCTACCCTGCAAATGAAGACGTTTTCGCCGTTCCTGGGCGGCGTCGCTCATGCGGCGCGGCGATTTCCGGAGGAGGGTGCGCAGAAGGTGCCCGAAGGCCCAGAGCGGCGATCGTGAAGAAGAGAGACGCTCTCTAGCCGAGGTCGCAGGCACCTCGTCAGGGGTCTGATCACAGCAACCGCTCCGGATTGCCGCATCACCGAGCGCAGGTTTTCGCGTGATGCTCTACGCCTCGACCACCACACTCGTCGGAGCCGTCTCGGCGGCGGCCGCAGTCGCCGCTGTGCTCATTTACCTCTACGGTCTCCGCCGCGCCGACCAGACAGCCGCCCGCGACGAGGCGCTGGCCCTCGCCGAGACACGGCGGCAGACGGTGAACGAGCTGCGCAGGCGCGTGGCTGCGCTCGAACAGGGGCAGAAGAAGGCACGCGCCTACCACAGGAGGCGCGTCCGGGAGCTCGAGGAGTCTCTCGAGCGGACGCGGCGCGAGGCGCGCGAACAGGCGTATCGGTCTCAGCGGCTCTACGTTCTCGCGCTGGAAGAGGCCCTGACTGAGATCCGCGAGGAACTTGAGAAGGGTCCCGCGGACGTCGAGGGAGCCCTGGCGAAGATCCAGGAGCTGCTCGCTGACGAGGAGCTCCACACGAGCGCGAACTGACTCGACATCAATCTGCTGAAATCCGCGCCGATGGCTGAAGGCGCAGGTGTGCGGCTCGAGCCGTGGGGCAAGGACGACCTTCCTCTGGTTCGCAGACTGATGGGCGACCCGGCGATGACGGAGCATCTCGGCGGGCCCGAAAGCGAGGAGAAGCTGGTCGAGCGCCAGGCCCGCTACGAGCGGGTCGCAGACGATGGCACGGGCCGGATGTTCAAGATCGTCGACGAGGAGACGGGAGAGGCGGCCGGCTCGGTTGGCTACTGGGAGAAGGACTGGCGCTACCAGACGGTCTACGAGATCGGCTGGTCGGTCCTGCCCGGGTTCCAGGGACAAGGCATCGCGTCAGCGGCCACCGCCCAGGCGATCGCCGCGGCCCGAGCGGAGCGCAAGCACCGCTACCTCCACGCCTTCCCGTCGGTCGAGAACCTGCCCTCGAACGGCATCTGCCGGAAACTTGGCTTCTCGCTGCTGGAGGCCTGCGAGTTCGAGTATCCGAAGGGGAACTTCATGCTCTGCAACGACTGGCGCCTCGATCTCCTTGCGACCGAGTAGCCCGCTCCAAGTACGTCCGAACGCGTCTCTAGATTGGGCGGTCCGCTCGAACCGCGCTGGCACGCCGGCCCGGGCGCAGTCAATACCATTCACTTAGGTGTCCGGGAGGTCGGAAATGGCGTCAGCAGAGCAGTTGGAGACCGTCGAAATCGCCGACGAGCAGCTGGAAAACGCGGTG
>JBKPHO010000544.1:0-4068 GCA_046729915.1 Actinomycetota bacterium | reverse complement strand
CGTCCGGTTCCAGGCGCGAACCTCGTCCCCGGCCCGCAGCAGGTTGCGCGCCATCGGCGCTCCCATAATCCCGTCCCCAGCACCGCCACTCGCGCCATCTCTCCCTCCTTCGCTCTGGTCTCGAACCTACACGAGCGAGCTTCTCGCCGGATCGGAGGAGCCCGACCGCACTGCGGGCAGGTGCGCCGCGTCGCCGCGATCCGGCCTCAGGGCTCTCGAGCACGCCGCGACCCATACCTCGCCTACTAGCAAAAGGCCCCGTTTCCGGGGCCTTTCAGTAGCTGGGGCAGGATTTGCACCTGCGACCTCCAGGTTATGAGCCGCCTCGATTATGTACACGTGTTCGGCCGTATTCCGCCGAATGCAGACAGCGAGCCAGTCCTTTGCCGCGGCCGTGCATTTAGGCGGAACACGGTGACATCGCAGCGGAAGCCTCTTGCTTGCAGCTCGAGTCGCGTGGGTAACGCCCACACCTCATCGGCTGGCCTCAAGCGACGGCTTGAGCTCGTGGCGCGATTGAGCTCGTTCGGGAGCCGGCCGTGGCAGCCACTGCAGCTGCCTCGGTAGGTACCAGTTCCACTCGCCGAGTAGCTTCATCGTCGCTGGGAGAAGCACGCCGCGGATCAGGGTTGCGTCAATGAGGACGGCGGCGGCGAGGCTGACGCCCGCCTGCTTAAGCTCGAGCGACGAGAGCGTGCCGAAGAGGGCGAAGACACAGACCATGACGGCGGCGGCCGCGGTGACAACGCCGGCGGTCGACGCAATCGAGCGTCGCACAGCCGTTTGCGTCGGCTCACCGGAATCGACCGCTTCGCGTACGCGACTGAGGATAAAGACGTGGTAGTCCATCGAGAGCCCGAACAGCACGACGAAGAGGAAGAGCGGGAGCCACGAGACGATCGTGCCATTGGACTGGAAGCCGAGGATCGATTCTGCCCAGTGGTATTGGAAGACGAGTGCGAGCACGCCGTAGGAAGCGGCGACCGACAGCAGGTTGAGCGCTATCGCCTTGAGCGGAACGACGATCGAGCGGAAGGCGACGAGGAGCAGGCCAAGCGAGAGCACGAGCACGAACGCAAGCACGTACGGGAGTGCGTGCCGAATTTGGCGGGTGAAGTCGACATCCTCGGCCGTGGGGCCGGTAACAGCCGTCTCGACAGCCGGGATACGCCCCAGGGTTGAGGCGATCAACCGCTGCCTAAGAGCATCCACGGCGTGGCGGCTCGACCGATTCGCACCGTTGCCGCTGAGGGGGAGGAAGAGCGCTGCGGCGCTGCCGGAGCCGGTGGAGACGGTTCGAATCGGATCGACGGGCTTGTTCGCGACGCCTTGTTCAACGGCAAGTCGGCTGAGGCGGCGCAGTCGGTGCTGGAGCTGCGATTGCGTCGCCGTGGCTGCCTCGACCGCGACGACAGCGGTCTCTCCGGCGCTTGGGAACGCTCGGCGAACCTCGGCGAGCGCCTTTAACGCGGGCTCGCTCTGGGCGCTCAACGCGAGGTCGCTCGGCTTGGAGAGCCGCAGTGAGAGCGCAGGGTAGGCGAGGGCGGCGAGCAGAGCGATCGAGAGCACCGCGGCGATCAGTGGTCGTCGGGTGACGCGATCGATGAGCGCAGTCCAGACGCGGCCGCCGCTGTCGGCACGTGCGCGCGGCAGGAGCGCGATGCGGCCGCGGTCGATCCGTGAACCGAGGAGCCGCAGGATCGCCGGCAGGACGGTGACGGCACCGAGCACGGCGCACGCGATGACTGCGATCGCGGCCGTCGCGATCCCGCTCAGTGTGCTGACTCCGACGATGTACATGCCGGCCATCGCGATCGCGACCGTCGCGCCGGAGATGACGACGGCTCGGCCCGATGTACGCAGCGTCGTCTCGAGTGCCTCGTCTGTCCCAGCGCCGCGGTCCCGTTCTGCGCGCGAGCGGACGACGAAGAAGAGCGCGTAGTCGACGCCAACCGCCATCCCGATCAGGAGCACGACCGTCTTGGCGCTGTCCTCGACCGGGAACAGCTGGCTGAGCGGGCCGAGCAACCCCAGGCCGGCGGCGACGGCGCTCAAGGCGAGCAGGACCGGGACAAGTGCCGCGGTCAACGCGCCGAAGGCGAAGAGGAGCACGAGCAGCGTGACCGGGATCGAGAGCAGCTCCGCGCGGTGCAGGTCGCGATCGACGGTGCGGTTTCGCGCTTGGTCGGCGGAGACGTCACCCGTCTCCTCGATCGACAGCTCTGGGTGCGCTCTCGCCGCAGCCGCCACCGCCGCGCGGATCCGTTCGACGTCGACGTCGCGCGTAAGCTCCACCATGACGACGGCGGAGCGCCGGTCAGCGGAGAGCTTGAGCTGGGGTCCGAGCCCGAGCGCGCGGAAGCGCTGCCCGACGTCGCCGATCGCACTCCGCGGCACGGGTGCGCGGCGCGCGCGCAGGTAGGCCAGCTCGCGCCCCGGACCCCAGAGGCCGTGCTTGTTCATGATCGCGTAGCCGCGTGCCGATTCGCCCACGGCGCCGTTGTCGAGCGTCTTCGTACCGCTGATCGCGCCGAGTGCGACACAAGCGACGACAAAGCTGATCCAGGCGGCGACCGCGAGTCGCGGGTGACTAATGCTCCAGCGTCCCATGCTCATCTACGACCTCCCTTGAGGTGTTGAGGCTCGCATCACCGCTGTCGCCTGCCCAGCCGGGCAGCAGGACACTTTCGAGGTAAGGCTGGCCGGTACTAGGCGGCGTTCAGGAAGGTGACGACGGCCAGCACGCCCCGGTGGTCGTCCTCCGATTGCGGCAACCGCAGCGTGGCCGCAGCGTGGCGAAGATGTTCGTCACGTGCTTCTCGACCGGGTGCTCGGTGATGAAGAGCCGCTCCGCGATTGCTTGGTTCGACCGCCCTTCGGCCATCAACGCCAGGACCTCGAGCTCGCGCTCGGTCAGGTCCTCGAGCGGCGTGTCGCCCTTGCGGCGTTGGCCGACGAGCTGGGCTACGACTGTGGGGTCGAGCACGGAGCCGCCCTCGCCGATCCGCTGCACGCTTGCCGAGAGGTCGTCGAGATCGGAGACGCGGTCCTTGAGCATGTAGCCAACACGCTCCGTTCCCTGCGCGAGCAGCTCGACCGCGTAGCGTGCCTGCACGTACTGGGAAAGCACCAGGATGCCGACGTGCGGCCATCGCGCCTGGATCAGCTTCGCCGCCCGCAGCCCCTCGTCGGTGTGCGTCGGCGGCATGCGAATGTCGACGATCGCGACATCCGGATTCGAGCGCTCGACGAGCGCGCACAGCTCGTCGGCATCGCTCGCGAGACCAACAACCTCGAACCCCGCCTCCTTGAGCAGGCGCGCCAAGCCCTCGCGCAGGATCACCGCGTCGTCGGCGACGACTACGCGCATGGGATCTCCGCCCGCAGCGTAGTGCCCCGCCCCGGCGGACTCGACACCGTCAGCCGTCCCCCGAGCGCCTCAACCCGATCGGCGAGGCCGCGTAACCCTGAGCCGCCGCCGGCAGCCGCGCCGCCGATCCCGTCGTCGGCGACCTCGAGCACGAGCACGCCGCCCTGCTGCGAGGCGGCGAGACGCACCTAAGCTGGCATGCGAGTGCTTGGCCGCGTTCGCCAGGGCTTCGCTGGCGACGAAGTAGGCGGCGCCTTCGACCTGCTCCGGTAGCCGGCCGCTGACGGCGATGTCGGGTCGTACTTGCAGCGCCGCTCGCCGCGAGAGATCATCGAGCGCTGCAGCGAGCCCGCGCTCGACCAGGATCGCCGGCCGGATCCCCTGCGTCAGCTCGCGCAGCTCGGCGAGCGCGACCGTGAGCGCATCGCGCGCCTCGCGCAGAACGGGCTCCACCGCGGGTCGGTCGGCCGCGAGCTTGGACTCGGCCAGGCCGAGCGTCATCGCGATCGAGACGAGCCGTTGCTGTGTGCCGTCGTGCAGGTCGCGCTCGATTCGTCGCCGCTCCGTCTCCGTCGCCTCGACCAGGCGCGCACGCGAGGCCTGCAGCTCGGCCAGTCGCGCGCGCAGCTCGGCCTGCAGGCGCGCGTTCTCGAGCGTCAATGCGGCAGCGGCGCACACCGACTGCACGAGCTCCTGGT
>JBKPHO010000543.1:0-1478 GCA_046729915.1 Actinomycetota bacterium | reverse complement strand
GGTGTCCTCTCATCGCTGAAGACGCTGCTCGAGACCGGAGAGCCGCTCTAGGCGAACCAACACAGGGCGCGCGTGGCGCTTGTCGTCCCGCGCGCCCTGTAGCGCCCCCGATCGGCAACCTCACGAGGACTCCCGGGTTGCGCTCGGTCGGGAGCGCTACGTTACGCCTGAGAACGCCGGCGGCCAGATGACCTTCCCGCGCAGCGCGGAGCCGTGATTCACGGCCGCCAATCACGGCGTAGCCATGAGCTCGACTTCAGACCCTATTCCGATCGGACCCACATGGGCGTGCTCGACGCAGACTCATCTACTCACCGAAAAGCTCACCGCCTGGACAGCCGACCGCTTCGCCGGCAAACCCGCCTCGACTACCTGCTGGACCGGACTTGGCCAGAATAGTCTGCTATCGTACTTTTTAGTCCGTTAGCAGACTAAAGGAGGTGCAGGGATGATCAACCGGACCGTCACTGCGGTTCTCGACGCATCGAAGGCGGAAGTCTTTGCGTACCTGTCGCGAGTCGAGAACCTGCCGGAATGGGCGACCGACTTCGCGCGCGAGCTCAAGTACGAGGACGGAAAGGCGAAGGTCGTGAACGGACTCGGCGAGTTCTACTTCACGATCGACGCCGACCCCGAGACAGGCGTGATCGACATGTACGCGGGTCCGAGCGAGGACGAGCTCGCCCTCTTCCCCACTCGCGTCGTCGCGCTCGGAGATAGTAGGAGCGCGTACTCGTTCACGATGTTCAAGGCGCCCGGCATGCCGGACGAGCTGTTCGAGTCGCAGTACGCGTCGCTTCGCCGTGAGTTCGACAACATCCGCGCCCGCTTCGCCGGCGAGCACGCGAGCTGCGCGCCATGATCGCCGCCGAGGAGCGGAGGAAGATGCTCGCCGTCCGCCTCTGTGGCGAGCGCGTGCTCACGCGGCTCGAGTCGATCGGCGTCGGGCGGCTCGCCGACCTCCGTGGCCGCGATCCGTGGGAGGTGATGTACGAGATCAACCTCGAGGCGGGCCGGCCGATCTGGCGCGCGCCGATCGCGGTCGCCGCCTTGCAGAACCTGATCGATGCCGCCGGGCGGGAGGGCACTGGCTCTCCCGCTCGCAGCCGCGAGCGAGCACGTGCCGGCCGCTGAGCCGGCAGCCGCCGCGGCCCTCGGCCGCGACGATCTCGGCTTCCTCCTCGCGAAGGCGACACAGCGCTGGAACGAGCTGCTGGCGGAGCGCTTCGCCGCCTCAGGATACGCGGATGTCCGTCCCGCCTACGGATCTGTCCTGTTGCCGCTCTACGAGCACGACGGTTTACGCATGGGCGAGCTCGACAAGCTGGTGCGGCGCCGGCTAAGCGCGCAACGCCCTGTCTCTTATACACATCTCCGAGCCCACGAGACCTCGCTTCGGATCTCGTATGCCGTCTTCTGGTTGTTATTGGGGGGGGGGGGGGGGGGGGGGGGGGGGGGGGGGGGGGGGGGGGGGGGGG
>JBKPHO010000542.1:0-1576 GCA_046729915.1 Actinomycetota bacterium | reverse complement strand
CTTCTACTCGGGGGTGCGGCCGGCGATCAACGTGGGCATCTCGGTCTCGCGCGTAGGCGGCGCTGCGCGGATCAAGGCGATGAACAAGGTGGCGGGCAGCCTCAAGCTCGACCTCTCGCAGTACCGCGAGCTCGAGG
Source organism: Actinomycetota bacterium (assembly GCA_046729915.1). GTDB lineage: Bacteria > Actinomycetota > Thermoleophilia > Gaiellales > Gaiellaceae > AC-32. The sequence goes on along the minus strand of JBKPHO010000542.1, from coordinate 1,439 downwards.
CTTTCGCGCAGTTCGGCTCCGAGCTCGACACCGCGACGCAGAAGATCCTCGCGCGCGGGGAGCGGCTCGTCGCTCTCCTGAACCAGCCGCAGTACGAGCCGTGGCCGGTCGAGGAGCAGGTGGCGGCGATCTACGCCGGGGTGAACGGCTACCTCGACCCGATCCCGGTCGTCGATGTTCCCCGCTTCCTCGAGGAGCTCCGCGACCACCTCAGGGCGGAGGAGTCGATCCTCAAAGAGATCCGCGAGACCGGAGAGCTCCCCGACGAGCTGGCTCAGCGGCTCGACGAGGAGATGCAGCGCTTCGCGAAGGGCTTCAAGGTCTCCGAGGAGACCCCCGCCGCCGCGTAGTGCCCCTCCCAGCAATGACCACTCGTCTCTCGCCCGCTATCACGCTGCGCCAGAGCCCTCCCTCGCCCTTGCGCAGGCTGCCAGCCTGCGCCGCGGTCGAGTGGGGACTCTGGCTTGGTGCTAGCGACCGAGAGCTCGAGCGTCATCACTGGAAGGAGCACTAGCGATGGCCACGGTCCAGGACCTGAAGCGCCGGATCCGCTCGATCCGGAACACGCGCAAGATCACGAAGGCGATGGAGCTCGTCGCCTCGGCGCGCCTGCGCCGCGCGCAGGCGCGGATCGAGGCGATGCGGCCGTACGCCGACCGGATGATGGAGCTGATGGTCGGCACTGCCCGCGCGAGCACCTCGCTCCAGGGGTTGACGCTGCTGCAGCGGCGCGAGGTGCAGAGGGCGGCGATCGTCGCGCTCACCGGCGACCGGGGCCTGGCCGGCGCGTTCAACGCGCAGGTGCTGCGACACGCGTTCGCGCTCGAGCGGCAGCTGCGCGGCGAGGGGGTGGAGGTCCGCTGGCTCGTCGCCGGCAAGAAGGGCCGCTCGACCCTGACCTTCCGCCGGCACGAGTTCGATGCCGCCTGGATCGGCTTCAGCGACCGGCCGGCGTACTCGGACGCGCAGGCAATCGCCCACCGGGCATCGGAGCTATACGAGAGCGGCGAGGTCGACCGGGTCGTGCTCGTCTACAACCAGTTCGTCTCGGCGCTCGTCCAGCGGGTGGTCGAGCGTGACGTGCTGCCGATCCCGGAACACGTGCTCGAGCGCGGGGAGGAAGAGGCACGGCAGGCCGCCCTGCTCGGCGACTTCATCTACGAGCCGGAGCCGGAGGAGATCCTCCAGCGGCTGCTGCCGGTGTACGTCGAGACCGAGCTCTACCGCGCGCTGCTCGAGTCAGCCGCCTCCGAGCAGGGCGCGCGCATGACCGCGAGGCGGAACGCCTCCGGCAACGCCGCCGACCTGATCTCGAGCCTCACCCTGGACATGAACCGCGCGCGGCAAGCGGAGATCACGCAGGAGATCCTGGAGGTCGTGGGAGGGGCGGACGCCCAAACCGGGTAACCGCCGACAAACTCCTGCACGCGCCGCTCGTC
>JBKPHO010000541.1:0-1317 GCA_046729915.1 Actinomycetota bacterium | reverse complement strand
GGCCGCACGCCCGGCACGATCTCGGCCATCCGGCCGCTGAAGGACGGCGTCATCGCCGACTTCGACGTCACCGAGCAGATGCTGCGGCACTTCATCCAGAAGGTGCACCAGCACCGCTTCGCGCACCCGCGCGTGGTCGTCTGCGTCCCGAGCGGAGTCACAGGCGTCGAGAAGCGCGCAGTCGAGGAGGCAACCCTCAGCGCCGGAGCGAGACAGGCCTATCTAATCGAGGAGCCGATGGCCGCCGCGATCGGAGCCGGCCTGCCCGTCGCCGAGCCCACGGGAAACATGATCGTCGACGTAGGCGGCGGCACGACCGAGGTCGCTGTCATCTCCCTCGGCGGCATCGTCGTCAGCCAGAGCCTGCGCGTCGGGGGCGACGAGATGGACGAGGCGATCATCAGCCACATCAAGACCGAGTACAAGCTGCTCGTCGGCCAACAGACCGCCGAGGAGATCAAGCTCGAGGTGGGCTCCGGGTTCGACCTGAAGGAAGAGGTGCAGGCCGAGGTGCGCGGCCGCGACATGCTGACCGGCCTGCCGAAAACCGTGATCCTCTCGTCCGAAGAGGTCCGCCGCGCCCTCGAGGGCCCCGTCGCGCAGATCATCGACGCGATCAAGTCGACGCTCGACAAGACGCCGCCCGAGCTCGCCGCCGACATCATGGACCGCGGCATCGTCCTCGCCGGCGGGGGCGCCCTCCGGAACGGCCTCGACGAGCGCCTCCGCCACGAGACGCAGATGCCCGTTCACCTCGCCGAGAGCCCGCTCACGTGCGTCGCGGTCGGCTCGGGCCGCAGCCTCGAGGAGTTCGAGGCCATCCACCGCAGCCAGGCCGCCAAACGCCGCAACAACCACAGACCTTAGGCCAACCCTCTAGATTCGCGGCCCGCCGGAGTCTTCCCTACACTAGGGCGTTCTCGTGCAGCAAAGGAACCGCAGCGCACGGATTGCGGTCCTGGGGTCCCCCGTCCCTCGCTCCAGGCCCACCGGGTTGTCCTCCCGCAGTGCCACCGCCGTCAAGCGGCGCGTCGTGGCGGGAGTCCTCGTGCTGCTCTCGCTCATCCTGATCACTATCTACTTCCGCGAGCCGGCCGGCGGCGGGCTGCACGGCGTCCAGAGCGCCGGCGCCACCGTGCTGCGGCCGTTCGAGATCGGCGCCAACCGTGTGGCGCAGCCGTTCCGCGACGCGTACGGCTGGTTCGCCGGCCTGATCCATGCGAAGTCGGAGAACGAGCGCCTGCGCGCGCAGGTCGACCTGCTCACGCAGCGGGTGATCCAGAACACGAACGCCGCGCAGGACAACACCGAGCTGAG
>JBKPHO010000540.1:0-10868 GCA_046729915.1 Actinomycetota bacterium | reverse complement strand
GCGCTCGCCGTCGCGGCGCGGCGGACGCTCCTCGCGCTCGCGCGGCGGCGCGTGCTTGGCACGCTGGATCAGCTCCTCCGGCTGCACAAGGTTGCCGTTCTCGTGCTTGGCGATCAGCTTCAGGCCGATCCGGCCGCGCTCCTTGTCGACCTCCTGCACCACGACGTCGAGCACGTCGCCGCGCCCGATCACGTCCTCGATGTGGCCGACCCGTCCTGGGCCGACGTTCGAGACGTGGAGCAGGCCGTCGGTGCCCTTCTTGAGCTCGACGAAGGCGCCGAACTGCGTCGTCTTGACGACCTTGCCGGTGTACGTGTCGCCGACTTCGGGCTCCTTGGTGAGGCCCTCGATCGCGGCGATCGCCGCGTCGGCCTTCTCGCCGTCGGTCGCGTAGATCAGGATCGTGCCGTCTTCCTCGATGTCGATCTGGACGTCGTGGTCGGTCTCGAGCGCGCGGATCGTCTCGCCGCCCTTGCCGATCACCATCCCGATCTTCTCCGGGTCGATCTTGACCGTCGAGATCCTCGGCGCGTGCGTGGCGAGCTGCGTCCGGCTCTGCGGGATCGTCTCGGCCATCCGGTCGAGGATGAACTCGCGGGCCTGCTTCGCCTGCTCGAGCGCGTTGCGCATGATCTCCTGCGTGACGCCCGTGATCTTGATGTCCATCTGCAGCGCGGTGATGCCGTCGCGGGAGCCGGCGACCTTGAAGTCCATGTCACCGAGGTGGTCCTCGGCGCCCTGGATGTCGGTCAGGATCACGTAGTCGTCGCCTTCCTTGACGAGGCCCATCGCGATGCCGCCGACCGGAGCCTTGATCGGCACGCCGGCGTCCTGCAGCGACAGCGTCGAGCCGCAGACCGAGCCCATCGACGACGAGCCGTTCGACTCGAGCGTCTCCGAGACGATCCGGATCGTGTACGGGAACTCCTCGAGCGAGGGGATCATCGGCTCGAGCGCCCGCTGGGCAAGCGCGCCGTGGCCGATGTCGCGCCGCTTCGGGCCGCGCATGAAGCCCGTCTCCCCAACCGAGTAGGGCGGGAAGTTGTAGTGGTGCATGTAGCGCCGGTCGGTCTCGAGCGAGAGGTCGTCGATGCGCTGCCCCTCCTTGGCAGTGCCGAGGGTGAGCAGCGACATGATCTGCGTCTGGCCGCGGGTGAAGAGCGCCGAGCCGTGCGTGCGGGGGCTGACGCCGACCTCGCAGCTGATCGGGCGGATCTCCTCGGGGTCGCGGCCGTCTGGGCGGCGCTTCTCGACCGCGATCTTGCGGCGGACGAGCTCCTTGTAGATCGTCTCGGCCGCGCGCTTGACGAACTGGCGCGTGATCGAGTCTTTCACGAGCGGCGTGTCCTCCTCCGATGCCGGAGCTCCGACGGGGAACGGGAGCTGGACCTCGTCCTCGATCCGTCCGAAGAGCAGGTTCCGCTTCGCGGACTTGAGCTCCTTCGAATCCTGCTCCGCCTCGGTGAGCGTCCGCAGGTCGTTTTCGAACTGCTCTCGCACGGGTGTCAACACGGCCTCGAGCCGCTGCCGGTCGAGGATCATCGCGAGGCTCGAGCGCACCTGGATCTGGCGCCTGATGTCCTCTTCGGTCGACTCCATCGAGAGCGTCGGGGCGAGCTCCCCGACGAGCTCCTCGACCACCGCGCCGGCCTCGCGCAGCCCCTGGGCGCCGATCCGCTCCTGGATCCGGGGGGCGTGGTCGTGCTCGAGTTCCGCGGTCAGCTCCGGGTCGAGCCACTTCTCCTTCCCGACCTGGCGGCGGAGGTCCTCCTGTGCGTCGCAGATCTTCAGGATCTCGTCGTGGGCGAGCTCGAACGCCTCGATGATCGTCTCCTCAGGGATCTCGTGGGCGCCCGCCTCGACCATGGTGAGCGCGTCGCGGGTGCCGACGACGATCAGGTCGAGCGTGCTCTCCCCTTCCTCGACCTCGGGTAGCGTCGGATTCACGACCAGCTCGCCGTCCAGGCGCCCGATGCGGACGGCCCCTACCGGCCCGAGGAAAGGCAGCGGCGAGACCATCAGCGCGGCTGAGGCGCCGTTGATGCAGAGGATGTCGTGGGCGGTGACGAGGTCGGCCGACAGCGTCGTGCAGACCACGTGCACCTCGTTCTTGTAGCCCTTCGGCCAGAGCGGCCGGATCGGGCGGTCGATCATGCGCGCGGTGAGGATCGCCCTCTCGGTCGGCCTGCCCTCGCGCTTGAAGAAACCGCCGGGGATCTTCCCGGCGGCGTACATCCGCTCCTCGACGTCGACCGTGAGCGGGAAGAAGTCCGCGCCCTCGCGCGTCTCCATCCGGCCCTGCGCGGTGGCGAGCACCATCGTCTCGCCCGCACGCACGACGACCGCGCCGTCGGCCTGCTTGGCGAGCTTGCCAGATTCGAAGGTCAGCTCCTGGTCGCCGACGGTGACGGACACCGTGGCGGTCCGGGACTCAGTCGTTGTTGCCATGTGGTTCCTCCACTTCTCGGGGAGTGGAGGTTTGAGTCAGCATCGCGTCAGGCGCGCGAGGCTCGCTCAAACTTCCACTCTCCGGCTTGATTTCGGTGTTGGTTCGGCCTACCTCCTGAGGCCGAGCTCCTGGATGAGGGCGCGATAGCCCTCGAGGTTTCGCTTCTGCAGGTACTGCAGCAGCCGGCGCCTGCGGCCGACGAGCTTGAGCAGGCCGCGCCGCGAGTAGTGATCCTTCGGGTGCGAGCGCAGGTGCTCGGTGAGCTCGTTGATGCGGGCGGTCAGGAGCGCGATTTGCACTTCCGCGGAGCCGGTGTCCTCCTGGCTGCGGCCGTGCTTGCCGACGATCTCCTGCTTCGCTTCCCTGGTGAGGGTCAACTCGTCCTCCTTCTGATGCGTCTCCGCCGTCCAAGCCCGCCGCGAGGAAGCACACGCGAGCGGCCGAGACGGCGGTCTGGTCGAGAAGGGTAGCAACGAAGCCCTTTCTCCGCGCTGCGCCCGTCGCCTCACACCGGACCGCTCCCCCCGCCGTCGCGCCGGGCCCGGTGGCCACCATCCTCCTCCCCGCTGCGAGCGTAGCGGCGAAGACCGCGGCCATGGTCACGGATGCGCGCCGAAACCGTCACGATCTGTCCACAGTGCAGGCGGCGGTCGCAGCTGGGCACCCGGCCACGGTCGAAGCGGGGATCGAGGTGCTGGCGGAGGGCGGGTCGGCCGCGGATGGCGCCGTCGCCGCCTGCCTCGCCTCCTGCGTCGCCGAGACCGTGATGACCGGCCTGCTGGGCGGTGGGCACGGCATCTACTACGAGGCGTCGACGGGACGCGCGCGGAACCTCGATTGCTTCGTCGCCGTCCCGGGTCTGGAGGCCGAGCCCGGAAGGGACCTCGAACTGCTGGAGCTCGAGGTTCCGTTCGGGACAGAGCTGGTCCACTACGCGGTCGGCGTTGCCTCGTGCGGGGTGCCCGGTCTCGCCGCGGGGCTGGGCGCGCTCCACCGCGCGCACGGACGCCTGTCCTGGCCGCGCCTCGTCGAGCCGGCGTTGCGGCTCGCGCGGGCCGGTGTCGAGTTCCCGCTGGCGCACGCGGCGTGTCTGGCCATGCTCGCACCGGTGATGACGATGAACGAGGGCGCCCGCATCTACGCCCCGGGCGGGGAGCTGCTCGGCGCTGGTTCGCGCCTCGAGCAGCCGGGTCTCGTCCCGGCGCTCGAGCTGCTCGCGGAGGAGGGCCCCGGAAGTGCCTACAACGGCTCGCTCGGCCAGGCGCTGCTGGCGCTCATGGACGAACGCGGCGGGCTCGTCACCCGCGCCGACCTCGCCGCGTACGCTCCGCGGTGGTCGGGGCCGGTCGAGGTCGGCTATGCCGGGACCCGGCTGCTCACGCGCTCCGGGCTCGCGCCGCTCGGGGAGGCTCTCACGCGCTTGCCGCGGCTCCGCGGGCGGGACACGGCGGAGCGTGCCGTGGCGCTCGCGGAGGCGCTGGACGCCGCGGATGCGCGCGGCGACACGACGAACGTCGCAACGGTCGACGGCGACGGGAACGCCTGCGTCCTGACCACGAGCCTCGGCCTCGGCTCGGGCGACTTCGTCCCCGGCCTCGACCTGCACCTGAACAGCATGCTCGGCGAGGCCGACCTGATCCGAGGGCGCCTCGAGCCGGGCGAGCGGATGGGAAGCATGATGTCGCCCCTTGTCGCGCTCGACGGGGACGGCCTCGCGCTTGCCGCCGGGGCAGCAGGAGGGACGCGGCTGCGCAGCGCGCTTGTACAGGTGGTGGCGGGGATTCTCGACGAGGGCCGTTCGGCAGAGGAGGCGGTCGAGGGACCGCGCCTCCACCCCGCCGGCGGGTTGGTCCACCTCGAGCCTGGGTTCGAGCCCGAGGTCGCGAGCGCCCTCGAGCGCGTGGGCTTCGCGATCCGTGCCTGGCCGGAGCTACACCACTATTTCGGCGGCGTCAGCGCCGTTACGCGAACCGGCGCGGCCGGAGACCCGCGGCGAAGCGGAGCCGCGACGATTCTTCCGCCCGGCTGAGCCCGAGCCAGCCCAGGTAGCCGCAGTCCGGGCAGCCCGGGTTCGAGACAGCCGTGCCGCCACCGGCGGGCTTCGCATAGACGCTGCCGCAGTCGAGGCAGCGGACCGACTCGAGGACTCTCAGCGCGCGGTGAGCGTGCCATTGTCGCTCTCCCATGCCAAAGAGAGACCGAAAGGTGCCGAAACTTGCGCTTAGCTCTCTTTCTCGGTCTGCCTGCGCCGAGGTCGGTCGAGGGCAACCCAACTCACCGCCGCGCAGTTCGGACAGGGGTGCGCTTCCTCCTGCTCGACGGGCAGTTCGTACACCGCGCCGCAGTCGAGGCAGCGAACGCGCTCGTGTGCGCCTTCTCGCACCGGAGATGCCTTCACGACAACACTGATGCGAGGACGGTGCGGAACCTGCGCGCCTACACCGGCGGCTGCGCGCGACGTGTCGCTTCCACGTCCCGCGCGATCTGCGCGATGAGCTCGTCTTCGCTGTCGAAGGCCTGCTCGTCACGCAGGTGCTCCCAGAGCTGGAGGACGAGCCTGCGGCCGTAGAGGTCGCCGGCGAAGTCGAGCAGGAACGCCTCGATCCGCCGTTCGCCGCCGCCGTAGTGCGGGTTCGTCCCGATGGAGATCGCCGCACGATGCCCTTCGGCGATGCCTGCGTAGATGCCGTAGCCGGGGACGAGCAAGCCTGGGTCCGGTCGCAGGTTCGCGGTGGGAAACCCGAGCGTGCCGCCGCGTGCATCGCCCGCCACGACCGTGCCCTCGACCTCGGCCGGCCGTCCGAGCAGCCGCGCTGCACGCTCGACCTCGGCGGCCCGAAGCAGATCGCGGATCCGCGTTGAGGACACGCCCTCGACGAGTGGAACTGCGCGGACCTCGAAGCCGAGTCGCTCGAGGAGCCCGAGATCGCCCGCACGGCCTCGCCCGAAGCGGAAGTTCGCGCCGGCGACGACCACCTCGGTCCCGATCGGCCGCAGGACGCGATCGACGAAGGCCTCGCCGTCCAGCCGTGCGACCTCGAGGTCGAACTCGACCACGAGGGTGTCCTCGACACCGGCCGCACCGAGCAGCTCGAGCCTACGCTCCAGGCTCGCGAGCAGCTCGACGCCGTAGCCGAGCGCCAGCCGCGGGTGCGGGTCGAAGGTCACGACCGTGGGCGTCAGACCGGCCGCGACGACTGCGTCGAGCACGCGCCGATGCCCGAGATGGACGCCGTCGAAGGTGCCCACGGCGACCGCCCGCGGCCGCGAGCCGAGCTCGGCAGGGTTCCGCCCGACCCTCACGGCGCCCCGCTCCCGCCTCCGCGCCCGCCCACGCGCGCTAGCGCCTCCTCAGGCGGGATCAACCGCTCCGAATCGGCCTCCTCGACCCGGAAGGGCCCCACCTCCGTGCGCCGGAGCGTCACGCAGTGGCCGCCGAGCGCCGCCGCGATCGCCCGCACGTAAGTCCCCGAGCTCACGCGCAGGTCCAGGCGCGCGACTCTGTCGCTATAGGAAATGACGTCGAGCGCCTCCACGCGGGAGCGGCGCAGGGGCATCTCGACCGCGACACCCCGGCGATGCAACCGATAGGAGCGCTCGCCGCCGATCTTCACGGCCGATGCGGCCGGGATCGGCAGCTCCACGTCACCGCGGAGGAGCTCGAGCCTGCGTTCGAGCTCCGCGACGCTCGGCGCCTCGACCCGGTCCACGATTTCGCCCTCGCGATCCCCGGTGTCGGTCAACGCAGTCAGGTCGACGTCGGTCAGGTAGCGCTTGTCCAACCCTACGAAGCACGATGCCAGCTTAGTTGCCGCGCCGGACAACACGAGCAACAAACCAGTCGCGAAAGGATCAAGCGTTCCCGCATGGCCGGTCCGCGCTCCGGTACGCCGGCGCACGTCGGCGACCACTGCGAAGGAGGACGGCCCTTCCGGCTTGTCGATCAGGAAGAGACCGCTCGGGCTAAGGGCCCGCGGCGGCACTGAACTCGTTGTGGATGAAGTCCGTGATCTCCTCGACGGAGGCGTTGCTGGAGAACCCGGCCGCCTGCCGGTGGCCCCCGCCGTTCGACTTCCGTGCGATCGCAGAGACGTCGAGCTCGTCGTTCGAAGCGCGGAGGCTTACCCGCCGCGCGGGGCCCTCGCGCCTCGGGGGCTCCCGGATCAGGGCCGCCATCTCCGCCCCGTCTACCGCGCGCAGGTAGTCGATGATCCCCTCCGAGTACGCCTCGGCGACGTTGAGGTCGGTGAAGTCGCTGCGCAGCAGGTACGAGACGACCAGGCGGCCGCCCTCGTAGACCTGCGCCCGCTCGAGCGCCCGCGCGAGCAGCTTCAGCTTCGCGAACTCGACCGACTCGTAGACGCCCTGGAAGACGCGGTGCACGTCGGCGCCCGCCTCCACGAGCTCGGCGGCGAGCCGCAGCGCCTTCGGGGTCGTGTTCGTGTACTGGAAGCGGCCGGTGTCGGTGACGACCGCGATGTAGAGCGCCTCGGCGATCTCGGGCGTCAGCTCGACGCCGAGCTCGGCGAAGACGTCTCGCAAGACCTCGCCGGTCGAAGAGGCGTCACCGATGACGAGGTTCAGGTCGCCGAAGCGCGAGTTGTCGTGGTGATGGTCGATGTCCAGCGTGAGCGGCGCCCGCTCGAGCAGCGTCGTGTCGGGCCCGAGCCGCGACTCGTTGGCGCAGTCGAGCGCCACGAGCACGCGGTCGCGACCGTCCGCAGGCGGCTCGCGGCTCAGGCCGTCGAGCGGCATGAACGCGTACTCACGCGGCAGCGGCGCGTCGCCGTAGAGGTACATCTCGCTGTCCTTGCCGAGCGAGTCGAGGGCGAGCTTGGTCGCCAGTAGGGAGCCGAGGGCGTCCCCGTCGGGGTTTTCGTGAGTTACGAGCAGGAAGCGGTCGTGCGAGCGGAGAGCATCCGCGACCGCCTGCAGGTCACTCGTCTTCTGGCTCTGGGGCGAGCTCATCGATCAGTTGCGTCATGCGGACCCCGCGCTCGACCGTCGGATCGTATTCGAAGGCCAGCTGCGGAGTCCGCTTCATCCGCAGCTCCCGTGCGACCCGGGCCTGCAGCACGCCGTGGGCCGCCGCCAGCCCGGCGAGCGTCTTCCGTCGCTTCGCCTCGGAGCCGAGCACGCTGACGAACACGCGAGCGTGGCGAAGGTCGGGAGACGTCTCGACCCCGGTGACGGTGACGAAGCCGATCCGAGGGTCCTTCAGGTCCCCGACGGCCTCGGAGACGACCTCGCGCACTGCCTCGTTGACCCGTCGCATGCGCTCGCTCATCCGAGGTATTCAAGCGCTTCCGCCCAACTCCAACGGCGGTGCACCGTCTTAGCAAGCAGTGGCGCTCCGGCTCTTCGTTGCGGCCTGGCTCGCCGTCGTCGCGACGGCGGCGGTGACGCAGGCGGGCACGACCAAGCCACCGCGGTTCCGCGTTCTCGCGCACGTCCAGGCCCCCGGCGGCTACAGCGGCGACGTCGTCGGCGAGCGCCATTACGCCTACCTCTCGAGCCGCAAGGGCCGCACCGAGGGCGACTGCCCTGCTCAGGGGGTGCGCGTTTACGACCTGTCCAATCCGCGCCGGCCGCGCCGGATCTCGACCTTCGCCCGCATCCCGGGCACGTGGACCGAGAAGACGATCGTCCGGCGCGTCCGCACGGCCGGCTTCGACGGCGTGCTCGCGGCGACGAGCGTCCAGGCCTGCGGCAACGGCTTCGGTGGGTTCGTGCTCTACGACGTCACCCGTCCCGCGAAGCCTCAGCGCTTGGCGCTCGTCCGCACGGAGCCGCGCGGCTCGCACGAGATCTGGCTCGCCGCCGCCCGCGGCCACGCGTGGGTCTACACCGCCGAGGCTGCGGCCGAGTTCGCTGTGGCGCCGGGCTCGTTCGGCTTCCACATCTACGACGTCTCGCACCCGCGCAAGCCGGTCGAGGTCGGCGGCTGGAGCGCCTGCCGCGACCTGCACGAGTGCACGCCGGTGACACCGCAGGAGCCGGGCAACGACCGGCGGGCCCTCGTACACTCGGTGATCACCAACGCCGCCGCGACCCGCGCCTATCTCTCCTACTGGAGCCTCGGCACGGTGATCCTCGACATCGCCGACCCCGCCCGGCCGCGCTACCTCGGCCGCACCGCCCGCGGCCAGGGGAACGCACACTCAGCCTGGCTGCTGCCGGGCGAGAAGATTCTCCTCGAAACGCACGAGACCTTGCGCGGCCGGCCGGTCGTGTGGAACGTCGCCAATCCGGCGCGTCCCGTGCGGCTCGCCACGGTGCGGCTTCCCTGGCAGCTGTCAGCCGGCGGCGACTTCAACGACCGGCTGCCGCTCGCCGACAGCGTTCACGACCCGAAGGCCGCGGGCCGCTACGCGTACTTCTCCTGGTACGGCCAGGGCGTGGCGCTCTTCGATCTCAAGAACCCGCGCAAGCCGCGCTTCCTGGCGCGCTTCCGCCCTCCGCCGACGCGCGACAGGCACGGCTTGCTCTGCCCGGGCACGACCTGCACCGCCGTCTGGGGGGTTTTCGTGATGCCCCGCTACGTCCTCGCCTCGGACATGAACTCGGGACTCTGGGTGCTCAATCGTCCAGGGTGACGACCTCGCGATCGACCGGGCCGAGCTCGAAGACCTGGCCGGCGAGGTAACGCTCGGCGCCGTCGAGCAGCTCCTCGAGCTCGCGATGGCCACGCGCCACGCAGGAGAGCGTCAGCCGCGCGCGCTGCCAGAGCTCGTGATGGTCGACCTCGGCGACCGAGGCACCGAAGCGCCGCTGCAGCTGTGCCTTCACGGACAGCAGCTCCTTGCGCTTGCCCTTCAGCGACCCGTTCTCGGGGAAGTGCAGCTCTGCGGAGAGGATGCCGACGTAGCCGGCGCCCAAGGTGCTAGGCAGCGGAAGTGGGCGTCGGCGCCGGCGTCTCGAGGTCCGTGCGCTCGACCTCGCGCGTCTCGTAGACCTCGAGCACGTCGCCTTCCTTCACGTCGTTGAAGCCGTCGAGCAGGATCCCGCACTCGAAGCCCTCCTCGACCTCGCGCACGTCGTCCTTGAAGCGCTTCAGCTGCGCGATCCGCGTCTCGTAGATGACCGTGCCGTCGCGCACCACGCGCACGTTCGCGTTGCGGCGGACGGTGCCGCTGGTGACGTACGAGCCGGCGATCGTGCCGAGCCGCGAGACGCGGAACAGCTGCCGGACCTCGACCTCGCCGATCGTCTCCTCGGTGCGCACCGGCTTCAGCATCCCGACGAGGGCCTGCTCGATGTCCTCGGTGAGCTGGTAGATGACGCGGTAGGTGCGAATCTCGACGCCCTCGCGGTCGGCGAGCGAGCGCGCCTCGGCGTTCGGGCGCACGTTGAAGCCGACGACCATCGCATCGGAGGCCGAGGCGAGCATGATGTCGTTCTCGGTGATCCCGCCGACGCCCTGGTGGATCACGTTCACGCGCACCTCGGGATGCTGGATCTTCGCCAGCTCCGAGATCGCGGCCTCGACCGAGCCGACGACGTCGCCCTTGAGCACGAGGTTGAGATCCTGCACCGCGCCCTCCTGCAGCTGCGAGAAGAGCGTGTCGAGCGTGACGCCGGCGGGGCGGCGGCTGGCCAGCTGCTCGCGCCGCAAACGCTCGCCGCGCACCTGCGCGAAATGGCGCGCCTGGCGTTCGTTCTCGACCACGCGCGCATGCTCGCCTGCGGGCGGCGGATGGTCGAAGCCGAGGATCTCGACCGGGTCGCCGGGAGTGGCGTCCTTGACCTTCTCACCGCGGAAGTTGTAGAGCGCGCGCACCTTGCCCCAGGCGTCGCCCGCGACGATCGCGTCGCCCACGCGCAGCGTCCCGCGGTGGAGGAGCATCGTCGCGACGGGGCCGCGGCCGACGTCGAGGCGCGACTCGACGATCGGGCCCGACGCCTCGGCCTTCGGGTTCGCGGTCAACTCGAGCTCGGCGTCCGCGACGAGCAGCACCTTCTCCAGCAGGTCGTCGAGACCTTCGGCCTGCTTCGCGGAGACAAGGGCGAACTGCGTCGTTCCGCCCCACTCCTCCGGCTGCAGCTCCTCCGCCGCGAGCTCGGTGCGCACGCGGTCGGGGTTGGCGTCGGGGAGGTCGATCTTGTTCACGGCCACGACGATCGGCACCTCGGCCGCGCGCGCGTGCGCGATCGACTCGCGCGTCTGCGGCATGACGCCGTCGTCGGCGGCCACGACCAGCACCGCGATGTCGGTGACCTTCGCGCCGCGGGCGCGCATCGCGGTGAAGGCCTCGTGGCCCGGGGTGTCGAGGAAGGTGATCCTCCGGTCGCCGTGGACGACCTGGTAGGCGCCGATGTGCTGCGTGATCCCGCCGGCCTCGGTCTCGACCACCGCGGTCTTGCGGATCGCGTCGAGCAGCGTCGTCTTGCCGTGGTCGACGTGGCCCATGATCGTGAC
>JBKPHO010000539.1:0-7373 GCA_046729915.1 Actinomycetota bacterium | reverse complement strand
GCAAGGGGCCGTAGCTCAGCTGGGAGAGCGTCTGGCTGGCAGCCAGAAGGCCACGGGTTCGAGTCCCGTCGGCTCCATCGTCGACGTTTAGCGCCACCCTCAGGCGCGGGAGGATTCGCCCGTGCGGTTCCGCAAGAACGTCCGCCTCGATCCGTCGCAGGTCGAAGACCGTCGCGGTAGCGGCGGCATGGCCCTTCCCGGCGGCGGCGTGACCGTCGGCGCCGGCGGCCTAGGCCTGGCCGGCCTCGCGATCTGGCTGCTCATTTCCCTGCTCGGGGGCGGCGGCGGCCTCTCGCCGGCCCTCGACAACCTCGACCAGCTGACCGTGGCGACGCAGTCGCCTGCGAGCGAGCTCGGCTCGGAGTGCCGGAGCGGCGCCGCGGCGAACACGCGAGAGGATTGTCGGATCGTCGGGTACGTGAACAGCATCCAGGTGTACTGGGCCGGCCAGTTCCAGAACAGCGGCCGCACGTACACCATCTCCCGCACGGTCTTCTTCGACGGCAGGACGGATACCGGCTGCGGCACTGCGACCTCGGACGTCGGCCCCTTCTACTGCCCGCTCGACAAGCACGTCTACATCGACCTCGGGTTCTTCGACGTCCTCAGAACCCGCTTCGGCGCGACCGGCGGGCCGTTCGCGCAGGCGTACGTGCTCGCGCACGAGTACGGGCACCACGTCCAGGACCTGCTCGGCAGTCTCAGCGGTGGCTCCGGTACCGCCGGCGCGCAGGGCCAGTCGGTCCGCACGGAGCTTCAGGCCGACTGCTTCGCCGGCGTCTGGGCGAACCACGCGGTGCAGACCGGCTTCCTCGAGGAGCTGACGGACGCGGACATCGCGGACGGCCTCGACGCGGCCGCCGCGGTGGGCGACGACCGGATTCAGCAGCAGACGCAGGGCCGCGTCAACCCGGAGACCTGGACGCACGGCGCCGCGAGCCAGCGGCAGCACTGGTTCACGGTCGGCTACCAGAGCGGCAAGCCGGGCGCCTGCGACACCTCCGGCGCGCTGTAAGCGCCGGCGCGCACCGCCGCGGACCTCGCGGCGAACCGTGGAAAGCGCAGAGTGAAGACCGCTCCGTCCGCGGAGTTCGCAGCGCTGCAGCTTCCGCCGTGGGCGCGCACGATCGCGTCCACGATCGCCAGCCCGAGGCCGGCGCCTCCCTGCGCCCTCGATCGGGCCGGGTCGGCGCGGGCGAAGCGGTTGAAGATGTGCCCCAGCGCTTCGGGCGGGATCCCGCCTCCCTCATCGGCGACCTGGATCGCGAGTCGAGCACCATACGCCCGGCAGGAGATCGTGATCGAGTCCGACGGCTCGGTCGCCTTGACCGCGTTCTCGATCAGCGCGTCGAGCCCGATCCGCAACGCCTCGGGGTCGGCATTCAGCGTCCCGGGGGCCAGCTGCCCGAGGGTCCAGCCGCGAGGCACGACCTCGGACCAGCGCACGAAGACGTCCTCCAGGAAATGTTCGACGTCGATCTCCGCGGGCACGACGAAGTCGGGCTGGTTCGACCTCGCGAGGAGCAGGAGCCGCTCGAGGATGTGCTCGATGCGGCCGAGCTCGTCGAGTGCGACCTCGACCTCCTGGCCCGGCGGGCCATCCAGCCGCTGCAGCACCTCGAGGTGACCGCGCGCGATCGTCACGGGCGTGCGGAGCTCGTGCGAGACGTCGTGCAAGAAGCGCTTCTGCTGCTGGAGCAGGGCCGCCCGCTCGCGCACCTCGCGCTGGAGCCTCCGGACCGCGTCCTGGCGCCTGCGCGCGTGCCAGACCATCGCCAGGAACATCGCCGCCATCAGCGGCACCTCGAAGAGCTCGCCCCAGAGCTGCTTCCCGCGGAATGCATCCTGCAGGATCAATGCGCCCGTGGCTACGACCACGAGTGAGAGCACCGTCGCCGTCGGTGCGGGTTCCCACACCCGGAAGCCGTAGAGCAGGGTCAGGCTGACCCAGATGAAGTGGAAGGGGATCGTCTCCCAGGTCGGCCAGAGCGCCATCGCCGCGAGGTTCGCCGCCGCGAAGGTGAACCACGCAAGCTCGAGCCGAGGCGGCGCTCGCGTCGCCGTCTTGATGCGTGGGCGACGCCAGCGCATCCGTCTGAACCCACCCGTCGATGCGTTCGTTGCCATCACGACACCGCTCTAGGCAGCCGCAGTGAGCCGATAGCCACCATGCCGGACCGTTTCGATGGGCGCCTGTGAGCCGAGCTTCTTCCGCAGGCGGCGGACGCAAACCTCGACCACGTTCGAGCGCGGGTCGAACTGATAGCCCCAGACGTCAGAGAGCAGGCGCTCCCTGCTGACGACCTCACCCGCGTGACGGAGGAGGTGGTGGAGCAGGCGGAACTCGCGGTCGGAGAGCTCGGCGACGACATCCCCGAGCTTCGCCTGCCGACGCGCGAGGTCGAGCGTGAGCGTCCCGGATCGAAGCACGCCTCCGTCCTCGTCGAGGGTGGCGCGGCGGAGCTGGGCCCGGACCCTCGCGAGCAGCTCGTCGAGCGAGAACGGCTTCGAGACGTAGTCGCAGGCGCCGAGGCCGAAGCCACGCAGTTTCGTCTGGAGGTCTGAGCGCGCGGAGACGATCACGACCGGGAGCTCCGGGCGTTGACGCTGGAGCTCGCGCAGAACCGCGAGCCCGTCGAGCTGGGGGAGAAGGAGGTCGAGCACGACGAGGTCGTAGCTCTCGCGGAGCGCGCGGGCAAGCCCTCCTCGCCCGTCACCTGAACCGTCCACGACGAATCCCTCCGCCGCCAAGCCGCGCGAGAGAAAGGACAAGATGAGTGGCTCGTCCTCGATAACCAGGATCCGCATGGCTCTCGGCAGGGGACACTAACGCGCGGATGACCGGAGGATGACGCGCAGATGACAGTTCCGTCATCTTGGTTCCTTCGGTCGGCTCGGGCTCTTATCGTCCCCGCGCGATGGGCGAGCGGGTTGTCGAGCGCGAGCGTCCGCCGCGGCCGGGTGCGGTCACCGGCGAGGCTCCCGCGCCATTGACCCGGAGAGCGGCGGCCCCGTCGCCGTTCCCGGACCGCGCCGCCCGTCATTGGCTGCTGTCGTCGATCATCTGGTTGACGGTCGTCGACCTCGGCGGCGGCGTCCTCTCGACCGAGTTCGTCTCGCCCGACGCCTTCGGCGGTATCTCCTGGCTCGCCTTCTCGCGCGTTCGCCAAGGCCACGTCAACGGCGTGATCCTCGCCTGGCTGACGATGATGTACTTCGGCGCGCTCTTCTACATGCTGCCGCGACTGTGCGGCACGCGCGGGATGTGGAGCGAGCGGCTCGGCGTCTGGTGCGCCTGGGCCTGGAACGCGATGTATCTGCTCGGCGTCATCGCCCTGCTGACCGGGCACAGCCAGGGCCGCGAGTACGGGGAGCTGATCTGGCCGCTCGACATCGCCCTCCTCGTGATCTGGTGTCTGAACATCGTCAACATCATCGCCACCGTCCAGATGCGGACGATCAGACCGATCTACGTGACGGTCTGGTGGTTCCTGGCGAGTCCGTTATGGCTCGCCGTCGACTACGCGATCGGCAACGTCATCTGGCGGCCCGGCCACCTCTGGGGCGCGCCGTCGGGCACCCTCTCGAACAGTCTCGCGGACGCGATGCTGAACTGGTGGTACGCGCACAACCTCTTCGGCCTCTGGCTGACGCCGATGCTGGTTGCGCTGACCCTCTACATGGTTCCACGGATCACGAACACACCGCTCTACGGCTACACGCTCTCGCTCGTCAGCTTCTGGGGAATCGCCTTCTTCTACACCGGCGTCGGTGACCACCACATCCTGCAGTCGCCGACGCCCGCGTGGCTGAAGACGATCGCCACGGCCTCTTCCTGGATGCTCCTCGTGCCCGTCTTCGCCTTCACGATCAACATCCTCGGAACGATGAAGGGCAACTGGGACAAGTTCTTCACGAACTTACCGTTGCGCTTCACCCTGACGGCGTTCTTCTTTTACTGGCTGGTCAACATTCAGGGTGCCTTTCAAGCGCTCCAGCCGTTCAACAGGCTGACGCACTTCACGAACTTCGTCGTCGCTCACGCTCATCTCGCCTTACTCGGAGCCTTCACGATCCTCGGCATGGGCGTGATCGACTACATCGTGGCGCAGGTGTACGCGCGACCTCTTTGGAGCCGTAGTCTCACCGAATGGCAGTACTGGCTCGTCACGGTCGGGTTCACCGGCTTCTTCAGCGTGTTGACGCTGGCCGGTTTCCAGCAGGGCTTCAGCTGGTCGCAAGGCATCCCCGAGGTCAACGTGCTGCCCCAGCTGCACGCGTACTTCATTGCCCGCGGCATCTTCGGGGTGATGATCATCGCCTCGGGAATCGTCCAGATGGTCAACGTCGGGATGACGATGTGGTCGAACACCCACGAGCGGCGGCGCCAAGAGACGTTGGGGGTCGCTGAAGCCGTCTCACCACCTATCCCGGCGAGCTAGCCGATGACCGAGCGCGACGATCGCTTCGCAAGGTCCGAAGACGAGCCGAGGGCTCCGCGCGGCTGGGGACCGCACCCGCGCGAGCGGATGCTGATGACGCCGCTCGTCGCCGGGCTCGGAGGGCTGCTCGCCTTCTTCGCTGTCGTCTTCGTCGTCGTCTGGCTTCCGATTCACACCTTCGACCCGCCCGCGTCAGCCGACTGGACTCCGCTCAGCGACCAGGCTCTGGACGGACGCGACCTCTTCGCCTCGAACGGCTGCTACGTCTGCCACTCCGGGTACTCACGTCCCCAGGACGTTCGCTACGCGCTCTACTTCCTCTACCCGAAGGTCTCCCAGCCGGGCGACTTCTTCGGCAGCGACCAGTCGCCGAACCTGTTCGGAACCGAGCGAACCGGCCCTGATCTCTCACAGGATGCCGGCTGGCATCCAGACGACTGGCATCGCGCCCACTTCTACAACCCCCGTTTCATTGATCCGCTGTCGTTGATGCCGCCGATGAAGTCCCTCTTCTCGGACAAGCAGGCCGACCAGCTCGTTCTCTTCACTCAGGAGCGGAGTGGCAAGTCCGGCCTGCTCCGCTACGCGGGGCAGCTGTACGCCAAGCACGTCGTGAACACGGTCCAGGGCTTCCCGCCGCCGTACAAGGGCTTCAAGGGCGCGCACCAGAAGCCGCTCCAGCCGAAAGAGGTGGAGCCGCCTCCGAACCAGCTCGAGGAAGCCCCGAACCTCGCCCAGATCGACCGCAGCTACTGGCTCGCCGCCAACCCGCTACCCGTGACGACGGAGAACCTGCTTCGGGGGAAGGAGATCTTCCTCGAGCGCTGTGTCGGCTGCCACGGTCCCAAGGGCAACGGCCACGGCCCGGCCGAGCGTTTCCTCTCGCCCACGCCGCTCCCCTTCGACGACGCCGACGATCAATGCTGCGGCGGCGACACCGGTCCCGGGGACTTCTACTACCGCGTCCTGCGCGGGTGGCCCGGCACGGCGATGGAGAACTTCGGGGAGCGGCTGTCGGTCGACGACATCTGGCGCGTGGTCCTGTTCGTGAAGACAATCCCGAACGGGACGCTCGCCAAGCACCGGATCCCGACCCCGAAGGACTACATCACCTGGTCACCGTCGAAGGAGCTGCTCGCCTGGGTCAAGACGCGGCAACAGATCGCCAAGAACGCGTCGTTCTCCAAGAACCAGAGCCCGGATCCGTTTTACCAGGAAGCTAGGCGCGTCTTCCCGGGGCTCGCCCCGGGCGACAAGATCGTTGTCAACGGCCTCGAGACGCCGCTGACGCTCGCGAACGCAACTGCTGGCATCAGGGCGATCTACGAAGACCTGCTCGATCGCGCCTGGGCCGACGCAAAGGCGCGCGGCGACAAGCTGCCGCCGGAGTCGCAGAAGGACATTCCTCCGACCGTTCCGGGGCACTGATGAACCGTCTTCGCACCACCCTTGCGCTCGCGCTGGCAGCGTTCTTCATCATGCCGGGCACGGCCCTTGCTCACGATGCGCCGGAGAACGACAGGTCGAAATGGGTGATGGCCGACTGGATGCTCGACATGTTCTTCATCCTGGCCGGGGTGGCCCTGATCGCCTTCATCATCACGTGGAAGGCCGGACACTTCCACAACCTGGACGAGGCAGCCCGCGTGCCGCTCGCGGTCGACGAGGAGGACTACTACACGCCCGAGTGGGCCTACGACGAGGAGGAGTGGAACGATGTCGATGCCGTCCGGTGACTCGCCCGGCAAGGCTCAGGCCTACTACAACTACCTCGACAGCCACCACATCATCGACGGCCGCGTGGAGACCTGGCACGTGGACTGGCTTTCGCTCGCGTGGCTCTGGGGCTTCCTGATCGTGCTGGTCATCGCCACCCTCCTCTGGGTCAAGCAGTATCGAACGACGAGGACGCGGACCGGCATCTATCCCGTCGACAGGTACGGCGCC
The DNA here is from genome assembly GCA_046729915.1 of Actinomycetota bacterium. Taxonomy (GTDB): domain Bacteria; phylum Actinomycetota; class Thermoleophilia; order Gaiellales; family Gaiellaceae; genus AC-32. The sequence goes on along the minus strand of JBKPHO010000539.1, from coordinate 984 downwards.
TGGACCACCGAAGCAGCTGGGCCTGCGACCGTCTTCTTCATCGTCCTGACGGTCTTCCTCACCGGCTTCGCGGTCGTGCTGGTCGTCGGCCACCTCGTCTGGGGACAGCGGTTCTGATGGCGACCGCCTTCTCCACGGTGCTGCCGTTCGTCTCCTACTCGACGTTCAGCGACGCGGTCATCCCAGAAACGGAGTGGGAAGATCTGTACGCATCGCTCCAGGCCCTCAAGGGCCACGTCCAGGAATACCCGGGCTGCCAGCGCTTCGACGTCTTCGTTCGCGCCGAGCCCGAAGGCGGCGTGCGGGTTCACCTCTACACGACCTGGGATACGCCGGGCCAGATCGAGGCGTATCTGGAGCGCGGGTACACCTTCGAGCGGCTCCTGGCCGACTTCGGCGCGGGGCTCAACACGGAGAGGAGCCTCGTGATGGAGAAGGTCTTCTGATGGAGGAGGAGCAGCAGCAGCCGCAGCGTCGAGCGCGTCCGGCCAGGCCGCTGCTCGGCTACCGCGACGTCGGTGAGGACGTGCGCTGGTCGCGCCGGGCCGAGTACCGGGCGTGGGTGATCCTCGCGGTGATGATCGCGCTCTCCCTCGGCTGGACGCTCACCGTCTACTTCCTCGAGCCGGGCCTGCGCTAGGGACAGGTACCTAGGCGATTGCAGCCGTGTACCTGAAGCACCTAACGTCGCTCCAGTTCCTCACCTATGTCGCGTTCCTCGGCGTCCTCGTCGCCGCCCTGTGGCGTCTGCTTCCCGGGAAGGCGCCGCCCGTGCGGACGGTGCCGTACCGCGAGGAGGAGCTCGGCGCCCACGACCCCAAGGTGGCGAAGTACTTCCTCGCCGGAGGCGGGTTCCTGGTCCTCGGCAGCCTGCACATGGTCGCGAAGAACCTGCCGTGGGCGGCGGAGTGGCTTGCCCGCGCCGGCTACGCCGGACATCTCGTCCGCGACCTCTCGAACACGCACGTGATGATCGTCGGCGGA
>JBKPHO010000538.1:0-3166 GCA_046729915.1 Actinomycetota bacterium | reverse complement strand
CGCAAGGCCGAAGCCCGCGCGCACGTCCTCGAGGGCTATCTCACCGCGCTCGACAACCTCGACGCGGTCATCTCTCTGATCCGCGCCTCGGCCGATCCCGATGCGGCGCGCACCGGCCTGATCGAGACCTTCGACCTCTCCGAGATCCAGGCGCAGGCCATCCTCGACCTGCGGCTCCAGCGCTTGACCGGCCTCGAGCGCAAGCGGATCGAGGACGAGTACGCCGACCTCCAGGAGCGCATCGCCGAGCTCCGGGCGATCCTCGGCGACGAGGCGAAGATCGATGCGCTGATCCGTGAGGAGCTGCTCGAGATCAAGCAGGTCTACGGCAAGGGCGACGACCGCCGCACGGAGATCGTGGCCGCGGAGGGCGAGCTCGAGCTCGAGGACCTGATCGCGGAGGAGGACATGGTGATCGCGATCACGCGCTCGGGCTACGTGAAGCGGTTGCCGGTCACGACCTACCGCGAGCAGCGGCGCGGCGGCATCGGCGTGATGGGGATGGACCTCAAGGACGAGGACTACATCGAGCATCTGTTCGTGGCCTCGACTCATGACTATCTGCTCTTCTTCACCTCGGTCGGCAAGGTCTACCGGCTGAAGGTGCACGAGCTGCCGCTGGGGACGCGGCAGTCGAAGGGCCGCGCGATCGTGAACCTGCTCCCATTCGCGCAGGGCGAGCAGGTACGCGCAGTGATCGCCACACGCGAGTTCAAGGAGGCCGAGTACCTAGTGCTCGCGACGCGCGACGGGATGGTCAAGAAGACGCGTTTCGAGGAGTACAACACGCCCCTCAAGGCGGACGGGATCATCGCGATCAAGCTGCGCGAGGGCGACGCGCTCGTCGACGTGCTCCACTCCTCCGGGAGCGAGGACATCATCCTCGTCTCCCGCAAGGGTCAGGCAATCCGCTTCAACGAGAGCCAGGTGCGGCCGATGGGGCGTGCGACCTCGGGCGTCAAGGGCATGGGGTTGCGCAAGGGCGACGAGGTGATCTCCGCCGGGATCGCCGACGACGAGCTCGACATGCTCGTCGTCACCGAGCAGGGCTACGGGAAGCGGACGCGTATGTCGGACTACCCCGTGAAGGGCCGCGGCGGGCTCGGGGTCAAGACCGTCCAGCTGACGGAGGCTCGCGGCCAGCTCGCCGGTGCGCTGCCGGTGCGCGAGGGCTACCAGCTGATGCTGATCTCGAACGGCGGCACCGTGATCCGGCTGCTGGTGGAGGAGATCAAGCGGCTCGGCCGCTCCACCCAGGGCGTGATCGTCATGCGGTTGCGGGGTGACGAGCAGGTCTCGAGCATCGCGCTGGTCGCCGAGTCGGAGCCTGAGCCCGAGGACGTAGCTGTCGCCGCGCCAGAATCCGGCAAGAACGCATAACTTCCCCGCCTCCCTTCCATCGCTCGAACCAGGTCGGTATAACTTTCGATGGGGTAAACCTCTCCCCAAGGGGCCGCAGGATGGCGTACGACAAGGCAGCTGAATTCCTGGAGCCGATCGACCTCGCCGAGCACCTCGACAAGATCGAGCTGTATCTCGGCCAGGTTTGCCAGATCGCCGGGATCTCGAAGATGCAGCTCGACTACTGGACGAACAAGGCCCAGATCCCGACTAAAGGCAAGAAGCAGCGCATCTACGACATCGACGCGCTCGAGACCGTGATGTTGATCAAGCAGGCCAAGGACAAGGGCCTGAACCTCGGCGCCGCGATCGAGGCCGCGCGCCGTTTTCGCGAGACCAACTCGAAGCCGGCGGATTAGCCCCGGCGGAGCGTCTCGGCCGCCCGTTCGGGCGCGAGGGTATTGATGTAGTGGCCGGCACCGAGTTCGAGCGAGGCGAAGACCGTCAACCGCGGCAGGAGTTCGAGGTGCCAGTGGCCGCTTTCGTGGAGCCAAAGATTCGCCGGTCGCGGGCCCTCGGCCGCCGCAAGGCGTCGTAAGGCCTCGGCCGCGAGGTCGAGCGCGGACCCGAGCAACGTGCTTCCAAACCCGTCGGCTTCGTGCTCGAGCGGAGCTATCAGGCACTCGAAGGGCGAGCGGCCCGCGTACGGACAGAGGAGCAAGAGCCCGTCGCGCTCCTCGACGACGCGGGTGCCCTCGGCACGCTCCAGCTCGAGGTAGTCGCAGAGCCTGCAACCGTCACCGCGCTCGGCCTTCGAGGCCGGGGGCTCGTCGGCGAGCCAGACGAGCTGCGAGTGGGAATGCGGAAGGCTCGCTCCCCCCGCGCGACCCTCGTTGACGCCGGCGAAGAGGGTCTTGCCCTCCGCGCGGGCAGCCGCAGCACGCAGCCGCCAGGCCTCGGCGACGAGCTCGAGTTGCTCAGGGTCGAGCTCGGCGAGGGAGCGCACGTGCTCCGGCGAGTGAACGACCACCTCCTGTCGCTCGAAGGCCGGGTACTTGTTCGGTACGACCCGCACGGACCAGCCGGGCGTGTTCGGCTCGCGCCCCTCGGCAGGAAGGGCCAGCACCTCTGGCGGTGTCTTGTCCTCCCGCCCTTCGCAGAATGGGCAGACATCGAGCTCTTCCGTGGTGACGGGTTCGACCCGGGGTGCGTCGGCACCTGGCCTCGTCGAACGACCGGGCGCGACGGCGACGAGCCGCCCAGTGAGCGGGTCGACCCGCAGGTCCGTCAGGAGGTGGAGCCCGCGTTCGTCTTCTCGAGGAACGGCCGCAGCAGGTCGAGCGGGGCCGGGAAGACGATCGTGGTCGACTGCGACGCCCCGAGTTCGAGCAGTGTCTGCAGGTAGCGGAGCTGGAGCGCGATCGGATGCGCCTCGATCACGAGCGCCGCGTCCTTGAGCCGCTCGGAGGCCTGGAACTCGCCCTCGGCGTTGATCACCTTGGCGCGCCGCTCGCGCTCGGCCTCGGCCTGCCGCGCCATGGCGCGCTGCATCCCGGACGGGATCTCGACGTCTTTGACCTCCACGATCGAGACCTTGATGCCCCAGGGCGAGGTGGCCTCGTCGATGATCTCCTGCAGGATCGCGTTGATCTTGTCGCGCTCGGAGAGGAGCTCGTCCAGGAGGTGCTGGCCGAGGACCGAGCGCAGGGTTGTCTGGGCGATCTGCGAGGTCGCGGCCAGGAAGTTCTCGACCTGGACGATCGCCGCCTTCGGCTCGACGATCCGGAAGTAGGCGACCGCGTTCACCCGCACGGGGACGTTGTCC
>JBKPHO010000537.1:0-1765 GCA_046729915.1 Actinomycetota bacterium | reverse complement strand
GGCAGCGTGCGGGGCACGCCGTCGACCAGCGCGACGGCGTTGTAGCCGAAGGTCGTCTGCAACGGCGTGTGCTTGAAGAGCTTGTTCAGGACGACTTGCGGCACGGCGTCGCGCTTCAGCTCGATCTGGATCCGCATCCCGGACTTGTCCGAGAGGTTCTTGACGTCGGCGATCTCGGGCATGACCTTGTCGATTGCGAGCTGGGCGATTTTCTTGATCACGCCGTCGTCTCCGTCCCGCTTCACGCCGTACGGGAGCTCGCTGACCACGATCGCCGTGCGACCGCCGCGCAGCTCCTCGATGTGCGTGCGGGCGCGCAGCACGATCCGACCGCGGCCCGAGCGGTAGGCCTCGCGGATCCCCTCGCGGCCGAGGATGATCGCGCCGGTCGGGAAGTCCGGGCCCTTGACGTGCTTGACCAGCCGGTCGACGTCGATCGTCGGCTCGTCGATCATCACCACAAGCGCGTCGACGACCTCGCCGAGGTTGTGCGGCGGGATGTTCGTCGCCATCCCGACGGCGATCCCCGCCGAGCCGTTCAGCAGCAGGTTCGGCAGCCGCGACGGCAGGATCTGCGGCTCGCGGCGCGATTCGTCGTAGTTCGGCCCGAAGTCGACCGTGTCCGCATCGATGTCGCGGAGCATCTCGGTGGCGAGCCGCGTGAGCCGGCACTCCGTGTAGCGCATGGCGGCTGCGGGGTAGCCGTCGATGTTCCCGAAGTTGCCCTGGCCGTCGACCAGCGGGTAGCGCATCGAGAACGGCTGGGCGAGGCGAACCAGCGTGTCGTAGATCGCCTGGTCGCCGTGCGGGTGGTAGGCGCCCATCACATCGCCCACCACGCGGGCGCACTTGAGCCTCGAGCGGTTCGGCTGCAGGCCGGCCTCGTGCATCGCGTAGAGCACGCGGCGGTGCACGGGCTTGAGACCGTCCCGCACATCCGGGAGAGCACGCGCGACGATCACGCTCATCGCGTAGTCGAGGAAGCTCGAGCGCATCTCCTGCTCGAGCTCGCGCGGCTCGATCCGGCCGGGGCCTAGTGGTTCAACCGTCGCCATCCGCTAGTGCACTAAACGTCGAGGAAGCGAACGTCCTTCGCGTTCTGCTCGATGAACACGCGGCGCGGCTCGACCTGGTCGCCCATCAGCATCGAGAACACCTGGTCGGCGGCCGCCGCGTCGTCGACCTCGACCTTGATCAGCATCCGCCGGGCCGGGTCCATCGTCGTCTGCGCGAGCTCCTCGGGGTCCATCTCACCCAGGCCCTTGAAGCGGCGCACATGGATGCCCTCCTTGCCGAGCTCGAGCGCAGCGTCGCGCAGCTCCTCGAACCCCTCCGCGCGGCGCGACTTCTTGCCGAGCGCCAGCGTGAACGGCGGCGCGCCGACGATCTCGATCAGCCGCGCGTGTGTCTTACGCAGGTTCGTGTAGACCGGAGAGGCCAGCAGCTCCGCCGGCACGACGACATGCACGGCAGCGCTCGTCTCGCGCTCGACGACCCGGATTCGCGCACCGTCCTCGGTCGTCTCCACGACCGCGAGCTCGTAGCCGTTCGGCCCGAGCGCGGCCAGGGCGCTCTCCACCTCGCCCGTCTCGGCGGCCTCGGTCTCGACCAGCCGATGCGTCGTGACGAAGTTCGCCGCGGCGGAGCCGAAGTCCGCGCGCAGGCGCGAGACCCAGCCCTCGTACTCGTGGAGCGCGCGGCTGAAGCGGCCCCAGCGCGCCTCGGTCAGCTTCTGCTTCTTGCCGTCGCGATCGGTCAGCTCGAC
>JBKPHO010000536.1:0-2194 GCA_046729915.1 Actinomycetota bacterium | reverse complement strand
CAGATCGGCGACCGCGAACCTGTTCGGGCGGCTTCCGGCGGCGTAGTCACGCCTGTCCGCAAAGATGCCGTCGCCCCGGTTGAGGAGCACCGAGACGCTGTTCGAGTACCAGTTCGCGACCGCCAGGTCCGGCCGGCCGTCGCCGTTCAGGTCGGCTGCCGCGAGCGACTGCGGGCTGCCGCCGGTCCGGTAGTCGCGGCGCGGCCGGAAGGTGCCGTTGCCCTGGTTGATGAGCACGGAGACCGTGTCCGAGGAGACGTTGGCAATCGCCAGGTCGCGCAGCCCGTCGCGGTCCAGGTCGGTCGCCGCGAGCGACTCGGGCCCCTTCCCGAGCTTGTACGTGCGCCTCTTGTGGAAGTCGCCGGCCCTGTTCGTGAGCACGGTGACCGTGTCGGTGAGGCTGGCGTGGTTCACGGCGGTGACCGCGAGCTCGGGCCTGGCGTCGCCGTTCAGGTCGGCGATCGCGATCCGCCAGGGCTTCTTTCCCGCCTTGTAGGCCCGCGGGCCGGCGAAGGACGGCGCCGGAGACGGGGCCGAGGATGCGGCCACGCCGAGCGCGATCGCGACGCAGCCGCCGGCGAGAAGCGGCGCGATCATCGGCGCTCCCCCTCAGGCGACGGCGACTACGCGCTCTTCGCCGCGGCGGTACTCCGGCCCGAGCTTCTCCTGCAGCGTCCGCTCGAGCTCGCCCGTCTGCTCGAGCTCCTCGACGATGTCCGCGCCGCCGACGAGCTCGCCGCGGACGAAGACCTGCGGGATCGTCGGCCAGCCCGAGAGGGCCGAGAGCTCCTCGCGGATGCGCGGGTCGGGGAGGATGTCCACGGCGGTGACCGGAGCGCCCGCACGCCGCAGCGCCTCCAGCGCGCGGTGCGAGTTGCCGCACATCACGAACTCCGGCGTGCCCTTCATGAACAGCGCCACGTCCTCGGTCTCGATGATCTCCTTGATCTGCTCCTGCAGGCCGTCGTTCACGCGACTCCTCTCGTCTTGATCCGCAACTCGTGAATGGTGCCATCGGCGAGCGGGACTGCGAGCGCGTCGTAGACGAGCCGGTGCTGCTCGACCAGCGAGAGCCCGTCGAAGCGCGAGCTCGCCACGGTGACCTGGAAGTGGTCGCCCCCGCCGGTGCGGTCCGCGACCGCGACCTCGTCGCCGGGGAATGCCTCGCGCAGCAGCTCCTCGAGCCGCTCCGTCACTTCGAGTTCCCCCGGCCGTGGGCGAGGTACTCGAGCAGGTCGGAGCGCGTCAGCATCCCAGTCGGGCGGCCGCGTGTCGCGACCACCACGGCCGGACTGCCGCCGCTGAGCGCCGAGAAGACCTCGTCGAGCGTCTCCTCCGCCTCGACCGCCGCGAGCGGCGGCTGCATCGCGGCCGCGACCTCCTCGTTCAGCGCGTCCGGGTTGCGGAAGACCAGGTCGAGCAGGCCGCGTTCCTGCAGGGAGCCGACGACGTCGGCAAGCGAGCCGCCGCCGTCGTGCCGCATCACGGGGAGCTGCGAGATCGAGTACTGCTGCATCAGGTCGATCGCGGCGCCGACCTTCTGGTGCGACTCGATCGTCACGAGCTCCGGCAGCTCGGGCGCATCCTGGTGCTTGAAGCGCAGCACTTCCGCCACCTTCGGCGCCGGCTCCCGCCGCTCGAGGAAGCCGAGCTCGATCAGGTAGTTGTCGTCGTAGAACTTCGACAGGTAGGCGCGGCCCCCGTCGGGGAAGACCGTGACGACGGTCTTGTCGGGACCGAGCTCCTTCGCGAGCTCGACTGCGGCCCAGGCCGCCGTGCCGCCGGAGCCGCCGACGAGCAGGCCCTCCTCGCGCGCCAGCCGCCTTGCTGTCAGGAAGGAGTCGCGGTCGGAGACGGTCACCCAACGGTCGACGACCGAGGGATCGAAGGTGTCCGGGTAGAAGTCCTCGCCGATGCCCTCGACGAGGTAGGGGTGCTGCTTCTCGGCGCCGGCCGTGTAGATCGAGCCCTCGGGGTCGGCGCCGACGATCGTGAGCTCCGGGCTCTGCTCCTTCAGGTAACGGGCGGCGCCGGTAATCGTCCCGCCCGTGCCGACGGCGATCACGAGCGCGTCGATCTCGCCGCCGGTCTGCTCCCAGATCTCGGGCCCCGTCGTCTCGTAGTGAGCGCGCGGGTTCGCCTCGTTGCGGTACTGGTCGGGCTTGTAGGCGCCCGGGATCTCCTCGGCGAGGCG
>JBKPHO010000535.1:0-2413 GCA_046729915.1 Actinomycetota bacterium | reverse complement strand
TCGGCGAAGCTGGAGCGGGCGCGGACGATGGTCGAGCTCGGCGCGGCGCTGCGCCGGACGAACGCGCGCGTGGAGGCGCGGGAGCTGCTCAAGGAAGGGCTCGACATCGCCGTGCGCTCGGGCTCGCAGCCGCTCGTTGAGCAGGCCGAGGCGGAGCTCGCGGCGACGGGTGCGCGGCCTCGGCGGCTGCTGCTCTCCGGCGTCGAGTCGTTGACGGCGAGCGAGCGGCGCGTCGCGCGGTTCGCGGCCGAGGGGCTCTCGAACAAGGACATCGCCCAGAAGCTCTTCGTGACGACGAAGACCGTCGAGGTGCACCTGAGCAGCGTCTACCGGAAGCTCGGGATCGGCTCGCGCACCGAGCTGCCGCAGGCGCTGGGCGGGAGCGCCTGATGCGCCTGCGCCGCCGCCCCGACGGGGACGCGGTGCGGCTCGTCCTGGTTGCGACGGACCGCTCGGAGACCGCCGAGCGCGCCGTGCGGTTCGCGGCGGACATGGCGGGGCGCTACGAGGCCGAGCTGCTCGTCCTGCGGGTGCTCGTCGGCGACAACGGCTCGCGGGAGGAGGTGGCGCGGGAGCTCGCGGAGCACGTCAACGGCCTGGCCGGCGAGCGGAAGCGCTCGGCGGTGGTGTTGGGAGACGATCCGGCGGAGGCGATCGTCGAGGCGGCACGGCGCGAGCGCGCAGACGTGGTCGTGGTCGGGAGCGTCGGGATGAGCGGACGGCGGGAGTTCCTGCTCCACAACGTGCCGAACCGCGTCTCCCACAACGCCCCGTGCACCGTCGTGATCGTCCAGACCCACCGGGAGAACGCGTGAGCGCCGCGGCCGATCAGCGGCTGCTCGGGCGCGCGGCTCGGATCGCGACCGTCCTCGGCAGGTACGGCTTCAACGAGTCCCGCCGCGACGACGACCCGCCGGAGCTGCGCGCGCGCCGCCTGCGTGAGGCGCTCGAAGAGCTCGGCCCGACGTTCGCCAAGATCGGCCAGATCCTTTCCACCCGCCCCGACCTGGTCCCGCCTGAGGCCATTGCCGAGCTGGCAGCCCTGCAGGATCGCGTCACGCCGCTCGACGAGCACGAGGTCGTCGGCGTGATGGAGCAGGAGCTCGGTGTCCCGTGGGAGGACGTCTTCGCGACGATCGAGCCCGAGCCGCTCGCCGCCGGAACGATCGGCCAGGTGCACCGCGCGGTCCTCGACAACGGCGACCGCGTCGTCGTCAAGGTCCAGCGGCCTACCGCGGAGCACGACATCCTCCGCGACCTCAGCCTCCTGGAGCTCTTCGCGCAGAAGACGCGCAACCGGGAGGCGCTGCGCAGGATCGTCGACCTCCCGGCGGCGATCGAGCACCTCTCCGACTCGCTCCGCCGCGAGCTCGACTTCCGGCTCGAGGGGCAAAACGTCGAGCGCCTGCGCGCCGCCCTGACCGCCTTCCCTCGCCTAGACGCCCCGCGCGTGTACGACGAGCTCTCGACGAGCCGCCTGCTGGTGCTCGAAGAGATTCCCGGCGTCCCCGTCCGGGAGATCCCACAAGGCCCGGAGCGCGGCGAGGCCGCCCGGCAGCTGCTCGAGTGCTACTACCGCCAGATCCTCGTCGAGGGGTTCTTCCACGCCGACCCGCACCCCGGCAACATGCTCTGGGCCGACGGCCGCATCTACTTCCTCGACTTCGGGATGGTCGGCGAGCTCTCGCCGGAGATGCGGGGCCAACTGCTCCTACTGCTGCTCGCGTTCTGGCAGGAAGACGTCCCGTTCCTGACCGAGGTGGTGCTGATCATGGCCGGCCCGGAGGCCGAGGACGCCGATGCAGCCGGGCTCGAGGCCGACCTCACGCAGCTCCTGCGCCGCTACCGCCACACGTCCCTCGGCGAGATCTCGCTCGGCCCGCTGATGCAGGAGATCGCGCACACCTCGACGCAGCACGGCGTCCGCCTGCCCGCTCCGCTGGTCCTCACCGGCAAGGCGCTGGCGCAGATGCAGCTCGCGGCCACGGAGCTCGACCCCGAGCTCGACCCGTTCTCCGTCGTCGGGCGCTTCCTGATGAAGAACCTGCTCACGCGCGTCCAGGAGAGCGCCGACCCGAAGCGCCTCTTCTACGACGTGCAGAAGCTGAAGGTGCGCGGCGAGCGGCTCGTCGAGTCGTTCGAGCGGATCAGCGGCGCCCGCCCCGGCCAGCGCCTGCAGGTCGACATCCGCGGGATCACGCCGCTGGAGCGGACGATCCGGATCGTCGCCCGCCAGCTCGCGCTCGCCATCACCGCCGGCTCGGCGCTCGTCGCGTGCGGGGCGACCGCGGCCGCCCAGCAGGTCGCGCGGTGGGTTCCGATCACCCTCGGCGCGGCAGGCAGCGCGTTGGCGGTGATCCTCCTGACCGACTTGGTGAGGCGGCGTCTCTAGGAGGGATTGGCGGAACGTCGC
>JBKPHO010000534.1:0-2052 GCA_046729915.1 Actinomycetota bacterium | reverse complement strand
GCTGGACCCGGTCGGCGGCCTTGCGGAGGTCCTGGATCGCCGAGCGGAGCTGGTCCTGGATGTCCTTGTCGCTCGCCACGCGCGTGGCCACGCCGGTGACGCCGCGGTTGCCGACCAGCTGGTCGTAGACGTCGCGCGCCGTCGTGTACGCGCTGCGCAGGTTCTCCCGCAGTTCCTCGTCCTGAATCGCGCGCTGTGCGCGCTGCACGTAGGGCCTGACGTCGGACACTTTGTCCTTCGCCCTGTCTGTCGCCTTCGCCATCGGCAGGCCGTCCTTTCGCTCGTTTACTGGCTGAATTCTCTACCCTCCGCGCTCGCCGTGCTAAACAGACGCGGCCGCCTGCCGCTCTGAGCCCGGCGCGGCCCGCGGCCGCGAGCGGGTTGCCGAGCCGAAGGCGACCTCGAAGACGTCCTCGATCGAGTCGGCGAGCACGAACTCGAGCTCCTTGCGCGTCTCCGCCGGGAGCTCCTCGAGATCGGGCTCGTTGTCGCGCGGGACGGCGACGCGCTTAAGCCCGTAGCGCTGGGCTGCGAGCGCCTTCTCGCGCAAGCCGCCGATCGGCAGCACCTGGCCGGTGAGCGTGATCTCGCCGGTCATGCCCACGTCGTCGGCCACTGGCTCGCCGCGCACGAGCGAGGCGATCGCGGTCGCGATCGTCACGCCCGCCGAGGGGCCGTCCTTTGGCACCGCTCCTGCAGGCACGTGGATGTGGACGTCGTGCTCGGTGAACCAGTCCTCGGCCACGCCGAGCTCCTCCGCGTGTGAGCGCACCCAGGACAGGGCGGCCTGCGCCGACTCACGCATCACCTCGCCGAGCTGGCCGGTGATCGTCAGCCGGCCCTTGCCGGGATACGCGGTTGCCTCGATGAAGAGGACGTCGCCGCCGACGGGCGTGAAGGCGAGCCCGGTCGCGACACCGGCGTCGGCGGTGCGCTTCCGGGGGTCGGCCGGGAAGCGCCGCGCGCCGAGCCAGGCTCGACCCTTGCGCGTGTCGATCGAGATCTTCTGCGCCCGGCCCTCCGCGATCTCGCGCGCCGCCTTGCGCAGGAGGTCGGCGATCCGCCGCTCGAGGTTGCGGACGCCCGCCTCGCGGGTGTACTCGCGCATCACGATCCGCAGCGTGTTGTCGCTGATCGTCACCCGCTCGCCGCTCAGGCCGTGCGCCTCGAGCTGCTTCGGAACGAGGTACTTGCGCGCGATGCCGAGCTTCTCTTCCTCCGTGTAACCGGAGAGCTGGATCACGTCCATCCGGTCGAGCAGGGGCCCGGGGATCGTCTCGAGCTGGTTCGCCGTGCAGATGAAGAGCACCTTCGAGAGGTCGAAGGGCAGGTCGAGGTAGTGGTCGCGGAAGTGGGAGTTCTGCTCGGGATCGAGGACCTCGAGCATCGCGCTCGCAGGGTCGCCGCGAAAATCGGCGCCCATCTTGTCGATCTCGTCGATCAGCAGCACCGGGTTCTTCGACTCGGCGTCGCGCAGGGAGCGGATGATCGTGCCGGGCATGGCGCCGATGTAGGTCCGCCGGTGGCCGCGGATCTCGGCCTCGTCGCGGACGCCGCCGACGGACAGCCGCACGAACTTGCGGCCCAGGGTGCGCGCGATCGACTGCCCTAGCGAGGTCTTGCCGACGCCGGGCGGGCCGACGAAGCAGAGGATCGGCCCGGAGAGGTCGTTCTTGAGCTTCGAGACGGCGAGGTACTCGAGGATGCGCTCCTTCACCTTCTCGAGGTCGTAGTGATCCTCGTCGAGGATCTCCCGGGCACGATCGAGGTCGAGGTTGTCGTCGGTCGTCTCGGTCCACGGCAGCGAGAGGATCCAGTCGACGTACGTGCGGATGACGCCGTACTCCGCCGCTGCCGGCGGCAGCTTCTCGAGTCGTGCGAGCTCGCGCTCCACCGCCTTCCGGGTGTCCTCGGGCAGGTTCTTCTCGGCGACCTGCTCGCGCAGCTCGTTGAGCTCGGCCTGCTGCTCGTCGCCCTCGCCGAGCTCCTCCTGGATCGCCTTCAGCTGCTGGCGCAGGAAGTACTCGCGCTGGCCCTTCTCCAGCTCCGACT
>JBKPHO010000533.1:0-3098 GCA_046729915.1 Actinomycetota bacterium | reverse complement strand
TGACGCCGAAGGACGTGATGCCGAAGTGGTGCCGGACAGGCCGCGAGGGACAGCGGCCGTCGCTGATCTCGTCGATCTCGTCAAGATGCGCCACTGCGTAACCGCTCATGGGACCTCCTGGGGGTCGTTTTCGCGGGGCCGGAGGCTACCCAGATCGATGCAAGGTACGCCATAGGTAGCGCAACGGAAGGAGCGCCAAGATGATCGAGAAGGCACGCCTGGAGGACGTCGGGTCGGGGCTCGCGCCTGTGAGCCCAGGCTGGTTCGTCGTCAACGTCGGCGAGGCGGCGTGGATCCGGAACGACGCCTTCGGCGGGCGGTGCGTGTTCGAGAGCAACAAACGCGTGCTCGCGGAACGACCGGACGCAGAGCCGCAACAATTTGCCGACACCGGCTTCACGCTGGCGGTGCTCGAGCCCGGAAAGCCGAGCGGCATGTACCACGCCGAGTCCAGCCAGGAGGACTTCCTCGTGCTCGCCGGAACCTGCCTGCTTCTGATCGAGGAGCAGGAGCGGCCGCTTCGCGCCTGGGACTTCGTCCACTGTCCGGCCGGCACGCGCCACGCGTTCGTCGGGACGGGCGACGCGCCGTGCGTGATCTTCATGACCGGCGCGCGGCGCGAGGGCGACACGATCGTCTATCCGTTCTCCGAGACGGCACGCGCCCGCGGCGCCGGCGTCGAGACCGAGACGCCCGCGCCCGCCGAGGCTTACGCGCGTTTCCCGTCTTGGCGCCTCGGCCGCCCTGATGCTTGGGCCGACCTGCCCTGGGCCTGACTATCGTGCGGTGATGACCGGCGACGAGGGTACGGGGGATCCTCGGAGTCATCGCGAGCGGATGCTCGCGGGTGACTTGTACATCGCCGACGACCCGGTTCTCGCGCGCGAGAGCCGCAGGGCCGCGGAGCTGACGAAGGAATACAACGAATCCTCCGCTTCCGACCCCGAGCACCGCCGGCGCATCCTCGCCGAGCTGCTCGGAGCCCTCGGCGAGGACAGCGAGATCCGGCCGCCGTTCTATTGCGACTACGGCTTCCACATCCACATCGGAGCCAGGACGTTCGTCAACGTTGGGCTCGTGGCACTCGACGTCGCGTCGATCACCATCGGCGACGACGTGCAGATCGGACCGCGCGTGCAGCTGCTCACGCCCACTCATCCACTCGAGCGCGAGCCGCGGCGTGAAAAGTGGGAAGCCGCCGAGCCGATCGCGATCGGAGACAACGTCTGGCTCGGAGGAGGGGTCATCGTCTGCCCCGGCGTCACGATCGGGCCGGACACCGTCGTCGGCGCGGGCGCCGTCGTGGCAAGCGACCTCCCGCCGCGTGTCCTTGCGGTCGGAAACGCGGCCCGCGTCGTTCGTTCGCTCGACTGAAGGCGGCGAGGTGCCGCCGCGCAGGATGCACGCGGACGAGGTCGAGACCGACACGGGTCTCGTCCGTCGGCTCCTCGCGGCGCAGTTTCCGGCCTGGGCCGGCCTTCGCATCGAACGCGTGCCCTCGTCCGGGACGGACAACGCCCTCTATCGACTCGGCGACGAGCTGGTCGTCCGGCTCCCGCGGATCCATCGGGCCGTCGGGGGCATCGAGACGGACTTCCGCTGGCTGCCCGTGCTCGCGCCTCGTCTTCCGGTCGCGACGCCGCTGCCACTGGCCAGGGGCGCACCCACGGAGGGATATCCGTGGGATTGGGGCGTCTACTCATGGCTCGAAGGCGAGAACCCGATCCCCGACGGCGCCGGCGACCCGCAAAGCCTCGCGGAGGATGCGGCACGGTTCGTCGAGGCGATGCACGCGATCGACCCGGACGGTGGGCCGCCTGCCCGCCGCGGCGTGCCGCTCGAGGTCCAGGACGAACGGGCCCGCGCCTCGCTGATCGCCCTCCGCGGCACGATCGACACCGACGCGGCGACCGCCGCCTGGGAGGAAGCGCTCGCGGCGCCGCCGTGGTCCGGTGCTCCCGTCTGGGTCCACGGAGATCTCCTGCCGGGGAACCTGCTCCTCCGCGGCGGCCGGCTCACGGGCGTCATCGACTGGGCAGGCGTGGGCGTCGGCGACCCGGCCTGCGACCTGATCATCGCGTGGGGCCTACTCCCGGCAGAGGCGAGAGGGGCGTTCCGCGAACGGCTGGGCGTCGACGACGCGACGTGGGCTCGGGGTCGCGGTTGGGCGCTCTCGCTCGCGCTGATCGCCGTGCCCTACTACGAGGACACCAACCCGGAGTTCGCAGCCACCGCGCGGCGCCTCCTCCGCGAAGCCCTCGCCGACTAGCACCGGAACTGCCGGACTATTCGGGGCGGACGTAGATCTCCAGCTGGTTGCGCGCCGGATCGGCGAAGAAGACCGCGTAGTAGCCCGGCGAGTACGGCATCGGCTTCGGCCCGCTCGGATCGCGCGCGCCAGCCTGGCACGCGACCTCCGCCAGCCGGTCCACCTCCGTCGCCGAATCGACCCAGAACGCGATCCGATTCCCGTTTACGACGTGGGCGGGCGCCTCTGTGACGGCGAAGTAGGCTGTTGACGGCGGCGGATCCGTTGTCGCCCAGACCTTCCATGCCTCGCTGTGGTAGCGCTCGGTGAAGCCGAGTTCCGGCAGCAGCGCTTCGTAGAAGTCGTGTGCCGCTTCGAGATCGGAGACGCGGAGGTCGACGTGGCCGAAAGGATTCAAGCCCGCGATGCTACGCAATCGGCGACGGCTTGCTACCGTCGCTCTCGATGAGCCTGCGTCTCTAGCGCACCGGCTGTCACGGCCCGCAACCTGCGAGGCCGTAGGTGGTGTGCCCAGGCTCCTCGGGACGCGGGACCTTTTCCTGAGGGTGGCCGGGCGTTCCGGCGTGCCCAGAGAGGCGGGTTTCCCATGAACGAGCACGAGCTGCTCGAGCGCTACGAGGCGCTCGGAGACGAGCGCGACTTCCTCGCTGCGAAACCGCTGTTCGAACAGGCCCTCGCCGAGGCGCCGGACTCGGGCGTCCTTCGCCGCGACTATGGCTACCTGCTCGAGTGTCATGCCCGAAACGAGCTTCGGCGGGCGGTTGCCGAGTACACGCGCGCAATCGACCTCGACCCACGTGCGGACAAGGCGCGTTACCAGCTGAACTCC
>JBKPHO010000532.1:0-4018 GCA_046729915.1 Actinomycetota bacterium | reverse complement strand
ATCGTCGGTCAGCGCGGCCTGCTCCTCGCCGACGAGCCGACGGGCGCCCTCGACTCCGTGAATGGCGAAGCGGTCATGCGCCTGCTGCGCGCCGCGACGCATCGCGGCGTCGCGGGTGTCGTCGTCACGCATGAGGCGCAGCTAGCTTCGTGGGCCGATCGCGTCGTCTTCCTGCGCGACGGCCACGTCGTCGACCAGACCGCAGCTGCCCCGGGCCCCGAGTCGCTCCTCGCGGCAGGTGATCGGCGATGAGTGCGGTCGCCCATCCCTCGCCGCTGGCCGGGTCCGGAAACGGCGGCGTCGCCGCCCGGCGCGCCGTGATCCGCTGGGCCGGACGCATGTTCCGGCGCGAGTGGCGGCAGCAGCTCCTGGTGCTGACGCTTCTCACCGTCGCCGTCGCCGCCGCGATCGGCAGCATCACGATCGCCTACAACACGCTTCCCGCCGACGACAGCGATTTCGGCTCGGCCAACCAGGTGCTCTCGTTCGACGGCTCCGATCCACAGAAGCTCCAGGCGGGGCTCGCCGCCGCCAAGAGAGCGTTCGGGACGCTCGACGTCATCGGCCACCGCTCCGTCTCCGTCCCCGGCAGCGTCGAGACGATCGACTACCGGTCACAGGTCCCCGGAGGCGCGTATAGCGACGACCTGCTCGCGCTCCGCCGCGGCCGGTATCCGTCGGGCCCACGCGAAGTGGCCGTCACCGATGGCGTAGCGGACTCGCTGCGGCTCGAGATCGGCTCGACCCTCGCTCTCGACGGCCATCGACGGACCGTCGTCGGCATCGTCGAGAACCCGAGCAAGCTGAGCGACGAGTTCGCTCTCATCTCGCCTTCGTCCGCGAGGCCGGATCAGGTCGACGTCCTCGTCGGCGCGAGCCACGACTCGGCTGCGACGAGGTCCTTCTACGACTCGCAGCCCGATGACCGGTCCCGCTCGGCCTTCACCGGCGCGATGGCTCGCGGAAACGACGTCAGCAGCACGGCCGAGAACCTGGTCATGTTCTCGGTCGCCACCGTCTTCCTCTTCCTGGCCTCGCTGGTTGCCGCTGCAGGGTTCGCAGTCGTCGCGCAGCGCCGGCTCCGCCAGCTCGGCATGCTCGCCGCCGTCGGCGCGACGCAGAAGCACGTCCGCCTCGTGCTGGTGACGAACGGCGCCGCCGTTGGGGCGATCGCCGGGATCGTCGGGACGGTCGTCGGTCTCGCGCTCTGGGTCGGCTTCGCGTCGACGCTCGAGGCCGCGGTCGACCATCGGATCGACCGGCTCAGCCTTCCCTGGGGCTTGATCGCAGCGGCCGGCTCCCTCGCGATCCTCGGGGCGACGGCAGCCGCCTGGTGGCCCGGGCGAACGGTCGCCCGCCTCCCGGTGCTGCTCGCGCTCTCGGGACGACCGCCCAAGCCGAGACCGGCACGGTACTCGGCGATCGCGGCCGCGGTGCTGATCGCGATCGGCATCGGCTCCCTGGCAATGTCCAACCGAGACAAACCGGCGTTCATCATCGCCGGGCTCCTGGCGACGATCCTCGGCAGCCTGCTCCTCGGCCCGCTGGCGATCCGCAGCTTCTCCGCCGTGGCCGGGCGACTCTCGATTGCGCCGCGACTGGCGCTGCGGGACCTGGCCCGTTACCAGGCCCGCTCCGGAGCTGCGCTCGCGGCGGTCACGCTCGCTCTAGGCATCGCAGCGACTGTCGTCGTCGTCGCCTCGGCCGAGGAGGCGAAGCGCGCGAGTGAGCCGGCCAGCCTTTCCGACCGACAGATCCGGGTCTACCTCGGCCCGTCGGAGGCTCGGGAGCTCACCCCAGTCGATGCGCTCGCTCGGATGGGACGGCTGCGGGCGAGCGTCCAGCAGCTCGCCGCGCGACTCGACCAAGCGACGCTGACCCCGCTCCGTACAGCCGTGGAAGCGGGGTTGACACCCATGGCCGTCGGCAATACCCGAGTCTTTCCCACGATCGAGCTCACGAAGACATCGGACGGAAAGCGGTTTACGAGCCAGTCGCAGCTGTATGTCGCCACGCCTGCGGTGCTCCGGTACCTGGGAATCGACCCGGCCACGATCGACCCGAGCACCGACTTCCTCCTCGACCGCAGCGTCAAGGCCAACGACCTCGTCATCCCGAGCATGACCAGCCGCAAGGGGTTCGCGGTCACGAACGTCCAGAAGATCGAGGTCGGCCGACATCTCTTCGGGGCCGACAGCGGCCGCAACCCGGCGAACTTCATCACTCTGAATGGTCTTCGCCGCCATGGCTGGAAGCAGATTCCGGCCGGCTGGCTCGTTGAGTCGAGTCGACCGCTGACCAGCGGCCAGATCGCCGATGCCCGCGATGCCGCAGCGCCAGCCGGGCTCACGATCGAGGTCCGCAGAACGAAGAACCCGCCGACGAAGCTCATGGCGATCGCGACCGCCGCCGGTGCACTCCTCGCGCTCGCGATCCTGGCGATGACCGTCGGACTGATCCGCAGCGAGAGCTCCGGTGACCTCCGCACCCTCACCGCCGCGGGAGCGACCTCCGGCATCCGCCGGACGCTGACTGCCGCCACCGCTGGGGCGCTTGCCCTCCTCGGCGCGCTGCTCGGTATCGCGGGCGCCTACATCGTCCTCCTGGCGATGTACCACGACGACCTCGGCTATTTGAGCGACGTCCCCGTCCTCTATCTCGTCCTTGCAATCGTCGGCGTGCCACTTTGCGCCGCCGCGGCCGGGTGGCTCGTCGCCGGCCGCGAGCCGCCCGCGATTGCCCGGCCCGTCATCGACTGAACGGACGGAGAGACCGATTGGACGCTTGGTGTAATCGAGTTCCTGTCTCTCGAAGGCGTCATGCAAACCAGGCCCTCCGCACAAGGCTCGAGTCAGCGCTCCACGACTCCCCAACGCACAACCCGGCGCGCGCTCCGGGGCGAAGCAGGATCTGGATCCGGTGACTGAGCGGGCGACGTCACCGGCACGACGCAGGCCGATTGGGCGGGTCGAGGCGAGCGCGACTCCTGCTCCCGCACCACCCGCCGGCCGTTCCTCGCGCGCCCGCGCGATCGAGCAGACGCTCCTCCACATCAAAGGGCTTGTGTTCGCGCGCGCAATCCTCGAAGACCAAGGCGCCAGCACGCTCGACCTCGCCGCGCACACGGCCGAACTCGAGCGCCAGAGACGTCATCTGGCCGAACTCGTCCGAGATTTCAGGCCTTTCTTAGCCCACGCTCACGCCGACCTTAATCACGGCTGCTGAACTCGCGTGATGACAGTCGCAGACGTCGAGCTCACGATCCAACGGCACGAGAGCGTGGCGGCGCGGTCACCGCGACCCGCGGATCGCCGCCGCTCGGTCGTCATCCTCGGCAAGGCGACGGAGACGAATTGGGCACTGGCCGCGGCCCTTGCCGAGCAGGGGCAGCGCGCGTGGCGCGCGCAAGCCGCCACGCCGCCGCGCCTTGTGCGAGGCGATCTCGCGATCGCGCGCCTCGACGTCCTGCCGACCCTCGACGGGATCGAGCCCGGGCTCTGGCGGCTGCCATGGCTGGAGCGTCAGGGCGTACAGCTCCTGAACAGTCCACTCGCCCTGTTCGCCGCCCATGACAAGCTCTCCACCGCCCTCCTCCTCGGCCGGGCGAGGGTCGCGCACCCGCAGACGGCGCACCTCCGCGAGGTGTCGGTTCCAACCTTTCCTCCCCCGTACGTGGTGAAGCCCCGCTTCGGCAGCTGGGGCCGCGACGTCTACCGCTGTCGCGACGAGGACGAGCTGCGGGCGCGGCTCGAACGCCTCCGGCACCGGCGCTGGTTCCGTCGCCACGGCGCGTTGGTGCAGTCACTCGTCGAGCCGACGGGCCGCGACCTCCGCCTCGTCGTCGCCGGCGGTCGCGTCGTGGGCGCGGTCGAGCGCCGAGCCCTCCCGGGCGAATGGCGGACGAACGTCGCCCTGGGCGCCGTCCGCACGCGAGCGGTCGCGCCGCCAGCGGCGCGTGCGCTCGCGTTGCGCGCGGTCGCCGCTCTCGGGCTCGACCTCGCTGGCGTCGACATCGCCA
>JBKPHO010000531.1:0-1749 GCA_046729915.1 Actinomycetota bacterium | reverse complement strand
GGCCTCAGAGGCCGAGGACGAGCGTCAGGGCCTCGTCGACGGAGCGAAGCTCGTTCGCATCGAGGCGGCCTGCGGAGCGACCAAGGCGCTGCGGATCGACGACTGTCGTCTGCTCGACGAGGACGCGCGTTTCCTCACGGTCGAGGGTGATCGTGGGGCGAAAGCTTGCCGGGCGGGCCCTCGTCGAGGTGGGCGAGACGAGGACAGTGCTCAGGTCGAGGAACTCATCGGCCTGGACGATGACTGCGTAGCGAGCCCCGCGTTGCTCGTGGCCGCGAGCGGCTCGAGGTGCCGGCAAGCGGAAGACCTCGCCGCGAACCACCTTATTCGGAGAGCGGCGGAGCAAGCTCTGCGAGTTGCTCCCGGATGATCTGCATCTCCTCTCGGTCGCGCTCGTCGACAGCCAGGCGTCGGACCTCGTCGCGAATCGCCGAGCGCGCCCGTCGCCGGGCGGCCGCCTCACGCAGTGCGGTGCGCACTGCCTCGGAGTCGGTCAACCCGTCACTGCGGACGATCTCGAGCGCCGCTGCAGATGCGTCGTCGAGCCGAACGTGAAGCGAACGTGGCACTTCGAAAGCGTAGCACGAATCGTGCTACGAGAGGATGTGTCGCGGCGCAAGACGGCGTCAGCGCCACGGCTAGATCGACCCCCGCTCCTGTCGACGTAACGTTCCACTCCCATGAGCGTTGCCGCCCTCGTCATCTGGACGCCGGGCGATCCGGACCCGGGGCCCTGCCTGGAATCCCTCGTGCCCCAGGTCGACGAGCTCGTCCTCGTCGCCAACCCCGGCGGTTCTCCCTCCGACGCCGGGGCGAAGGTCATCGCCAACGGGCGCACGCTCGGCTTCGGCGCCAACATCAACCGCGGCGTCGCTGCAACCACGGCACCGTATGTCGTCGCGTCGAACGCGGACATCGAGGCGAGGCCCGGCGCGATCGAAGCGCTCCGCTCCTTCGCCGACGCCCACCCGCGCTGCGGCATCGCGGCCCCACAGCTCCGCTACCCCGACGGCCGCTGGCAACCGTCGCGGCGGAGCTTCCCGACGATCCGGGGCACGCTCGTCCGCCGCACGCCGCTCCGCCGCGTCCTTCACCCCGAGCGCCGCCAGCGCCGGCACTACCTCCTCGACGAACGGCCGACCGAACCGACATCCTCAGATTGGCTCCTCGGCGCGTTCCTCTTCCTGCGCCGCGAGATGCTCGAGGAGCTAGGCGGCCTCGACGAGGGCTACCGCCTCTATGGCGAGGACATCGACCTCGCGTACCGAGCGCGCAGGGCCGCCTGGGAGCGCTGGTACGTCCCCGACGCGGTCGTGATCCACCACCACCAGGCGGTCACCGACCGCCGCTTCCTCACCCGCCGCACGCTGTGGCACTGGCGCAGCATCGCCCGCTTCGTCCGCAAGCACCCCGAAAGCTTGCGAGCGTTCTAGCGTTCACGCCATGAGCGCAGAGCACCCGCTGCCCCCGGTCGAGCTCATGCAGCGCGTCGGCCGAATCGACGACGCCGATGTTGCGACTGCATACGACGCGATCGGCCGCGAATCGCGCGAACGCATCGAGCGGGTGCTGCCGGACGACTGGTCGTGGGAGGGAAAGCGCGTCCTCGACTTCGGCTGCGGCGCGGGCCGGACGCTGCGCCACTTCCTCGCCGAGGCCGAGCGCGCCGAGTTTCACGGGTGCGACATCGACGGCCCCAGCATCGCCTGGCTTGAAGACCAGCTCTCGCCGCCGCTCCACGTCTTCCGG
>JBKPHO010000530.1:0-12386 GCA_046729915.1 Actinomycetota bacterium | reverse complement strand
ACGAAAGGGTCGCCCACGGGAGGCACGAGGTCGAGGTGGGCCGCCACGCGCTCAGGCTCGGCGTCCGAGCCCGCCAGCAGCTCGGCGGCCCGGCGGTGCTTCAGCAGCCGCTGCGACGGCTCGATCGACTCGTACACCGCCGCGCGCACGACCGGGTGCACGAACTCGACCGTCGGGGGCGCGACGCGCAGTAGGTCGGCCTGCGCGAGCCACGTCGCGGCCAGCGAGGAGAGATGGCGGTCGTCGATCTCCGCCAGCGCGGCCACGTCCCGCTCCTCGGAGCCGTCGCCGAGCACCGCCGCGGCCGTGGCGAAGCGGCGCGCCTCGTCGGGCAGGCGCGAGAGCCGCAGCAGAACCTGCCGCGTCACGGGCTCCGGGCCGACCTCGCGCACCCGCCCGGCGTTCTGCGCGACCGGCTCCACGCCCTCGCCGCGCAGCGCGTCCACCAGCGCCCGCACGTAGAGCGGGTTGCCGCCCGTCGCCGAATGGCAGGCCCCGGCGAACGCCGGGTCAGGCGCGACCTGAAACTCGCGCTCCACCATCGACGCGACCCCCGTCTCGCTCAGGGCGGTCGGCCTGATCACGAGCACGGTGGGGTCCGAGATCAGCTCCGTCAGCAGCTCCGTCTCCGCGCTTTGCTCCGGCGGGCGAAGGCCGAGCACGACGAGCAGCGGCAGGCCCTCCAGCCGCCGGCTCAGGAACGAGAGCCAGCGCAGCGTCGGCGCATCCGTCCAGTGCAGGTCGTCGACCACGATCGCGGTCGGCCGGCGGGCCGCGATGTTGGCAGCGAGCCAGTAGAGCCCGTGCAGGACGGCGAACGAGAGGTCGCCCGAGGCCGCGCCGGTCAGCTCCTCGTCGCCGAAGAGCCGCTCCGCGAGGCCTGCGGTGCCCGACAGCGCCTCGTCGCGCTCGTCCGGCGGCAGCGAGGCGAGGAACGGCTCGAACAGCTGCCGGACGACGCCGTAGGCGAACTCCTGCTCCAGGTCGGCGCTGCGGGCGAGCAGCACCTCGAATCCGGTCGAGGCCGCCAGAGCCCGAGCCTCGGCCACGAGCCGCGTCTTGCCCATCCCGGCCCGGCCCTCGATCGCGACCAAGCGGCCGACACCCGAGGAGGCGGCGTCGACGACGGCGTGCAGCGCGGCGATCTCGGCCTCGCGCTCGAGCAGCGGCGCGGTCGAGACCTGGACATCGGTCCGGCGGCGCGGCATCCGCGGCTTCGCCTTGTCGCGCTCGCGCCTGGACAGCGGGGGGAACTCCCCTGGGAGCCCCTCGACCTCGAGCTGGAAGAGGCGCTCGGGGCGGTCGAAGTCCGGCAGCTGGGTGTCGCCGAGGTCGCGGAGCCCGAGCGCCGGTGACAGCTCGTGGCGGACGAGGGTCGCGGTCGTGCTCGAGAGCAGCACCTGGCCCCCGTGCCCGGCGTCGCCGATCCGAGCCGCCTGGTGCACGGCAAAACCGACGTATCCGTCGCTGCCGACGCTCGCCTCGCCCGTGTGCAGGCCCATGCGCACGCGCACGTCTACGCCGTCCGGCCACTCCTGCGCGGCAAGCGCTTGCTGCGCCGAGGCCGCCGCCTCGACTGCCGACCCCGCGCTTCCGAAGACGACGAAGAACGAGTCGCCCTTCGTGTCGATCTCCAGCCCGCCCGCATCCGAAAAAGCCCCGCGCAGGAGCCGGTTGTGCGTCGCGAGCACCTCGCCGTAGCGGTCGCGTCCGAGGCTCTTGAGCAGCCGCGTCGAGCCCTCGATATCGGTGAACAGGAACGTGACCGTGCCTGTCGGCAAGGACGCGGAAGCCTCTCGAACTGCGGAAACGTTCAGGGTGAACCCTCCTCGACGCCCGGGATTTCAATTGTAGAGCCATGTCCCGGAAACCTTGGGGGCCGGTTTAGGGGCGCCCCCAATGCGAAGGGATGACGCGCGCGCGCACGATGGGGCGGCAAACCTCGACCCACCAGGAGATAACGCCATGTCCACCGCAGCCATTGCCGCCGAAGCCGCTTTTCCCGAGGAGATCCCCGCCGCGGAGCCCGTCGCGGTCTCCGCCGCCGACATCGTCCGCCGTTACGGCGAGGGCGACACCGCCGTCGACGCCCTGCGCGGCGTCTCGCTCGACGTCGCCGACGCGCGGCTCACCGCGATCATGGGCCCCTCGGGCTCGGGCAAGTCGACCCTGATGCACATCCTGGCCGGGCTCGACCGGCCGACGAGCGGCACCGTCCGCCTCGACGGCATCGAGATCACGGGCCTCTCGGACAAGAAGCTGACGGTGCTGCGGCGCCAGAAGATCGGCTTCGTCTTCCAGTTCTTCAACCTGCTTCCGATGCTGACCGCGGAGGAGAACGTCGTGTTGCCGCTCACGATCGCCGGCCGCAAGCCGGAGCGCGAGTGGGTCGACGGCCTGCTCGAGACCTTCGGCCTCGCCGAGCGCCGCTCGCACCGGCCGGCGCAGCTTTCCGGCGGCCAGCAGCAGCGCGTGGCGCTCGCCCGCGCGCTCGTGACGAAGCCGAAGGTCGTCTTCGCAGACGAGCCGACCGGCAACCTCGACTCCGCCTCCAGCGGCGAGGTGCTCGAGCTGCTGCGGCACTCGGTCGACGAGCTCGACCAGACGACGGTGATGGTCACGCACGACCCGCGCGCGGCCGCGATGGCCGACCGGATCCTCTTCATCGCGGACGGGATCATCGTCAAGGACATCTCCGAGTCGACGCCGGTCGAGGTGCTGGCGGCGATGCAGGAGGTGACCGGGCGGTGATCCGCGTCTCGCTGAAGGGCCTCGCGGCCCGACCCGTACGGGCCGTCCTGACGGCGCTCGCGATCGTGCTCGGCGTGGCGATGGTGAGCGGCAGCTTCGTCGTCACCGACACGATCACGAAGGCCTTCGACACGATCTTCACCAGCTCGTACCGCAACACGGATGCGGTCGTGAGCAGGCAGTCGCTCGTCGACTACTCGAACAGCGGCAACGGCACCGTCTCGCCGGCGCTGCTGGCGAAGATCCGCCGGCTGCCGGAGGTGCAGGCGGCGGCCGGCTCGATCATCGACCTGAACAACGACACCACGAACACGAAGCTGATCGACCGCGACGGCAAGGCGATCGACGCAAACGGCAACCCGACCTTCGGCTTCGGCGTCGACCCGTCGCAGCCGCGCTTCAACCCGCTGCATCTCGTTGCCGGGAGCTGGTCGAGGGGCCCGCACGACGTCGTCATCGACTACAACACGGCGAAGAAGCACGACTTCGCGGTCGGCGACTCGATCGACGCGGCCGCCAAGGGCCCCGAGGAGCGCTTCCGGATCACCGGAATTGCCAAGTACGGCGACGTCGACACCCTCGGCGGGGCGACGATCGCCGTCTTCACGATCCCGACCGCGCAGCGGCTGCTGCGGCTCGACGGCTACACGGCGATCTCGGTCGCGGCGAAGCACGGCGTCTCGCAGTCGCAGCTCGTGAGCCGGATCGATCAGGTCGTCCCGGGCGGCGTGCAGGTCAAGACCGGCGACGAGCAGGCGAAGGCGGACAAGAAGAACGTGCAGACGTTCCTGTCGGTGATCCGCGGCTTCCTGCTCGGCTTCGGCGGGATCGCGCTCTTCGTCGGCGCCTTCGTGATCTTCAACACGCTCTCGATCACCGTCGCGCAGCGGATGCGCGAGCTGGCGACGCTCAGGACGCTGGGCGCGAGCCGTAGGCAGGTGCTGCGCGTTGTCGTGCTCGAGTCGCTCGTGCTCGGCCTGCTCGCCTCGCTGATCGGGATCGCGGCCGGGATCGGGCTCGCACGCGGGCTGACGGCGCTCTTCGACTCGCTCGGGCTGTCGCTGCCGCAGAGCTCGCCGGTCTACGCGCTGCGGACGTTCGTCATCTCGCTGTTGCTCGGCGTGTTCGTAACGTTGTTCGCGGGCCTGTGGCCTGCGGTGCGCGCGACGCGCGTGCCGCCCATCGCCGCCGTCCGCGAGGGAGCGGTGCTCGAGCGGCGCCGGCTGCTGGGGCCGATCGTGGGCGCGGCGCTGTTCGCGGTCGCCATGGCGCTGATCGCCTACGCGACCCTCGGCGGCCACCTCGGCTCGGGCAAGGGCCTGCTGGCTCTGGGCGCCGGCACGGTCGTCGGCCTGCTTGGCGTCGCGGGGTTCGCGCCGTCGCTCGTGGGCGGCCTGGCGAAGGTCCTCGGCTTCCCGGCGCGGACGTTCGGCGGCGCAGCCGGGCAGCTGGCGTCGAGCAACGCCGTTCGCAACCCGGCGCGCACCGCCGCGACCGCGGCCGCGTTGATGATCGGCCTCGCGCTGGTCTCGTTCGTGGCGGTCCTCGGCAAGGGCCTGCACGGCTCGGTCGACCGGGCCCTGCGCCAGCAGGTGAGCGCCGACTGGGTGATCAGCTCGAAGAACGGCTGGTCGGCCTTCACGGCTGCGGCGGGCACGGCGGCCGAGCAAACGCCGGGCATCACCCGCTCCACGAGCATTCGCGCCGACCGCGGCCGCGTGCGCAACGCCAACGCGACCGTGAACGGCGTCGACCCGAAGACCGTCGCCGGCCTCTACCGGTTCGACTGGCGGGACGGCTCGTCGGCGCGGGCGCTGTCGCAGCTCGGCACGACGGGTGCGCTCGTCAAGCGCTCGTTCGGCAACAAGCACGACCTGCATCTCGGCGACACGTTCACGCTGCGCACGCCGGCCGGGAAGCCGCGGCACCTGAAGGTCGTGGGCGTCTTCCAGCCGCCGCGGCTGTACGAGCTGCTCGGCGGCGTCGTGATCTCCCAGCGGGCGTTCGACGGCTCGTTCGCGCGGCCGTCCAACCAGCTGACGCTGATCGACGGGAACGTCTCCCGTTCGTCGCTCGAGCGGTCGCTCGCGCAGTTCCCGGACACGAAGATCGAGACAGAGACCGAGTACGTGAAGAGTCAGTCGTCGTGGATCTCGACGATGACGAACCTGCTCTACGTGCTGCTCGCCCTGTCGGTGATCGTGAGCCTGTTCGGGATGGTGAACACGCTCGTGCTGTCCGTTTTCGAGCGAACGCGCGAGCTCGGGATGGTGCGCGCGGTCGGCCTGACGCGGCGGCAGACCCGGCGGATGGTGCGGCACGAGAGCGTGATCACGGCGCTGATCGGCGCCGCGCTCGGGCTCCCGCTCGGGATCCTGCTCGCGGCTTCCGTGACGCACGCCGTCGGCAAGTACGGCGTCGCGTGCTCCTTTCCGGTCGGATCGATCGTGGCCTTCACGGTGACGGCGATCCTGGCCGGGATCCTCGCCGCGGTTGCTCCGGCGAGGCGAGCCTCGCGGCTCGACGTGCTCTCGGCGCTGCAGTACGAGTAGGCGGAAGCTGGTGGTGGGCAGAGGGCGAGGGCGGCTCGGCGGCCGCCCTCGTCGCGTTGCGGCTTCGGGCACCATGGCCGGATCGACGGCAAACGGCTTGCTGTTCTTGTGGTGCTCCTCGTTGCTGCGGGAGGTGCGGCGCTCGGTGTCGTGCTCGCGGCGCGCGGAGGCGGTGGGTGGTCGGGGTCGACGCTGGACGGGACCTTCGTCGACCGCAACGGCGACGGAGTGCTCGAGCGGGGGCCGGGCGAGCCGTTCGTCGACCGGACGGAGCTGGAGCCTCGTTCGCGGGTGGTGCGACGGCTGGCGCTGTTCGCGCAGGTCACCGACGCGCACGTGGTGGACGAGGAGTCGCCGGCGCGAGTGGAGCTGCTCGACCGCGGCGGGGCGCCGTTCACGTCCGCGTTCCGCCCGCAGGAGGCGCTGAGCGGGCAAGTGCTGGCGGCGACTGTGCGCTCGCTCAACGCATTGCGGCCGCAGGCGGTCGTCGTCACAGGCGACCTGATCGACAACGCCCAGCGCAACGAGCTGCGGGAGGCGCTTGCCGTCCTGCGCGGCGGGCGCGTCGACCCGAACAGCGGAGCGCCCGGATACCAGGGTGTCCAGGCGGCCGCGAACCCGGATCCCTACTACTATCGGCCCGACGTCGACCCGCCGCGCCATCCGGGCCTCCTCGCGCGGGCCGAGCGGCCGTTCGTCTCGCCGGGACTGGACTCGCCCTGGTTCCCGGTGGTCGGCAACCACGACCTGCTCGTGCAGGGGAACCTCGCGCCGACCGCGCGGACCGAGGCGATCGCGACGGGCCGGCGCAAGCTCGTCGGGCTGGATCCGGCGGCAGAGCAAGCAGCTCGCGCGCGCCGTCTCTCGCCTGGGGTGGTCTCGCAGCTCCTGCGGGGTGGGCTGCCTGGTCGCTCCGTGCCCGTGGCGACAGACCCGGCTCGGCGCGAGC
The DNA here is from genome assembly GCA_046729915.1 of Actinomycetota bacterium. Lineage (GTDB taxonomy): Bacteria > Actinomycetota > Thermoleophilia > Gaiellales > Gaiellaceae > AC-32. The sequence continues at coordinate 6,134 of JBKPHO010000530.1, read as the reverse complement.
TGTCGCCGCCCGAGGTCCTGGCTGCGCTCCGCCGAGCGAGCGGGCACGGGGGCAGCGGGCCGCTGCTCGACTACTCCTTCGAGCTCGGCGCGGGGGTGCGGGCGATCGTGCTCGACACGATCCGGCGCGGCTTCGGCTCGAGCGGCATCGTGCGGCCTGGGCAGCTTCGCTGGCTCGCGGCGCAGCTTTTCGCTGCGGGCGACCGGCCAGTGGTCGTGTTCACGCACGCGCCGTTGCGCTCTGTCGCAGGCGGAGAGGAGGCCCTCGCCGTGCTCGACCGCGACCCGCACGTCGTCGCGGCGATCTCCGGTGACACGCACCGGAACACGATCACGGCGCGCCGCACGCCGTCGGGCGGCTACTGGCTGATCGGCACCTCGTCGCTCGCCGACTACCCCCAGCAGGCGCGAGCCTTCGAGCTCGACCGCACCGCCGGCGGCGGGCTCGTCCTGCAGACGTGGATGATCGACCCGGACCCTTCAGACGAGGAGGCGGCGATCTCGCGCCAGCTCGCCTACCTCGACTACCAGGGCGGCCGTGTGCAGCGCTTCGCGGGCGCGAGAACCGACCGCAACGCGCGCCTGTATCTCCCCGGGCGTCCCCGGGGCCATTAACCCCGGGGTCAGGTCTTGCAATGACACATCGGTTCGAGAAGGCGCTTGCGGACGTGCGTCAAGAGTGTGACTTCCGTTTGGACGCGCCGGCGCAGCTCAAAGGTGTCTGGAAGCGTTGTCACAGATCCTTCACGCAAATGTGGCGATGCAAGATCTGACCCCGGGTTTTCGGCCCTTCGCTAGCGCTCTCGGAGCCAATCGACGACAGGGCCTCGCGTGACCAGGCGCGTTGCCCAGAGCACCGTCACCGCGGTGCCGGCGAGGAGCCCCGCTGCCGTGGCGGCGACCGCCGCCGACGACGGTTGCAGAGACAGCGAGACGTAGCTCGCCGCGAGGCGCGAGACCGCCGGCCCGACCAGCCAGCGCTCGGCCGCGAAGCCGACCACGATGGCCGCGACGACGATCGGCGCCGCCGCCGACCCGACGACGCTCGCGAGCTGTCGGCGGCCCGCGCCGAGCGCGCGCACGGCCGCGAGGCCCGTCCGCCGTTCCTGCACGGTCAGCGCGAGGAGCTGCGCGATGGCGTAGAGGCAGACGAGGGCGTCCAGCAGGGCCACCGTTCGCAGCAGCGCGACGAGCAGGCCGATGAACCCGCTCGAGCGCGAGGCCCAGTTCTGCACGGACTCGCCGGCGATGCCGCGGGACGAGGAGGCGAAGAGGCCGATCTGCTCGAGCTCGCGGCGGACCGCCGAGCCGTCGGCGCCCGGCCGCAGTCGGACGGCGATCTCCGAGGGCGCGCCCGGCTCGCCGGCCAGGAGCCGTTCCGGCTGCACGTACGCGACGCGTCCCTGCCGCTCCAGCGCGCGGACGACGCCCGCAACCCTGAAGCGCACCTCGCTGCCGCTCGGGAGCTGCGCCGCGAGCGTCGCGCCCGGGCGCAGGTTCAGGATCTGCGCCAGCCCGAGACCGACCTCGACCTCGCGCGGGCTGCGCAGGTGACGCCCTTCATCGAGCTCCGGCGCCTCGAAGCGCGTGTGGTCGCCGGGGAAGGCGATCAGCGAGAACGGCTCGCCCAGGTCGAACGAGTCCGCCGCGTTGACGTCGTAGCGCGGCGCCGCCGCGGCCACACCCGGGAGCCGTGAGATTCGCGCTGCCTCGGCGGGTGACGCGGAAACGGTGAGCTGGTAGCGCTTGCCGACCGCGACCGGGTCCCGGTCGAGCCGGAGCAGCAGAGCCGCGATCGAGAGGATGAGCAGGATCACGACGACGGCCGAGCCGAGCACGACGACCCCTCCGGCCGTCCGGGCCGGACGCGCCAGCGTCATGCGCAGCCCCAGCCCTGCCGGCCCGCCTCCTCCCGGTAGGCGCCGGGCGGATCCGACCACGTCGCCGCGCTGGAGGGTCGCAGCCGCGGGGCCGCGGGTTGCGCGCCAGGCCGGCCAGGCGGACGCGGCCGCGACGAGCGCGACGAGGCCGGCGAGCACGCCAAGGAGCAACGGCGCCACCGACACTCCGGGACCGAGCTGGCTCAGGTTCGCGAGCAGCCCGTCCAGCGGAGAGACGACGGCCGCCCAGCCCGCCACGAGGCCGATCGCACCGGCCGGAAGCGCCACCACGACCGCCTCCACCACAGCGGACGCGACGACGGCTCCCGGCGAGGCCCCCAGAGCCCGCAGCAGACCCAGCCCCTGGACGCGCCGCTGGACCTCGGCGTTCGCCGAGGCGGCAAGCATCGTCCCGGCCACGACCAGCGCGATCAGCGAGAAGGCCACGAGCAACGCGATCACGATTCCCGCGGCCTGGCCGATCAGCACCCGCAGCCCGGCACGGGTGGTGAAGCGCAGCCCCTCCACTCCGAAGGCCGCGGAGCGCGCCTGGGCGAGCGTGACGTCGACGAGCCGCGGGCTCGCCAGCCAGACCAGCGCCGAGTTCACCGTTCCGGCGGGGAAGCCGGTGATCCGCGCGGCCTCGCGGTAGCCGAGCCAGATCCGCGGCCCGCCCGAGAGCGGGAAGGCGACGTTGTCCGGCCCGACCGCGATGCCGACCACTCGCAGGCGCTCGAGGGTGCCGTCTCCCGACAGCTCGAAGGTCGACCCAAGTCGCAGGTGCCACGCGCGCGCGAGGCCTTTCTCGATCACCGCCTCGCCGGGAGCGCCGAAGTCGCGGCCGCCGACGAGCGCATAGCCGCGCGGGCCGTGGCGCCGGCGGCCGATCACGGTCGCGTCGTTCTCGTACCGGCTTCCCGCCGCCAGGAAGACGTGCGAGACCTGCAGCCGGTACGAGCTCGCCCGCACGTTGGCGAGGCTCGAGACCACCCGTTTCACCTCCGAGCGCCGCTCCGGCTGGAAGGTGGCCAGGATGTCCGGCAGCTGCGCCCGGCCCGCCGTGCGCTCGAAGCCGGTGTCGAGCCCGTAGGCAACCGTGACCGAAGCCCCGAGCATCGCCGCCGCGGCCGCGATCCCTCCGGCGGCCAGGAGCACACGGCCCCGGCGCATCCGCAGTCGGGCGAGCGCATAGACGAGGACGGCCCTCACCGAAGACGGCCGTTCTCGAGCCGAAGGACGCGGTCCGCCCGTCGCGTGGCGTCGCGCTCGTGAGTGACGAGCAGCACGCCCCGCCCCTCGTACGCAATCGACCGCAGCAGCGAGAGCACGAGCGCGCCCGACTCGGCATCGAGATTGCCCGTCGGCTCGTCGGCGAGCACGAGCTGCGGGTCGTTCACGAGCGCACGCGCGATTGCAAGGCGCTGCTGCTCTCCGCCGGAGAGCACCGCCGGCAGGCGCTGCGCCGCATCGCGAAGGCCCAGGCGGGCGACGAGCTGTGCGCCACGCTCGAGCGCCGGCCCGCGACCGTCGAGCCGCGCCGGCAGGAGCACGTTCTCGAGTCCCGTCAACTCCGGGAGGAGGTGAAAGGCCTGGAAGACGAAGCCGATGTGGTCGCGCCGCAAGGGCGCCAGCGAGCGCTCGGGGGCGCCGTCGAGCCGGACGCCGCAGACTTCGACGACGCCGCTGTCGGCTCGGTCGAGCCCGCCAACGATGTTCAGCAGCGTCGACTTGCCCGACCCCGAGCGCCCGGTGACCGCCACGAGCTCGCCGGCCCGCACCTCCAGGTCGAGCCCGTCGAGCACGCGCAGCGCGGCGCGGCCCTGACCGTGGACCTTGACCACTTGCCGCAGCCCGGCAACGAGCCCCACGCGACCAGAGTGCCAAGATCGGTCAGCGTCGGCCAGCCGGAGTAGGATCGTGGGTGCAGGGGTCGACGGGAGGGAGGAGCCACATGGACGTGATCGCAGGGATCGACGCGGCTCGGGAGCGCTGGAACGTGCTCGAGCATCCGTTCTACACGCGCTGGGAGCAGGGAGAGCTGACACGCGAGGAGCTGGCCCGCTACGCCGGCGAGTACCGGCACGCGGTCGTGGCGCTCGCGCGCGCGGCGCGAACCGCACGGCTGCACGCCGACGAGGAGGCTAGGCACATCGCGCTCTGGGACGAGTTCGCCTCCGCGCTCGGTACCGAGGCCGCCGAGCCGCTCCCCCAGACGCGCTGCTGCGCCTCGGCCTGGGCCGCGGCCGACGACGAGCTCGGCGCCGCCGCGATCCTCTACGCGATCGAGGCCGGTCAGCCGGCGATCTCGGAGACGAAGCTCCGCGGGCTGGTCGAGCACTTCGGCTTCCGGGACGACTCGCCGGCGGTCGAGTACTTCACCGTGCACGGCGAGCTCGACCATGAGCACGCCGCGGAGGCGCGAGCGAGGCTCGAAGGCGCCGACGACCCGCGGCTGGTCGCTCTCGCCGAGGCCGCCCTCGCGTCGAACTGGGCGTTGCTCGACGGGGTCTCCGCGCCCTAGACCGGCGGCGCCTGCTCCAGGACCTCGCGGGCCTTCTCGAGGTTCTCGGCGTGCACGAGGATCTCGCGCGGGCCGCCTGGACTGAGCGACCCGTCGGCGAGCCCGGCCGCGAAGTTCGTCTTCTGCGCGATGGCCGGGATGCCCTCGCTGCGCAAGAGGGCGAGCATGACCTCGGCCTCTGGCTCGGAGCCGACGACCTGCAGTACTGCCAGCTCGCTCATTGGCTCAACCGGAACGGCGGGTACTCGTCTGTGACGAGGACGAACGCGTAGCCGAGCACGCGGTTGCCCCAGCGGATCACCCCGACCACGAAGTCGAACAGCCCACGCGGGTATCTGCCGGTGAAGAGGATCGCGAACCACGCGAAGATCACGCACACGAGGCCCGCGAGCCAGAGGAAGATCAGCACGATGTAGTGCGGGATCGCGAGCAGCCACTTCACGATCGGAAGCCAGCGGTTGAGGTCGCGCTCGGCGTCCGGGTACGGAAAGTCGAGCTGCACCGACTGATGCTCGTCGGTCGAGGGATATCGGTCGTCGAGCAACGCGAGGTAGGCGCCGACACGGTTCTCGAACCGCATCAGCTCGAGGTTCCAGTCGAACCACCAGCGCGGGTACTTTTGGCGGAAGACGATCATCAGCAACGGCGCCAGGAACAACAGTCCCGCTGTGCCGGCGCCCCAGCGCCAGTGCTCCCCCGCGTAGGTTCCTCCGCCACCCTCGCCGCCGATCGTGGCGAGGACGATCACGATCGGGATCGCGACGATCAGCCGAAACGCGGTCGTCAGGCGGTTGAGATCGCGGTCGGGGTAGTCGACCGCGAACTGCACCGGATAGGGCCTCTCGCCGGGGATCTGGCTGCCTGCCTCCATGGGAACAACCTCCTGATCGCGGAGCGTCGAAGCTTAGAGGCAGCGCAGGCAACGAGGCCCGGCGAGCCGGGCCTCGCAGCGTCTCTGGTCGCTAGTGCTTGGCGCCCTTCTTCAGGATGCCGGAGATCGCCCCGGACGGATACGTCGTCGTGTGCACGTTCACATAGAAGTTCCCGGGCTTCATCAGGATCTGCTTCACGAGCGCCCGCGCAGCGTCCGCGCAGCCCGTGGCGGTGCCCGTGAAGGGCGTCGGCAGCGCGAACGGCACGGCGATCTGAGTCGCGTTCGGGCCGGTCCCGTAGTGGATGTGGGCGGCCGTCACGTCGAGGAGGCCGTTGACGGTCAGCTTCCAGCAGATACGGCCCTGGCCGATGTTGGAGCGCGCGACGAAGGTTCCGTCACCGAGCGTGTTCGGCGCGACCGGTGTCAGCTTCGCGCTGATCGGCCGGCCGCCGCGCGACCAACTCAGCGGCTGCGACGGGCAGGTGCCGCCCACCGGGTTGATGATGTCGCCGTGATGGCCGACGGTGTGCGCTCGGATGATCGAGCGGTTCGCCGTGACGATGCGCTTGTACGGCTTCTTGCCGCTCTTCGTCGCGTGGCAGATCACCGTCTTGTGCGCCGACGTCGCGGCCTGCGCGCCGGTGTAGCCGGCAAGAGCCAGCAGCGCGACGGCGAGTAGAAGTCCATGGCGTTTCATGTGTGCGTTCCCCTCCTGGATGTGGGTCTCCTGTGAAAAGTTCCCGTTTGCAGGCGGAACACGCGGCGTGCGGGGCGGGCCTTACAGTCGTTTTACAACGGAGTACGAACTAGAGACGGCCTGCGGCGATGATCCGCTCGAGGAACTGCCGCGTTCGCGGCTC